>PZPB01000077.1 GCA_003045865.1 Bacteroidota bacterium | reverse complement strand
ATAGATTTACTTCTTATTTTATATTTTAAATCAAGTATTTTGTTATCTCCAAAAACCCACTACTCTTTGCCAAAATATTTTTGATTTGTATTGATTTTTAAATTTAGAGAAGATGAACCAAGTTCTTGTGCTAATTTTAATTCATTGAGCTGGATTGCAATAAACTTACTATTTTCTTTTGCAAGTTCTTTTGTCAAAGAAATAATTATAGTGCCAACATTTGCTTCATCAAATATGTCAACATTGTTGAAATTAATTAAAGCAAGTAAATTAAAGTTAGAAAGGAATTCTCTTGTGCTTAAACCATAATTTGTATTGCAAAAACGGTTTGATGTTATAAAGGATAAAACAGCATTTTGTCTCAGTATTTCAATGGATTTTTCAAAAAACAGTGAGTAAATATCACCCGTTCTCTCAAACACTTTATATGATTTAAAATAGTCACTATTGCTAAATCCGCTATATTGAATTTGAAAATAAGGCGGATTTCCAATAACAACATCAAATCCTACAAAATCGCCTTCATCATTCAACACTTCAGGAAATTCAAAACGCCATTCAAAAGCGTTTTCAAAAATCTTGTTGGCTTTTATTTCTTCAATTTCAGTTTCTAACTTTTTGGTGACTTGGGTCAGTTTAGCCACTTTTTTGTTCCAAGCTGCTTTTTCCTTTTTGCCCATTTCAAAAAGTTGCTGCTGGTTGGTTAGTTTAAAAAGCTCATCTCGCACTTTCCTAAACTTAACTGCTAACTTGTCGCTAAGTGCAATCTCACTTCTAAAATCTGTTTTAATGTCGGCAATAAGCCTTTCCATGGCTCTTTTCTGCTCCTTACTTTCAGCGTTTCGGTACGTGTCAACCGCTATTCGGTAGCTGTCAATCGACCACTTGCTTTTTTTCAAGGCTTGTTTTAGGTCGGCATCAATGTCAAAACGGCTCACTAAGGAATTGCCACACTTGATGTTAATGTCAATGTTTGGAAGCGTTTCTAGTTCTGTTGCATTTTTGTAATAAGCGTTTTTCAAAAGCTCAATCCATAAACGCAAACGGCAAATTTTTACAGAGTTCGGATTGATGTCTACTCCGAAAAGGCAGTTTTCAATGATGGTTTGCTTTTCGTGGAAGAGTGTTTCTTGGATTCGTTGACTTTCTTTAGTCTTTGGATTGTAGTCAAAAAGTTCTCCTTCTTCATCCGTCACAATGAGTTCATCATTGACTACTTCAACCTCATATTCTTTTAGTCGCTTGCCGTCACGGTCTTGTAGAATTTTTAAGTCGTTTTTAACGGCAATCATTTCATTAAGTGCAGAAACTAAAAAGTGTCCTGAACCAACGGCAGGATCACAAATTTTCAGACTGTTTACAATCTCGTTAGCTTCTTTTCGGTCTTCAATTTTGTCGTACAATTCTTCAAGTTCTTTGCATTTCCAATTCTTTGTTTCATTGAATTTCTGAACAACTGCTTTGCGAATAGTCTCACGGCACATATACATGGTAATGAAACCTGGAGTAAAAAATGAACCGTCTTTATAGCCGTTTATTTTCTCGAAAATCAATCCGAGAACTGAAGCGTTAATAAGTGATTTGTTTTCTTCCTGAATTTCTTCCGAGCCTTCGCTGCTGAAATCGTAAGCATTGAGGAATTCAAAAAGGTATTGGAGCGTGGTTAAACTTCCTGTTCTTTTCTTTCCTTGCTCATTTTTAAGCACGGTTGTAGAAATGATGGGAATGGTTTTATCATCTCTCAGGTTGCTGATGAAAATCGTATTCTGCTCAATTTCAGTTGGCTCAAAGAGGGAAGAATTGAGGTAAGGTACTTTTTCAAAAACTTTGATTACATCTTCATTTCTCTCGTCATATTTTCTTGCCAATACTTGAAAAAACAAGCTATTCAGGTCGTCATAGTTCTTAATCTTGTCAAGATTGAGAAACGAATAGGAGTTATCGCCTTTGTGGTAGGTGATGAGTTGAGCTTCCATCAATTTCAAAAAGAGGATTCTATTTATCCAAGTGATGGATAATTCAAGTCCTACATTGAAAAGCTTTTCCTGTTGAGTATTTCCAAATTGACTTGGTCGTTCTAAACGGCTGATTTTATCCAAGCTGTCCAACTGAATAATGGCATCTTCAAGGAGGGTTCCCGTGTGTCGTTCACCTGCTTTGTTTCGTTCAATCAGTTTTTTGCTTCCTTGCTTGGTTTCCGTCAATCCGATTATGTGCAACAACTCGCTGTAAAAGCGTTTGTCAAGACTGTTGCTGTCGTTGGTAAATGGAAGTTTTAAAAGATGTTCGGGAGAAAGTAACTTGAAAAGTGCAATTAGCTTATTGTCGTCCGCCTTATCATCATTCCGAAGCGGTTTTTGATAATCCTGTATATTGAAATAAGTAAATTCAATTTCAGTTTTGATGTCTGCGATAAATGGTTCGGCAATTTGCTTGTAGAAAAAGTCGGTTTTCGTGTCTGCCAATCGGCCACCTTCAAAGTCATTGAATTGTTTTACAAGCTTTTTGTTCTGAGCAAATAGTCTGTCGAAAGTTGTAGCATTAAAAATGAACCATTCATTGATGTTTGTGATAATCAAATGTTTGGTTTCAAGGTTGTTTTGAGTAATTCTTTCACGGAGGTAATAAAGCACCAATTCCTGAAAAGCCTTCGCGTTTAGCTTAGAAACCATTTGCTGAGGCGTATCGCCATCAGCGAATGGTTTCACCATTTCACTTTTGTTGGTCGGCTTTTTTGCTTCAATGATTACTCCAACCGTGCTTTTTGCTTTGTCTCCGTTGTGAATTACAAGGTCGTTTCGTCCTTTGGTATTTATGAAATGGTTTGGATCGTAATAGGTCTTTTTGAGAAAGTCAATGACAAGATTTTTATGAAACTCTTCTGATTCGGTGTCATTCGTCCTATCGAGTAGCTGTATGAGATTGGTCTTGAAACCTTCGATTTCTGTCCTGTTTGGCTTTACTTTCAAAAAGGCTTTGTTCAGGGCCTTTCTTGGTTTCAGTCTGTTTATCTCCATTTACTCTATGTCTTTCTTTTAGTAGTTCAATTTATCATTTTTCTGCCGAGCGTTGGCAAAAAAGCAATGTGTGCGTTAGCACTCTTTGCTTTGTGCGTTGGCTTTTTCTTTTAATGGGGCACAACAATCCACTATAAGTTCACTTCTGCGCTAAGCGCTCCATCATAATTGCCCCCGCGACCGCCACATTTAAGCTATCAATAGCCGAATCGGCATTGGCCTTATTGATGGTAATTGCTTCGGTGTTTTCTTGCCAAAATAAACTGGGGCCATGGCTTTCGCTTCCCATTACTAAGGCGATATTCTGATCGGAGTTTTCCTTCAATTCCGTAAGCGATAATCCCTGCATATCTGCGCGAAGTAAGCGATAATTATCCTTTAGTGAATCGTGTAATTCCTGCGCATCTGCGTAAGCGATTTTAATACGCGCAATACTACCCATGGTGCTTTGCACGGTTTTAGGATTGTAAACATCGGCGGTGCCATGGGTACAATAAATTTCTTTAAAACCAAACCAATCGGCGGTGCGAATAAGCGTACCCAAATTGCCAGGGTCATTAATACCATCTAAAATTAAAATACGCGGTGAATTTGAAAAAGCCAGTTCGGGAAAGGGGAAAATAGCTAAAGATTCATTGGCCGTACTAAAGTTGGTAAGGGCAGCTAAATCCTTTTCAGAGATGACTTGATAGGGCGAGTTTAGTTCTGTAGACCAAGCCTTTATCGGCTCTAAACCTTCCGACACCAAATCGGCGATAACCTTAGGGCCTTCGGCAATAAATAGCTTTTCTTGCCAACGATTTTTCCGTTGTTTCAGCTTCCTTATTAACTTTTGTTCAGTTCCGCTTGGCATAATGTATTTTTGTCAAAATTAAAACGCTTAGATGGCAAGGCGCCTATTTTCTATTTTATTTTTAAGCATCAGCATGTTCGCCTGTAAATATACACGGCACGTGCCTGACAATCAGTATCTCTTATGGGATTATAAAATAGATCTAGTAGATGGTGGCAAGGTGAATTTCGAGGCCGAAAATGTTATCAAACAGAAACCAAATAACTATCTAATTTTCAAAAATTTAAGACCCGGATTAGGCATTCACAGCTGGGGTAGCGGCAAGGATTCTACCTTCTTTTCGCGCTATGGTAAAAAGCCCATTATTTTTGATGAAAATGCGGTAAAACCTAGTGCTCGCCAATTAGAGAATTATTATTTCAACACTGGGTATTTTCAGGTAAAAGTAGAAACTGACATCATTACTCATCCCGAAAAAAAGAAAGCGGAAGTAGTTTATCGCGTAAAACGCGGTCCTCGATATAAAATCGATAGTCTTAGTTATGATATAAGTCCTAAGCTAGAAAGTTTGGTTTTTAAAAACCGTAAAGAGAGCCTACTCAGCGAGGGGCAGTTTTACAATTCTACCCGCTTGGATAACGAAAGAAGCCGACTAGCCGAAATCTTTCAAAATAACGGCTATTACAATTTCACGGAAGTCTATATCAGTTTTGAAGCCGATACCATTCACGTTAAAGAGTCGGGCTTGGTTGCCTTGCGCTTACTGATAAAAGGAATTCCTACCCGTGTAGGCGATTCGATAGTTTACCAAAAGCCCAAACAATATTTCTATCGCAAGGTGACCATTATTCCGGATTTTGATTTCAATCAAAAAATTGGAAAAAGCGATAGTTCAGTGTACAAAGAATATCAATTAAGATTTGATACGCTTCAATATAATGGACGTTATTTAGTAGATGCCATTCATTTTAAGAAAGGTGATTTATACAAGAAGTCAGCTGTTTTAGAAAGCTATAATCACCTTTCATCCTACAATGCTTTTGACGTTAAAGAAATTTCTTTTATCACTGTAAAAGGTGAAAATGAAGAAATGTATTTGGATGCGCAGGTACGTTTAGTACCGCGCGATAAGCGCACTTTCACGGCTAGCACAGAAGCTACCAACACTTCTGGTAACTACGGTGTATTAGGCTCCGTTGGAATTATTAACCGCAACCTTTTTGGAGGTGGTGAAGCGCTAAGCTTTAATGTGAATAGTGGTTTAGAATACCAACCTTCTGTAAGTAACAGCGAAATACTTTCGCGCACCTTTGAAATTGGTGCGGAGCTAAAAATTGAGCTTCCCCGCTTTCTCCTACCTTTTAATACGGAAGGACTTAATCCAAAAAGAATGTTACCTCAGTCCAGTTTTGATATTTATGCGAATCGTACCGCTAGGGTAGAATTTGATCGTGAAACTTTTGGGGGACGATTGAATTACGAATGGCAAGAAAGCCCGCAAAAAACGCATCGAATTAGCCTACTAAATGTCAGCTTTTCTAATCTTTTTTCCATTGATAACAGTTTTATTTCACAGTTAGATCCTATTCAGGTTTTAGCCTTTAGTTCAGAGTTTATTAGCAGCACTTCTTGGATTTTCACCTACTCTGGACAGAAGTCCTTACGGCAGAAAAGTTATAATTTCTTCACCAGCAATTTAGAGGTTGCTGGTAATGCACAATCATTATTAACCCGTGGAACAGGCGATGTTAATAATGACGATTTTAGCACCCTATTTTCGGTTCCAGTTTATCAATTTGGCCGCCTCGAAATCGATTACCGCCAATATTACAGACAGAGTAAAGAGCATTTATGGATAGCCCGATTAAATGCTGGTTTTATTTTACCCTATGGCCTAAGCACCTTCACTAGCGATGGAACCGAGTTGCGCGTTCCACCCTTTTCTCGCTTTTTCTTTTTAGGAGGTACTAATGACTTGAGGGCTTGGCCTGCTTATCGCGCTGGCGGTGGAATTGAGCAAGTTTCTACTTATACTGGAACCGGAAATAACAACTTCGCCATTGGAACCTTCAAGCTGCTTAGCAATTTAGAGTATCGCTTCCCTATTTACAGCAGTTTAAAAGGGGCCATTTTTGTAGATGCGGGAAACATTTGGTTAAGTGGCGGTTTAGAATCGGAAGAAAGTAGCTTTAGCTTGCAAAATTTAGGGCGCGATTTATACATCGGCAGTGGTTTAGGCTTACGTTTAGACTTAGATTTTTTCGTAATTCGTTTCGACACAGGTATTAAACTAAGAGACCCCGGATATTGGGCGCAGCAAGAGGAATGGGTAATTTCGACCAAGCCAGTTTTTAATAATTTAACCTATAATATCGCCTTAGGTTATCCTTTCTGAGGATGGCATGGAAAAAACTCTATTTTTGTAGCGAGTTCAAAAAATCTTATCAATAGCAATATGAATATCAATCAAATTTCAGATTTATTAGGTAAGGAAGGAGAAAGCCTTCTTAACCACCAAAGTAAAACGATTGACAAAAGTCTACTCCACCTACCTGGGCCAAACTTTGTGAACGACCTATTTGGTCCCTCCAACCGTAATCCACAAGTATTAAGAAGCTTAAGCGCTTTATACGATCACGGCAGATTAGCCAACACGGGTTACCTTTCCATTTTACCAGTAGACCAAGGTATTGAGCATTCAGCCGGTGCATCTTTCGCAAAAAACCCTATCTATTTTGATGGAGAAAATATTGTGAAGCTAGCCATCGAAGGCGGATGTAATGCCGTAGCGAGTACTTATGGTGTATTAGCAAGCGTTTCTCGAAAATACGCTCATAAAATTCCTTTCATTGTGAAAATTAACCACAATGAATTAATGACCTATCCAGATACTTACGACCAAATTATGTTTGGCTCAATTAAAAATGCTTGGGATATGGGTGCCGTAGCAGTTGGTGCTACCATTTATTTCGGTTCTGAAGAAAGTAACCGTCAGATTGTAGAAGTAGCGGAAGCTTTCGAATACGCCCATGAATTAGGAATGGCGACCATCCTTTGGTGCTACATTCGTAACTCGGCCTTCAAATCTGACAAAGATTACCACGTTTCCGCTGACCTTACCGCGCAGGCGAATCATTTAGGAGTAACTATCCAAGCGGATATTATCAAGCAAAAATTACCAGAAAACAATGGTGGTTATTTAGCTTTAAACAGCGGTGATAGTAGCTATGGTAAATTAGACAAGCGTATTTATACCGAATTAACCTCTGACAACCCCATTGACCTTACCCGTTACCAAGTAGCGAATTGCTATATGGGTCGCAACGGATTAATTAACAGTGGTGGCGCATCTAGTGGCAACGCAGCTGACGATTTAAGCGAGGCCTTACGCACCGCGGTAATTAACAAAAGAGCTGGTGGACAAGGACTTATCTCAGGAAGAAAAGCTTTCCAAAAGCCAATGAATGAAGGTGTTCAATTATTAAATGCCATTCAAGACGTATACTTAGAGAAAGAAATTACCATTGCCTAAGGGTTTGTAGATTTCATTCGATTTAAACATATTTGAAAATAAAGTCTGCATACCCTTATAGGGGTGCAGGCTTTTTCACTTTATTAAAAATAGCTTATGGGTTGGTTTGTACGAAACAAAGAAGGAATTACCACAAAAACGGAAGACAAGAAAGAAACGCCGGAAGGACTGTGGTATAAGTGTAAAAAGTGCAAAGTGATAAGCAGTGTAGAAGACCATGCTGCTAACCATTGGGTTTGCGGAAACTGCGGTTTTCACGAAAGAGTTAATGCCAAGGAGTACTTTTCCTTTTTATTTGATGAAGGAAAATTTACCGAACTCGATGCTAAAATGAGCAGCGGTGATCCCCTCAAATTTGAAGACACTAAAAAATACGCCGAACGCTACCAAGCCGCAGTTAAAAAAACGGGTTTAAAAGATGCCGTTAGTTCAGGCTATGGCAAGTTAAACGACATTGACGTGGTAATTGCGGCCATGAACTTCAACTTTATTGGCGGTTCGATGGGATCAGTGGTAGGAGAGAAAATTTCCAAGGCCATTGATCACGCGATAAAATATCAAAAGCCCTTCATTATGATTTCTAAAAGTGGGGGCGCGCGAATGATGGAGGCAGCTTTCTCGCTTATGCAGATGGCAAAAACTAGTGCAAAATTGGCGCAGTTAGGAAAACACGGCCTTCCTTATGTTTCGGTTTTAACCGATCCTACTACCGGTGGTGTTACCGCATCATTCGCCATGCTTGGCGACATAAATATCGCAGAACCCGGTGCTTTAATTGGCTTTGCCGGACCAAGAGTTGTAAAAGAAACCATTGGTAAAGACTTGCCCGAAGGTTTCCAAACTTCGGAATTCCTTTTAGAGCATGGCTTTTTAGACTTTATTGTTGAAAGAAAAAATCTAAAAACCAAGTTGGCGTCTTTTTTAAAAATGACCTATACACAAGTTAACCCTAAGGCTAGCAAATAATTAAGAAAGATTACCTACTTTTGCAGGCTCAAATTTTATATTACATAACATTCATCTAAACGATTTTGACATGTATTTGACATCAGAAAAGAAAACTGAAATTTTCCAAAAACACGGAAAATCTGAATCCGACACCGGTTCACCAGAAGGGCAAGTTGCTCTTTTTACCTTTCGTATCAATCACCTTACTGGGCACTTGAAAAAGAACCGTAAAGATTTCGCTACTGAAAAAGCTCTAGTAGATTTAGTAGGAAAGCGTCGTCGTATATTGGCTTACCTCAAGAAGAAAGATATAGAAAGATACCGTGCGATTATCGCCGAACTCGGAATTAGAAAGTAATTTCTACTAAAAAGAAGGCAATTTTACGATTGCCTTCTTTTGTCTTTTAAGCATTTTACCATAGATACAATTTTACATGATTCCAAACGCAATTAAGCAGGAGATAACACTCGAAGACGGACGTACCATTACACTCGAAACTGGCAAATTAGCTAAACAAGCTGATGGCGCAGTTGTAGTTCGCATGGGCGATACAATGGTGATGGCCGCTGTAGTTTCTAACAAAGAAGCTAAAGAGGGAATCGACTTTTTGCCTTTAACCGTTGATTACCGCGAAAAATTCTCCGCTGGCGGACGTATGCCCGGCGGTTTTATTAAAAGAGAAGCCCGTCCTAGTGACGACGAAATATTAGTGATGCGCTTAGTTGACCGCGTATTACGTCCCCTTTTCCCTACTGATTACCACGCTGAAACTCAGGTGATGATTAGTCTTATTTCTTGGGAGCCTTCGGTTAGTCCCGATGCATTAGCTGGTTTAGCCGCTTCTGCTGCTATCGCAGTTTCTGACATTCCGTTTAATGGCCCAATGTCTGAAGTACGCGTAGGTCGTATTAACGGTAAGTTAATGATCAATCCTTCGGTTGAACAGATGACAGAGTCTGACCTTGACATGATGATTGGTGCCACTGCCGATAGCGTAGTAATGGTAGAAGGCGAAATGCATGAAATCTCTGAAAAGGAGATGCTAGACGCCATTGCCTTTGCTCACGAAGCAATTAAGGTACAAGTACAAGCACAGTTAGACTTAGCGAGCCAAGTTGCTAAAGCCAGCGTGAAACGCGAGTACAGCCACGAAACACACGACGAGGCCTTACGCGAAAAAATTATGGCTGACCTTTATGATACCGTATACGGTATTGCGAAAGGTGGTCACTCCAAAGAAGATCGCAGTGCAGCTTTTAAAGAGGCGCGCGATACCTACATGGCCGAAAATTTCAGCGACGAAGAATTAGCTGAAAAGTCCGACCTTATAAAAACCTATTACCACGAGGTAGAGTACCATGCGATGCGTGATATGATCTTGAAAGATCGTCAGCGTTTAGATGGTCGTAAAACAGACGAAATTCGTCCTATCTGGTCGGAAGTAGATTATTTACCGAGTACCCACGGTTCTGCTATCTTCACTAGAGGAGAAACTCAGTCTTTGACTACCGTAACCTTAGGCTCTAAATTAGACGAAAACCGCATCGACAATGTAACCTTCCGCGGTTCCGAGCGTTTTTACTTACATTATAACTTCCCTCCATTTTCAACGGGTGAAGCTCGTCCAATTAGAGGAACAAGCCGTCGTGAAATTGGTCATGGTAACCTAGCTCAACGTGCTCTTAAAGGCATGATTCCTGACGATAACTATCACACTATCCGTATTGTATCTGATATTTTAGAATCTAATGGTTCCTCTTCTATGGCTACGGTTTGTGCAGGTACACTTGCGCTAATGGATGCTGGGATTAAAATGAAGGCACCTGTTTCAGGAATCGCGATGGGTTTAATTACCAATACCGAAACTGGAGAGTTTGCAGTACTTTCTGATATTTTAGGTGATGAAGATCATTTAGGAGATATGGACTTTAAAGTTACCGGTACTGAAAAAGGTATCACTGCTTGTCAGATGGACATTAAAGTTACTGGTCTTAGCTACGAAATTCTTGAGCAAGCTTTGAATCAAGCGAAAGATGGCCGTATGCATATTTTAGGTGAGATGATGAAAACTCTTGACGCTCCTCGTAGCGAAATGAAACCTCATGCCCCTAAATTAAGCGTAGTGAAAATTCCAAAAGAATTTATTGGAATGATTATCGGACCGGGAGGCAAGAATATTCAGAAACTGCAGTTAGATACTGAGACTACCATTACAATTGAAGAAGAAGGCGAATTTGGTATCGTAGAAATTAGCGGTACTGATGCGGGCAAAATGGAAAGAGCCATTGGTCGTATCAAAGAAATTGCTTTCATGCCCGAAGTTGGTGATGTGTTTACCGGCACAGTGCGTTCTATACAGCCTTACGGAGCATTTGTAGAAATCGCTCCCGGCACCGATGGCTTGCTTCACATTAGTGAAATTGCGCACCGTCGTTTAGAGAAAGTTGAGGAAGAATTGACTGAAGGAGATAAAATTGAAGTTAAATTGATCGGAAAAGACGATCGTGGTAAACTAAAACTATCTCGCAAGGCTTTATTAGATAAGCCAAGTAAAGACTAGGTCCTTTTCTTTTTTCAATTCAATAATTTTTTAATTATATAAAGAGTCAATGAGACAGTTAAAAATCACAAAACAGGTTACCAACCGTGAAACCGCTTCTCTCGACAAATATCTTCAGGAAATTGGTAAGGTAGATCTTATCACCGCCGAAGAAGAAGTTGAGTTAGCACAGCGTATCAAGGCCGGTGACCAAGTAGCTTTAGAAAAGTTAACTAAAGCTAACCTCCGCTTTGTGGTTTCTGTGGCTAAGCAATATCAAAACCAGGGTTTAACCCTACCCGATTTAATTAACGAAGGTAACTTAGGATTAATTAAAGCGGCCCAGCGTTTTGATGAAACCAGAGGTTTTAAGTTTATCTCTTATGCCGTTTGGTGGATTCGCCAGAGCATCTTACAAGCCCTTGCCGAGCAATCGCGTATTGTTCGCTTACCGCTTAATAAAATTGGATCTATCAATAAGATTAATAAGTCTTATGCCCAATTAGAACAAGAAAACGAAAGAGCACCTTCGCCCGAAGAAATCGCTGAGAACCTAGAAATGGGGGAAAACGATGTAAAGGAAAGCATGCGTAATAGTGGTCGCCACATTTCCATGGATGCGCCTTTAGTTGAAGGAGAAGATAGCAACCTATATGACGTATTAAATACGGGCGATAGCCCTAATCCTGACGATGACCTTATGCAAGATTCTTTGCGTACAGAAATCGAAAGATCTTTGGCTACTCTCACGCCTCGTGAAGGTGATGTAGTGCGTTTGTACTTCGGATTAGGTGGTCAACACCCCATGACCTTAGAAGAAATTGGAGAAAAATTCGATCTTACCCGCGAGCGTGTTCGTCAAATTAAGGAAAAAGCGATTCGTCGTTTGAAACATACTTCTAGAAGTAAAATTCTTAAAACTTATCTAGGTTAAACCTTTTTAAAGCCTCCCTTTTTGGGGGGCTTTATTTTTACAAAAATTTCTAATATGGCTCTAATTGCACCCAGCCTTCTGGCCTCCGATTTTTTAAACCTCGGTCGCGATTGTGAAATGATTAACAATAGTGAAGCCGACTGGTTTCACCTCGATGTGATGGACGGCATGTTCGTTCCTAATATCTCTTTTGGAATGCCCGTAATTCAAGCGATCAGTCGTATTGCTACCAAAACTTTAGACGTTCACTTGATGGTTGAAAAACCCGAGCGTTATATCAAAGACTTTAGAGCAGTAGGCGCAGACATCTTAACCGTACATTACGAAGCTTCCACCCACCTTCACCGCAGCTTGCAAGCCATTAAGGCGGCGGGAATGAAAGCTGGTGTAGCCTTGAACCCACATACTCCGGTAAGTCTTTTAAAAGACATCCTAGCCGATATCGACTTAGTTTGCCTAATGAGTGTAAATCCTGGTTTTGGCGGTCAAAAATTTATTGAGAACACTTATACTAAGGTGCGCGAACTAAAGCAGATGATACAGGAAGCAGGCTGCTCTACCCAGATTGAAATTGACGGTGGTGTTACCAATGCCAATGCTAAAGCTCTAGCTTCCGCTGGCGCAGATGTGCTAGTAGCCGGTAGTTTCGTTTTTAATTCTGAAGACCCTTTGGCAACCATTGCTGATTTAAAGACGATCACCTCTTAAAAGATATTTGAGAGGCTCTCAAAGTACAGAGTATTAAGTATTGAGTATTGAGATTGGTTGAGTGGTAGATTGGGAAGGTTGGTTATTTAATGAGAATAAGAGTTAGGGGGATAATTCGGAGAGGGAGATTTTTGAGAATTGAAAAAGGTACTAAATACTAACTACTTAATACTATCTCTCCATAGTACAGAGTATTAAGTATTGAGTATTGAGATTGATTGAGTGCTAGGGTAGACAATTAGGCTATTTTAAGAAGCCTGAAGAACAGCTTTACAATTCGTAGAAAGGGATTTCTAAGTATTGAAAAAGCCCTACTAGGTACTAAATACTAACCACTTAATACTATCTCCAAAGTACAGATTATTAAGTAGTTAGTATTGAGACTGGCTGAGTGCTAGGGTAGACAATTAGGCTATTATAAGGAGCCTAAAGAACAGCTTTACAATTCGTAGAAAGGATTTCTAAGTATTGAAAAAGCCCTACTAGGTACTAAATACTAACTACTTAATACATCTCTCCATAGTACAGAGTATTAAGTATTGAGTATTGAGATTGATTGAGTGCTA
>PZPB01000076.1 GCA_003045865.1 Bacteroidota bacterium | reverse complement strand
CGCTTCGGCTTGAAACCCACTATTTATAAGAGGTCTGAGGCCTAATTTTACATCGAACTCAGGCTTGTAGTTTTCCCGCTTTCGCAAGATGCCAATAATTTAAATACCTTGTGACTCGTAAAAAATTCCCATCCAATTAAGATCAGCATTATGAAGTACCTATTATTTTCTCTCCTTTTTAGTTTTAGCCTTGCGGCTGGCGAAATTGAATTTCGAAATTTGACATTTGCCGAAGGTTTAGCGGCGGCCAAAGAAGAGGGCAAACCCGTTTTTATTGACTGTTTCACCACTTGGTGTGGCCCTTGTAAATGGATGAGCGCCAATATTTTTACCGATCAATCGGTAGCCGATTATTACAATAATAATTATGTGTGCTTAAAAATTGATATGGAAAAAGGCGAAGGAATTGATATCGCTAAAAACTATACTATTCGTGCTTATCCTACGCTTTTGTACCTCGACGAGAAAGGCGATAAATTACTGGTAAGCGTTGGTGCAAACCGCGATCCGCAGTCGTATATAAACAATGGAAAAAGAGCCTCTGACCCAGAAAACAATATTCCGTATTTCTTAGCGAATAAAGACGCCAACTTCGATAATCCGGCCTTTATGTCTTCTTACTTTAGCCTAATGTCGGAGGCCAATATGGTAAATTCAGACGAGGTAGATCGCTACTTCAGTAGCATTCCTTTTGAGCAATGGCTGAATGATGCGAATTGGAATATTTTAATGGAATCTCCCTTAGCCTTAGAGAACACAACCTTCCAAACGATTCTTAAAAATAGCGCTATTGTAAAAGAAGAAAAAGGCCCCGAAGCCCTAGCATTTATAAGCGATCGCATTTATCAAGTTTTGGGACAAAAACTTTACCGTGCCCGCGATGAAGATGGCAAAGAAGCCTATCTGCAAGCCAAGGCTAATCTTGCTGAGGGTAGTTATATTGCTAAAGATGAGGTTGTTTTCAAGCTTTCCATCTTGGAATATCAAAAAGAAGAAAACTGGGACCTTTGGGCACAAACGGTTTCCAATGGAGTTAAAGAATACTACTGGAACGATGCTAATGCTTTGAATAACGTGGCTTGGACTGCCTTTGAAAAAGTAGAAGACAAAACCCTTTTAAAATCGGCTCTTCAATGGGCGCAGCGTGCAGTTGAATTAACACCAGCCCATCACATTATCGACACCTACGCCCATCTGCTTGCCGCCACGGGTGAAAAGCAAGCTGCTTTAGAACAAGAAATACGCGCCTTTGAAATGGCGAAGTCTGAAGGTGCTTCCACTGATGCATATCAAGAATTTATTGAGGAGTTAAAAGGATAATTAATTTTTAATATTTTCCGTCACTGCAATTTAGCGATAAATCTTAGGGACTTTTTTGTGGCCTTGCCGCCCTTCGTCTCGACTCTAAATTACGATAAGCCTCACAAAGCAGATTAAAACATTTTGTGTCGCTATCTATTGACCAATCCAAAGACTTATAACTAGTAGTGTTATAGTTGTGAACATTAAAGAAAAGTAAGGCCTCAATGGCCGGGAACTTTTAATGGATATTTTCGGCCGCATCGGTAAACCATTTTTTCCTTTCGTCGCCCACCGCTATTTAAGAAGCACTGCCTTTTGCTACAAATAAATAAGGCCTATCGGCCTTTGCTCCAGCATGTTTGCACGCCACTTTCAGACTAAAAGGGCCTAGTTTAGGCAAAGTGAAGCTACTAAAAGCAGTGTGGCTAATTTGATTTAAAGGACTAAAATAAGTTTGGTAGCAGCTTAATAGCTGACCGGTAATTTGCCAAAGCAATTGATCACTTTTGGTATAAATAGGCATGAGACTATAGGCACCTGCATTAGCATACTGAAAAGCATGGCCTAGGCTTGAACCAATTTTTTTACCGGGGAAAGCAGGGGATAATTTAGCTAGGTTTAAAACTGATCCTGCTTATTATCATCAAAATAATCTTGCTGATCAACCAAGGCTGCTTGCCATTCTTAATCCACATTAAAACTCGTTCTTAAACGTTAAGGCAAAAAAGGCCTTTCTTCCCGTAAACTAATCACTGTAAACTGATATCCGCACCTTTCTGCGAAAAGCGTAGCGCTCCGAAACGGCACTATTTCCTTTTTTATTATGAGCGCTGATTGTTACCCATTAAAGGCGTATTTTGGCAAAGCTCGCTTCTTCTCAGCCAAACATTGTTATGAAGATAAACGAGGAGCCCTTAAGCGGAACGTCGCTTTACAATAAACACGACGACCAATACAATCAGCAGGAGAAGGAAAACAATTGCCAACCACTGATATTTGCTTATGGCAGACGAAGGCATATCTAAGTCTGCCGCGGGTGCGGAATTCTCTGCAGAGACCGAATTCGCTACAGCTGCCTCGATACTATCTCGTGCGAATACGGGCGCTGGTCTATTCTTTTTCCAGAAATTAAAATCGCCAGCCTGTGCTTCAAATTGCGCCTCTAATTGATCGTCTAATCCTGCAAAAAAATCGATGCCTGTAATACTTTCCAAGCTATCGATGCTAATGATAAAGTTCTGCAAATCGGCTTTAAGCCCTGTGTTTGGTAAAAGAAAAGCAATCGCCCCTAACTCATCAGCATCGAAATCTAAAGCTAGCTTATAATAATATTTTGGAATGGAAACAGCGTTTGACCCCATCTTGGCTAGACCAGGACTTAAAACCGGACCGGTAACAATATATAGTGACCCATCGGCCAAAGCCCAATCGCGAAACTGCGCTTCTAATTTTTTCCAAATACCGCGATTAAAAGAGGGTTTTTGCGGGCTCATGTTGCTCATATAAAAGCTTTCGCTGATAGCGTTTTCACTAAAAGCCATATCTGCCGCTGGCGCTAAATGTCCACGGTCGTAGCCCGATGCCTTATAATCGGCTAAGGTGGCACTTTCAGTAGTTACTAGCGGGTCGGCTCTAAAGTCGTCGCGGCGTTTAAACCCTCCTTTAGCTTCTTCGCTTTCCAATTCATAAAACACCCATATAGCCTGTTCATGCTCTTCGCTGTAGGCGAGACTATAATGTGTATGCTGCACTATGCTTCCGCCAGATTGGGGAAAAAACTGGGTTAACTCCTGAGAAAACCCAAAAGGCCCAGAAAGAAAAAGAAGAATGGAAAGACTAAACTTCATGGTAAAAATTGAAGGGCCGAATTTATAACTCCTCTCACAAAAAAAGGTGATTGCCCATTTTAAAGTTTAAAAGCTTCTGGCCCTGGTTTAATTCAGCGCTACTTCATAAAAAAAGCCTCCCTTTTGAGGGGAAGCCTTTTTTGATTTGTCTGAAACCAATAAAATGTTTTCGACTGAGGTAGGAAATTGAATTAAAGGGGAGGGGGAAGAAATAAAACTTCCAAATTCTTGCCTCAACCGAAACACGATAAGCAACTATCGATGGACAAAAATAAAAAATCTTTTCGATAAAATTCGTCAATTTAAAATAAAAATGAGATTAATACTCATCTGACTATTAGCCTATTAGATTACTACATCTTGTAAAATTTAACAAAAGAGAAGTTAGCCTAAAAAAAGCATAAGCTCAATTCACTTAAAAAAACACTTAAGACCTTTAGCAAAAAGTTGAATTCTTAAAGAAGCTGTAGCATCTCAAAAATGCTGAAAAATGCATATGCTCATTTTACTGCGCTATGGAATAACTACTCCTTGGCAGAGGCATAAAAGGAATCGATTGTAAATCATTCTTAAATGTTTGATTTGACAGCACGCAAGGCAGGCGCGGGTAATAATAAATAGATCATAGATTATCCGAGTTTGCTGAGGAAAAGCCTTGTCCTTTTACAAAGGAGCTTAAAAAAGAAGGGGGGAAGGAGAGGAATAATCTGCCAAATGTGATGTCTAATTTTGACTGGAGCGAGAACTAGATAAATATATAGGAAGGGGGGGGAATAAATGCCTAACTCTCTGCTCCAATCAAAACACGATACGCAACATATCGAGTAACAAATATGTAGCAGTTTACTTTGCTTAATCCGTCATTTCTTTAGCAATTTCCTTCATTTCCAAAGAGTTGAAATTCAGCAACGGTTCTATAAACAATTGGTGATCAAGCCATAAAGCTAGATGACGATTTACCGAAGCGCGTTTTAAAACTGCGTGACAAGGAAGCTAAGTCACTAAAGCCAACCGCTATAGATAGGTTAGATAAATTAGAAAACTCATCTTCAAAGGTCTTAGTGAGGAAATCATTCACGCCTACTTTTAAAGCGCTTATTTTTAGCTTGGCCTCGGTGCGAGCGGTTAGCATTATGAAAGGCAAAAGTCTTAAATCAAGATCTTACTTCAGCTTATTCAACAGGCTTAAACCATCCAGTACCGTCATCATTTGGTCGGAAAGAACCAAATTGAAGTCCAAACCTTCTGCGGCATCCTTCTCCTGGGTGCTTTTTAACAAACTTAAAGCTATAGCGCCATTTTCGGCGACAGTAATTCGGTAATAACTTTGCAATAAGTCTTTTAAAAAACTTAGAAGCTCTGGGTTATCTTCTACTACTAAAAGATGGGGCTTCGTAGAATCTTCTTCCTCCCTACAATGCGCAAATAAATTTAGTATTTAAGAATCGTTTGAAAAATCTTCTACACGCATCTCGGCTTGACCGGAAGCCAGGCGGAACGGAAATTTAAAATAGAAAGTGGTTATGTGCGCATTTTCGCGCAAGAAGGCACTAAAAAAATAACCCCATGGTTTAGCAGTCTTGGCTATTTTTTAAAGAAAGGGCCGACGGAAAGGTTAGAGCATAACAAAAAAAGCCATCAGAAATTAATCTAACGGCCTCATTAAAAGAAAGAAAAAGCTTCTATTTCTTCCACTCGCGCCAAATTATCCGTTTCATTCTCTGATTCCACCATGGCTTGGGCACTTTCAACCTGTACCTCAGCATTCGCCTCGGCTTCTGTACTAACTGGTTCTTGACAGGCCACAATACCTAAACTAAGGGAGGCCAAGAAAAGAATTTTTTTAATTTTCATTTAATAATGGTAATAATCCCTACAATTTTGCGAAAAGTTCTAAGTAGAATCTTACCGTAAAAAAATAAATTTCAAAATTAAAGACTCACGATAACTTATTAAGGCTTATCTAAACTCCGCTAAAGTGCTATTCTTTTTTGATATTAAAAGCTTGGGGCTATCGGCAGCACCTTCCCCTACTTTTTGTAAAATAGATTTTAGGAATATTTTAAATGCGATAATCCTTGGAGAATTATTTTAATCCGTAATTTCGCCGCCTAATGAGAAAACAGCTGCTGTCCATATTCTTACTCTTAAGCACCCTTATCGCAGGGCTTGCCTTTGATTTAGACGGAAGCATAAGTATTCAGGATAAGACCTATACGGAGTTTAGCAGTGAGCTAAACCTAATTGAAAATCCACATTTTTACAAAAAAGGCTTAGGGGGAAAACCACATTTCCATATTATTTCCGAAGTCTTAGACAGCGAAGAAGAAGTAAGCGTTGAGAAAAAAAGCTTTGGTAAAAATCTTAGTCAAAGCATCTCTTTTAACCATAGCTCTTTATATTTCTTTGGCTATGTTTCTGGAATATTAGCCGAAAAAAGCTACTTCTCGTTAAAGCTTGTTCCCACCTATCTACTGCTGCAAGATTTTAGACTATAGCATTTCTTTGAGTGAAAACACTCTTGTGTTCAATAGCCATTAAAGGCTAATCGTAAGGGCCATTTAAAAATGGTGCTTGGTAACCAAAATCAAAGAATTTTTTAGTCAATCAATATCCCATGAAAAGAATTTTTATGCTAGTAGGGCTTTTAGCCTTATTGAGCCAATATAGCTGTAGCTCACATCACGAAGAATCAGAAAAAGAAGAAGAACTTCGTTTTATAGTTAGCAGCCCATTTAAGATGGACACCGCCTTAACAGAGGAATATGTCTGCCAAATACACTCCATCCAACATATTGAGTTAAGAGCTCAAGAACGAGGTTTCTTACAAGACATTTACATTGATGAAGGCCAGTACGTAAAGAAGGGTGAAATACTCTTCAAAATTATGCCTCGTTTATACCAAGCCGAATATGAAAAGGCCAAGGCTGAAGCGGATTATGCTGAGATAGAATACCGCAACACCAAAAACTTAGCCGACAGTAATATCGTGGCTCCCAATGAATTAGCCATGGCCAAAGCCAAATTTGAAAAGGCCAAGGCAGAATTATCTTTAGCCAATGTTCATTTAAGTTTTACCAATATCTATGCTCCCTTCGACGGTATTATTGATAGATTCAACGTGAGAGAAGGTAGCTTAATCGATGAGGGTGACCTTTTAACCACCTTGTCCAATAATAGCCGCATGTGGGTATACTACAATGTACCTGAAGCAAAATACCTTGACTATAAAATCAATGTAAAAAAGGACAGCAGTGTGGTGGTGAAATTGTTAATGGCTAACAATAAAATTTTTCCATTAGAAGGAAAAATAGAAACCATAGAGGCAGACTTTAATAATGAAACGGGAAACATCTCTTTCAGAGCAGGCTTTGATAACCCCAAAGGTTTATTAAGACACGGAGAAACCGGCAGTATCTTAATGTCTGTCCCTTTAAAAGATGCTTTAATTATTCCTCAAAAAGCCACTTTTGAAGTACTAGACAAACATTTTGTTTTTGTAATAGGCGAAGACAACATTGTACATGCTAGAGAAATTACGATTAGCGCCGAATTACCTCACTTATTTGCGGTGAGCTCTGGACTCTCAGAAAACGATAAGATTCTAATAGAAGGCTTAAGGTTGGTAAAAGAAAACGATGAAATAGCTATCGATTTTCAAGATCCTAAAGCAACCCTAGCTAATCTAGATCTCTACGCAGAGTAATTCCAAATCCTTAAAAATTAAATCATGTTTAAACGGTTTATTCATAGACCGGTATTGGCGATAGTCATATCGGTGATTATAGTTTTTGTGGGTTCTCTGGCCATTAAACAATTGCCGATATCGCAATTTCCTCAGATCGCTCCAACAACTGTAAATATATTTATTGCCTACCCAGGCGCTAGTGCAGAAGTACTGGTAAACTCAACCTTAATTACTTTAGAAAACTCAATTAATGGGGTACAAGGTTTACGCTATATGGCCACCGATGCAACCAGTGCTGGAGAGGCTACCCTCAGCTTAATTTTCGAACCCGGAACCGATCCTAACCAGGCAGTAATTCGGGTAAAAACCCGAGTAGATCAGGTTATGCCAC
The DNA here is from genome assembly GCA_003045865.1 of Bacteroidota bacterium. Lineage (GTDB taxonomy): Bacteria > Bacteroidota > Bacteroidia > Flavobacteriales > Schleiferiaceae > Croceimicrobium. The sequence continues at coordinate 5,869 of PZPB01000076.1, read as the reverse complement.
TCTTGCCCGATTTGGTGCAAAGAGAAGGGGTGGTTATCACACCCATTCAGCCTAGTATGCTGATGTATGTTAACCTCTATGCGAAGGATGAGAGTATGGATGAAAAATATCTCTACAACTACGCTGATGTTAAAATGATCCCTGAAATCAATAGGATTCACGGGGTAGCCAGAACCCAAATATTAGGGAGCCGCAAATACGCGATGCGTGTGTGGCTAAACCCAGACCGCATGAGAGCCTATAGCATTTCTACCGATGAAGTAATGGAGGCCTTGCAAGAGCAAAGTATTGTGGGTAGGCCAGGAAGATTAGGAAGGAGTTCCGGTATTCAGGCCCAATCACTCGAGTATGTTTTAACCTATAAAGGCCGTTTTAATAAGCCCGAGGAATATGAAAATATTATTGTTCGCGCTAATGCAGAAGGAGAAAATGTACACCTACGCGATATTGCAAAAGTAGAGCTCGGAAGCGAGTTTTTTGATATTTACTCTAGTCTCGATGGACACCCTTCGGCGGCAATTGTATTAAAACAGAACTATGGTAGTAATGCCAGTGAGGTAATTGAAAATGTAAAGGAGAAGCTGGAAGAAATGAAGGCGGAATTTCCTCCCGGCATGGATTATAAAATTAGCTATGACGTATCTAAATTCTTAGATGCCTCTATCGAACAAGTAATCCACACCCTAAGAGATGCCTTTCTATTAGTGGCCTTGGTAGTATTTCTATTTTTAGGAGATTGGCGATCCACCTTAATTCCTATTCTGGCCGTACCCGTTTCATTAATCGGAGCTTTCTTTGTGATTCAATTTTTCGGGCTATCCATTAACCTAGTAACCCTCTTTGCTTTAGTATTAGCCATTGGTATTGTGGTAGATGATGCCATTGTGGTGGTAGAGGCAGTGCACGCAAAAATGCATGAGAAAAACCTTTCTCCCTATAATGCGGTAAAAGAAGTACTGGGAGAAATAAGTGGAGCCATTATAGCCATTACCGCCGTAATGGTTTCAGTATTCTTACCCATCTCTTTTATGTCGGGTCCGGTAGGAACTTTCTACCGTCAATTCTCCATCACCATGGCTAGCTCGATTGTTATTTCGGCCATCATTGCCTTAACCCTTACACCGGTATTATGTGCTATGTTGTTGAAAAACAACCATGGTAAACCTAAGAAAAGGAATTTGCTTAACCGTGGTTTAGATGGTTTTAACCGTGGTTTCGATAAGCTAACAGGCGCTTATGCCGGTTTATTAAAACGAATAGTTAATCGTCGCGTAGTTACTTTCGCCATTCTTATCGCCTTCGGTTTAGGAATTGTTTTCGAAAATCAAATTTTACCTACTGGCTTTATCCCTGCGGAAGATCAAGGTACTATATATGGTATTATTCAAACGCCTCCCGGCGCCACTTTAGAGCGCACCAATGAGGTAGCACAACGCCTGCAGAAAATTTGTGAAGAGATAGACGGGGTTGAGTCTGTATCATCTTTAGCAGGTTATGAAATCATGACCGAAGGTCGTGGCTCCAATGCCGGCACCTGTTTAATTAACTTAAAACCTTGGTCGGAAAGAGAACACTCTGTAACGGAGATCATGGAAGAGCTAGAAGAAAAATCTAGAGGCTTAGGATCTATCGTTGAGTTTTTCGAGCCCCCAGCTATTCCTGGCTTTGGTTCTTCTGGCGGTTTCTCAATGCGACTTCTGGATAAAACTACCACCACGGACTATCAAGAATTTGATAAGATCAACAAGCAATTCTTAGACGATTTAGCGAAGAGACCTGAGTTATCAGGCCTGTTTACCTTCTTTGCGGCAAACTACCCGCAATATGAGTTGGTTTTCGACAATGAGTTGGCCATGCAAAAAGGAGTTTCTATCGGTAAGGCCATGGAAAATCTCGACATCCTAATTGGTAGTACTTACGAGCAAGGTTTCATTCGTTTCGGTAGGTTCTTCAAGGTTTATGTGCAGTCTGATCCTAAGTTTAGAAGACTCCCATCCGACGTACTGAATCTTTTTGTAACCAATGAAGATGGCGACATGGTGCCCTATTCTGCCTTCATGAAAATGGAGAAAAAACAGGGACCCAACGAGATTACCCGCTATAACATGTATAACTCCGCCGCCATTAGAGGCTTGCCCGGAAAGGGCTATACCACGGCGGATGCCATTGATGCCATTCGCGAAGTAGCGGAAGCGACCCTACCAAGAGGATACGACATCGCCTGGGAAGGACTTTCCTTCGACGAGGCCAATAGAGGTAATGAGTCCTTATACGTATTCTTAATCGTATTGGTCTTCGTTTACCTAGTGTTAGCGGCGCAATACGAAAGCTTTATCATACCACTCACGGTAATCTTCTCTTTACCGGTGGGAGTGTTTGGTTCATTTCTACTGCTCAAGTTAATGGGACTCGATAATGATATTTATGCTCAAATTGGGCTTATCATGCTGGTCGGCCTATTGGGTAAAAATGCGGTGCTAATCGTGGAGTTTGCGGAGCTAGAAAGACAAAAAGGGGCAACAGTTTTCGACGCCGCCATTGAGGGTGCAAAAGTGAGGTTCAGACCGATCTTAATGACCTCCTTTGCTTTTATCGCAGGCTTAATTCCTTTAATACTTGCCTCTGGTGCTGGCGCAATTGGTAACCGTACCATCGGTGCTTCGGCCTTGGGTGGGATGTTATTCGGAACCGTTTTCGGAGTTATTATCGTGCCCGGACTCTATTATTTCTTCGCCAGTCTTGCCAAAGGTCGCAAGCTTATCCGCAATGAAGACGAACGTCCACTAACCGAATAATTTTAAATAAATGTTTCAATATAAATATTTTCGAATCCTTCTTGTAAGCCTATCTGCCTTGAGCATATACAGCTGCAAAGGACCAGCGCTTGTGGAAAAATCGGCTGGCGCTAGCTTACCCCAAAGCTTCGGTAAAACGGAAGCTAAAGACAGTACTAATCTCGCCCAAGTTAATTGGCAAGACTATTTTAAAGATCCATTGCTAATTGGACTTATCAATACCGCTCTTAAAAACAACCAAGAGCTAAATATCAGTCTGCAAGAAATTGCTATTGGCCGAAATGAAGTGCAAGCGCGCCGAGGTGAATACCTACCTTTTGTGGGTTTAAATGCTGGCGCAGGATTGGATAAACCTGGCCGCTATACCAGTAAAGGAGCCAATGATGCCATTACCGATATCGCTCCCGGTACCCCTACACCCGATCCCCTTAACGATTTCTACTTTGGTGCTTTTGCCAGCTGGGAAATCGATATTTGGTCGAAGCTACACAATGCTAAAAATGCGGCCACCAAACGCTATTTAGCCAGCGTAGAGGGTCAGCGTTACATGGTTACTAATTTGGTGGCGGAAATTGCCAGTGACTATTATGAGTTAGTAGTTTTAGATCGGCAGCTGGAAATAGTAGAGCAAAACATCACTTTACAAAGTGCTGCTCTTCGTACCGTAAAACTTCAAAAGGCCTCATCTAAGGTAACTGAGCTAGCGGTAAAGCGTTTTGAAGCGCAGCTCTTAAATACCAAGAGTTTGCAATTTGGTATCAAACAAAGTATCACAGAAACAAGCAATCATCTGAACTACCTATTGGGGCGTTATCCGCAAGAAATTCCCCGCAGTCCGAGTTCCTTAGATCTAATTATTCCCGATACCGTGTATGCCGGATTGCCTTCCCAGCTTCTGGCTAACCGCCCCGATATTCGCGCGGCAGAACAAAAAGTACAAGCCGCTAAATTAGACCTTAAAGTGGCGAAGGCGAACTTTTACCCTAGTCTCGACCTTAGTGCCGGTATTGGTTATCAAGCTTTTAAGCCTAGTTTCCTGCTCAACTCGCCCCAATCATTACTCTATAATTTTGCCGGCGATTTAGGCGCTCCTTTAATTAATAGAAGGGCCATAAAAGCGACCTACTACAATGCGAATGCAAAGCAAATCCAGGCCCTGTATGAGTATGAAGCAACGGTTTTACAAGCCTATGTTGAGGTGATTAATGAGCTAAGTAGAATTCAAAATTTACAGTCGAGCTACCAGCTTAAATCGGCGGAAGTGAGCGCCCTTAATAGTTCGGTGAAAATATCCAATAGCCTCTTCCAGTCGGCCCGTGCTGATTATATGGAGGTGCTATTAACACAACGTGAAGCACTACAATCGCGCTTCGAATTAATTGAGACTAAAAAGCAACAGATTGGAGCCATGGTAAATATTTACCGTGCCTTAGGAGGGGGTTGGAAATAAACAAGAGGGCGATTAACGCGCCTGTTTTTTTCTGAAATTCTAAATTGATTTTACAATTTTTTTTGTTGGGTTTTGGTTCAGCTAGGGGAGGCCGATCCCCCGGCCTCCCCTTTTTTTGGGGCAAGCGCTTTTATCTTAATTAAGCCATGGGACTTTATTTAATTTCCAATTCACGTCTAATAGTTCCAGACCTTATCTTTAGCCGCAAATAATTAATCTTTTGTCCTGCGCTTTAAGCAGATGGCTAGCGCAAAGTTTTCGCGGCCAAGGACAAGTTTCGTATAATCGACTAAAATGGCATTTAACATCGTCCTCTTCGAACCGGAAATCCCTAATAATACGGGCAATATCGGCAGACTAAGCCTTGGCTCTGGCTCTAAATTACACTTGGTTAAACCCTTCGGCTTTGAGCTAAACGATGCCCGTTTAAAAAGAGCTGGCCTCGACTATTGGCAACACCTTTCTGTAACTATTTATGAGAATGTAGCTGACTTTTATGAAAAAAATCCGGCGGGTAATTTTGTTTACCTCTCCAGTCATGGCAAAAAAGACTACTGCGAAATTGACTATGCCGACGACATGTTTCTGATTTTCGGAAAAGAGTCTAAAGGGCTGGATGAACATATTCTTAAAGAAAACGTAGAGCGCAGCTATCACATCCCCATTTACAGCGAACATATCCGCAGTTTTAACCTCGCCAATGCGGTGGCCATTGTAGTTTATGAGGGAATTCGAAGTCTTAAAACAAATCTCTAGCAAGTACCAAGCAAAACCGTTTTAGGTTTGCTAAATTTTCCACTCTCGGTAGATGCCCAGCAAGAAAAATGGGGCTGAAACAAGGTCGCTTTTTTCTATCTTTCAGCAGCCTCTTTGCCTAAAATCGTCTATAAATTATTATCCCACTCGAAGTGTTAATCTAAATTTGATGCAGACTTTTATACACTACTTCTTACATTTTGGCTTTCCCTTATTTTTCGCCTTGGTGTTTTTTAAAAAAGATTGGAAGAAAGTATATCTCATTCTAATTGCCACCATGCTTGTGGACTTAGACCACTTGTTTGCAGACCCTATTTTTCAAGCCAATAGATGCAGCATCAATTTTCACTTTCTGCATAGCTATTATGCTATGCTACTTTACCTAGGCTTTCTTTTCTTCCGCAGGCCTTTTAACATTATTGGTATTGGCTTACTCTTCCACATGTTTACCGATTATATCGATTGCATGATGATGTTTTCCCACTGCCGCGAATGTTTAGAAGACTCTCCTGCCATAGGTCCCTTAAATTGGACAGGCAATTTACTGGGGTTTTAATCCAATGCTAAATGTATTGAAATAAGAATACCCTAAGATTTCTTTTGTATAAATTCGCTTGATTGGTTAAGACTCTTTTTTATCCTAAAACCTAGCTCTTGGAACTTGTAACGCTAAAAACATTCGACAATTTAGTCGAGGCACATCTGATTAAATCGAAGCTTGAAAGTGACGATCTCCCTTGTTTTCTCTTTGATGAAAATATTATGGCGCTAAACCCTTTATACAACCTTACCGTTGACGGAATAAAGCTTAAGACCTATCATATAACTAAACTGTTTTGATGCTGATAATCAGACAACAGCATTTGAG
>PZPB01000075.1 GCA_003045865.1 Bacteroidota bacterium | reverse complement strand
GAAGTGGATGGTGGAGAGGGAATTCAGTTGTAATTCGGTTGGAAAGGAAGTGGATGGTGGAGAGGGAATTCAGTGGTAATTCGGTTGGAAAGGAAGTGGATGGAGGAGGGAATTCTGTTGGAATTCGGTCATTTCGTAGAGGCGCGATTCATCGCGACGAACAAGGTTTAATGGTAAAATGGCCATTTGGATTTGTTGAGCGGGTAAAGCCTTTGTTTTAATCACAGAGTTCAATAAGGATGCTTAAAGTCCCTATTATGCCTAGGGTTTTTTCATCCCATCTTTAATTGTATGGCCCAGATTAGTCTAGTATCTGCAAAAAAAAAGCAGCTCCGTTAAAGAGCTGCTTTTGATAGGTTTGTTTTAGAAAAGTCTAGTTCTGAGTCACCGCAATTTTTTCAACCGCAATAAGCTCGGAGCCTTGGTAAATCATAAAGCGATAGATACCTGCCGCTAGTTTAGTGGTACTAAACTCTTGTTGGGCATTCTTATTTCCTTTTTGATCTAATACCAAACGTCCCTGCGCATCTACCAAAGTGAAACGATAATTAGACCAGTCCATGTTGGGACTCTCTAGCTTAAAGCTTCCGCGAGAAGGGTTGGGGTAGAGTTGATAATCATTAAGCCAATCGATCTCTTGCAATGAAATTTTATTTTCAACGCGAATCTGATTAGTCGTGCTACGACTACAGCTTCTACCATCGATAACCGTAAGGCGTACGGTGAAAATTCCTTGTGCGCTATAAATGTGTGTGGGATTTTGTTGCGTGGAGCTATTACCATCGCCGAAATCCCAAATCCATGTTACTGCGCCTACCGTGCTATCGCTAAAGTAAGCGGTATCATTAAGCTGTAAAGTGTCTTGGCTTACCCCAAATTTGGCGATTAATGGGTTTACTGTCACTTGTTTAGAAATGGTATCGAAACCGAGCGTGTTACTTGCTCTCAGGGTTACCGTATAAGTTCCAGGTAAGGCATAAGCGTGGGTTGGCGTGGTTTGATTACTCGAAATACCATCGCCAAAATCCCAAAATAGCGTATTGAAATAAGTGGAGTTATTGATAAATCGTACCTCACCTAAACAGATGTTCTCATCACTAAAACTAAAGTCGGCCACGGGCTGTGCACCACTTTGACCAACCAAGCAAATGGTGCGGTTGGTGTCATTGCTGATAATGAAAATCGAAGCATTAAAGCTACCCACAGAAGTAGGAATGAAATCGATATCTAAAACCAAGCTATCACCTACTGGGATACTCGTAGCAGACTGATAAATTTTAAATTGATTAGAGGTGCTAGTCATAGAAGAGATTAGCAGCGGTTCACAACCATCATTGTAAATGGTAACACTACGAGTGGTGGTATCACCCAGGGGAGTGAGCGTAAAATAGGCACAAGTATCAGATAATAGCATTTCGGGTTCCGAAATCACATTAAATACAATGGGCACCGTGGTAGGGCTTGCACCAGGGGCATTATTGTTAATGATTAAGGTACTGGTATGTGTCCCGATAGGCAAGGTAGCCGCATTAAAAATGAAGTTGCGGTTAAGGCTGTCTAAAGGCTGCACGGTTCCCGAGTTTGCACCTAATACCGATACCCAGTTAATGTTTTGTACCACTTCTAATTCTACGCGGTGGAAAGAACCAGCAAGGCCATCTACACTGGTGGTGTTGTATAAACCAACATCTAAAATACCATCGCTTAATAAGGTTGCTACTTGTGCGCCAACGATGAAAATATCGATGGTGTCAAGTTGGTAATAGCGGTTATTGTCGTAAATAATTTGACTGTAGGCACCGTCGAGGTACAAAGTCATACGTTCACTAAAGGCGTCATAATCGCCATTAATAATGATACGAAGTTTAATACTATCAGCACTATTGGGAAGTCCAGTGAAATTATGGAAAGTGGTGGCGCCAGTGGTATTATAACTCACTTGACTGGAATCGCGGTAGCGACCAATTTGCATGTCGAAGTTTAAAGAGCCTTGTCCTGGATTGCGAATTTTAAAATTCTTGGTGCCAATTACTTTACACTTATTAAGAGTAAAGGAAAGGGTGTCTTTGGGCAAATCTAAAATTGGTGCTCCAACCGAACTTCCGCTAAGGCAGATGCTAAAACTAGTGTCGTTCGTGCTTACATTAATGGTATCGTTATAGCTGCTTACCGTTAAAGGAGCAAAGCTTACAATTAAATCGGCGGTGTCGCCTGGGGCAACAGACTGCGGTAAATTGCTTAAGCTAAAAATGCTATTGGTGCTCGTAAAGCTGGTGATATTTAGCGTGTCGCAGCCATCATTAGCAACTCTAAAGGTGTCTGTAGCGGCAGATCCTTGGCGAATGCCACTAAAATTGATACACGAGCTATCTACCACTGCTAGTTTTGCAGATCCATTAATCACTAGGTGAATGGGGAGTTCTAAGATGGGGTTTAAAGGATCGTTAGTGCTCCAGTTTAGGATGTAATCGTAGGTACCATTAGGAATACCAGCGGTATTGATGCCAATATTAATTAGAACCGAATCATTTACAGCAACGGCTCCTGAATCGGGAGTAGCACTAATAAAGTTGGGAGGGCCTTGCAGGGCTTCCGACCAATCGATCGCATTATTCATTAGTTGAATAAGGTCGGCATTGGTTTGGAAATAATCGTAACCAATAAAGATTGCTTGTCCATCGCCATAAGGCTGGGCGGCTACTACGGCCTGATCGTTACCACTTTTTCCGGCAATTAGCGTTAAATTGGTTGTATTGCTAAACTGCCCTATTAAGGTGGCGCTTAAGTTTGCGAGACCCGTACTAGGTAATCCGGCCATAAGCGGATGATTGGGCTCATCTATACTAATGGTAGAGGGAGCAGATAAGGTAGCAATTAAAGGCATGATGTTAAAAGCATTCATGCGCGCAGTACCATTATAGGTCATAATGATAGTTCCACCATTATTGGCGAAAATTTGTAATTCAGGACTGAAGATACCTGCGTAAAAAGTACTCGACATTTCTTGAAGAATAATTACATCCGATGTGTCTAAATAAGCCTTTATATCTGCAGCGCTGGTAGGGAAGATTAATTGATAATCTACATCAGTGCGAGTACTAAGAATATTCCCGATATTTATTCTTTCAGTAGTATAGGCACTAGTGCCAAGGTGTAGCACTTTAATTTTATTATTAGACCCGTTATTACTATTACCGGCTTGAGGTAGGAGGTAATTTAAGCTACTGAGGCCTGTATTTCGCAAGTAAACGGGAATACTAATGGAATCGCCACAGTTGGTGATGTTAATGGATAAGGAGTCTGGATTAAAGCTTCCCGAAGGCGCTCCAATAGCAAAACCACTCAAGCAGATACTGCGCAGGCTATCGTTACTGATGATAGAAAGAGTATCATTTTGTGCTCCTAAATTTCCAGCACTGGGATTAAAGCTAATAGGAATCCAAAGTGAATCTTCTAAACCTAAGCTAAAGGAGCTTAAAGTGGTAGAAAATTGAGTCCCAATAAAGTTTAAAGCCGTTGCATGAAGTGAATCACAGCCATCATTCCAAACCAAAACGGAATCTAGTTGGCTAGCTCCGGTATAAAGTGTGTCGAAGCTTAAACAGGCGGCTGACTGCATAAGTAAGGGGTCGCCAAATATATTTAGGGTAACATTGATAATCGTGTCTGGGTAGAAAGGATCATTCGAATTAATAAGAATGTTACGCGAGTAAGATCCACTTACTAAACCAGCAGTAGAAAGATAGCCAGTAGTTTGAATAGAGTCTCCCGAAACCAAGGCTCCTGAAGAAGGCACAAAGTTTCCTGCGCTATTAGAAATTATTTCAAAGTCGTCGATGCGGTAATTGTCGTAATTGTTTCCGCTATGGCTAGGCTGGAAAAGTCTAATTTGCATAGAACCCGTTACGGGGATGCCGAAGCTATATCTTTGTGCAGCTGTGTTATAGTTAAAGATGGTACCGAGGTTTATCCAATTAAAGCCTCCATTTAGGCGGTATTGAACAAATACATCTTCACCGCCATCGGGATTTTCGCAGCCCGTTCCACCACTATTACCAGGGAAGGCCCACATGGCTACCGAGTCTCCTGCGGAAACATTGAGCATTACAGTTTCCGCTATGCGGTTAGTGCCGTTCATAGACATGGCAAAGCTACCCGAACGTTCGTAGCAACCATTAAAAATGGCATTGGAACCAATGGTTGACCAAATCGCTGGGTTGGGAGCAGAGCCGCCTTCAAAATCATCGAAAAGTGAAGAAGAAGCGCCGATTGACCAATTTAAAGGAATGCTACCCGTGCCGTTATTATATAATGTTAAGTTGATAGGAATGGAATCATTACAGCCATAACTGTTTACCGTGTAGCTGGCGCTGTCAACCGCAATACTTGGCGCTGTTGACGCTGCCGCAGATAGGCATATAATTGTATCGAGATTTCCTACTAAATTGAGGGTGTCGTTAAAAGTACCCGCGGTAGAAGCATTATAGCTAACAAAGAGAAGAGCACTATCGCCAGGCGCAATAATTAAGCTTGATTGAGTAAAACTGTACATCGCACTGCTGGCGGTAATACTGCTAAAGTCAAGGCTATCGCAACCGGTATTTTCAATCCAAATGGAATCGGTGGCACTTTGGTTTACAAATAGCGTATCGAAATTAATACAAGATTGAGTAGCGCTAAAAGCGGGTGCTCCGGTAACATTAAGGTTAACTGGTAGGGTAATTAGAGAATCACTTCCCAAGGCATTGGTGCGAATATTTACCAAATACTGTTTTAGGCCAGCGGTTGAATTGCTTAAATTAACCGTAAAGGGAATCGCCATTGTGCTAGTAGTGCTTGCATTCGAGCTAGAAAGAACGAAATTAGAATTATCGCCCAGTGTTTTTAACTCAAATTGATCGAAGCTGGTGGAGGGAGCACTGCTTGTATTATATACCTTAATATGATTGAAATTATTCGCGAAGTTATTGTCAAAAGTTGCTCCGGTAGTTACAAGGGTGCCATCAACAGAAATGTTGAAGGTTTTTGCGGTGAAATCAATATTTTCAAATTCAATATGATGCCAAGTTCCAGCGCTTAGAGAATAGGTGTAGGTTATGCCACCAGTATAGAAGCGGAAAGAACCAAAATACACTTCCATAGGAATAGCGCCGTAATAGCTAAAGCCAATTTCTTCCCCAATGGTCATATATGACCGCGAGTTTGTGGCGCTAGCATTTACATAGAAGCTGAAGTAATTGGCATTATTAGCGCTGAAATTAGCTTCCATATTATTGCTAAAACTTCCACTACCTGATAGGCTTAAGGACCCATTGCCAACAGCGGCATTTCCTAGTACGGCATTACCGGTGTGAACGGTGCTAGTAGAGCTTGCGACAAAAGGGCTTACTCCGGTTTCGAAACCGGCGCTAAAATGAGTTTGATCGCTTAAGCTAGCAACCGAAAGATTGGCAAATGCAGCACCACCACCGGTGTTTTGCATGAAAATAGTGTCGATATAATTTTGGCCACAGGGAACGGTCCCGTTAATAGTGTCTGGAGTAATACTAAGCAAGGCTGCATTTTGCACGGTAATGTTGGTCGTAGTGGAATCGCTGTTACTACAGCTACTGGCTACAAGTTTAGCAGTGTAGCTGCCAGCAGTTTGGTAGGCATGCGTAACGGTGTCACCCGCCCCAAAATTACCATCGCCAAAATCCCAGATGTTTTGTCCCGAGTTTAGAGAGGTGGAAATAAAGGTGACGGGTTGTTTTAAAGCAGGGTTTGTAGTGCTAGTAGTAAAAGATGCGGTTGGTGCTAAATTGCTACCGGCAGACCAGGTAAGGCTAAAACCAGAACTAGTTACGGAGCCATCAGATGAAAATCTAACAATGGCAGAACCGGAATTTAGGGTAATCGGTAGTCCTCCATTGGGCAAGGTTGAACCGCGGTAGAAATTTACCAAGTTGCTAAAGTCTTGACCGTCATATATCCAAACTCTATCGCAGCAATTCTCAGTACTAAAACTGGTAAAAGTGATAGTTAGAGTGCCACTTCCTGGAGGGTTAATATAAAAGTAGTCGTTAGAACTATTGAAGTAACTTCCCGTGGGACCGCCATGATCGTATAGAGTACCATTACAAAGAGTACTGGTATCGCTGCTGTTACGCGTCATGTTAAAGACTTGGGCCTCACTCGCGAAAAAGCTTAGTAAAAAGCCAAAAAGGTAAAAATGTTTCATCTCCAGAGTTTTGTGGCGCGAAGATACGATTCGGTCCCTTAAAAATCCTTCGAATTTATTATCCGAATGTTAAAGTGTAGTCAAGGTAATTCAGTTCCTCGATAATGTGTTGACCGATGGCAAGGGCTTCGGAATTTAAAACAATTTTTTCCCTATTAATTTCACCTTGGCGATAATCACTATGAATGCGATTACTCGCAGTGCCAGTAAGCATTTGGGGATGATAATTTAAATCGAGGAACTGGCAAACTTTCGTCAATTCTGTTTCGGGTTGGAGCAGCAAATCTTCAAACTTGAGGGTGATTAATTGCGCATCTGCCTGCGAGCGTAAAAACGCCAAATAGTTAACGCTATGTTTCCAATAGTTTACGGCGGTATTTAGATCGCAGCGGGTGCGGCGCATTTTAGACTGTATGCAAGTACGACCATCACGGGTAATGAAGATTATTTTTTTGCCCTGCAAGAGTTTGGCATAAACCTGCTCACGTGCTTTTGGCGGAGGAACGAGAGCTTCGAGAAAGCCCAATTGCTCGGTGGTAATTTTGTTGCCCCAGCTGAGGAAAGGCGATTGCTTTGCGTCTTTTTCACAGTCTTTAATGAAACTTTTTAGCCGCCTATTTAATTCCTGCTCATCTGGCCCCTGAGCCGAAACAACCAAGTGCTTTTGAGCATGAGCTTCCAGCGCAATTTCCAGTTGGGGATGCGCATCTAGCAGCGAAGCGATAAGCGATGTACCGCCACGCCCCGAGCCAAGCACGAGGATGTTAAATTTTTTCTTCGACCAAATCACGGCGCGAAGTACGGAAAAAGCATGATTCTCTAGTGCAATTAGTAGCTCCTTTCTTTATTATTCGCCTTATCTTTGCCCTTCATTTTTGAAAATCCTCATGGACCAAAGTTTGCAACCCACCACGGTAGAGACCGCCAAAGAATTGGGCTTACTGCCCGAAGAGTTTGAAAAAATCAACGAAATTTTAGGACGTGTTCCTAACTTCAACGAGCTGAGTATTTACTCAGTAATGTGGAGTGAGCACTGCTCTTATAAAAATTCCATTGTTTGGTTAAAAACCTTACCCAAAGATGGTCCCCATATGCTGGTAAAAGCTGGGGAAGAAAATGCAGGATTGGTAGATATCGGCGATGGTTTAGCCTGTGCTTTTAAGATTGAAAGTCATAATCACCCATCGGCCTTAGAGCCTTACCAAGGCGCTGCCACCGGAGTTGGGGGTATAAACCGCGATATTTTCACCATGGGTGCGCGTCCCATTGCGCAGTTAAACTCTTTGCGTTTCGGTTCTGCCGACAGCGAAAGAACCAAGTGGCTATTAAAAGGAGTAACCAAAGGGATTGGCGATTATGGTAACTCTTTTGGCGTACCAACCGTAGGCGGTGAAGTGTATTTCGACCCTTGTTACGAGCAAAACCCTTTAGTGAATGCATTTTCGGCTGGTATTTTAAATACCACAAAAGATAAAATGATTAGTGCAAAAAGCGGTGGTGCGGGTAATCCTGTATTTATTATCGGTTCCTATACGGGTAAAGATGGTATTGCAGGTGCAGCTTTTGCTTCCAAAGATTTAACCGACGCTTCCGCAGATGACATTCCATCGGTGCAAGTGGGTGATCCTTTCCAAGAAAAGAAATTATTAGAAGCTACCATGGAGCTGGCGCAGACGGGTGCTATCGTAGGAATGCAAGATATGGGAGCGGCAGGAATTACCTGTTCTACTTCCGAAATGAGTGCTGGCGGTGGTTTAGGTATGATTATCCATTTGGATAAGGTTCCAACCCGTCAGGACGATATGAAGCCTTGGGAGATTTTACTTTCCGAGAGCCAAGAACGCATGCTAGCGGTTATTGATAAAGGTCGCGAAGCGGAGGTTTTAGCCATTTTCGATAAGTGGGATTTGCCCTGTGCGGAGATTGGTGAAGTAATTGCCGAAGACCGTTTATCGTATTACTGGCAAGGTGAATTAATTGCGGAAACTCCTGCGCATCCTTTAGTATTAGGTGGCGGTGCGCCGGTGTATTATCGTGAGCATAAAGAGCCAGCTTATTTTAAGGAGTATAAAGAATTTGATATCAATACTATTACTGTTCCGGAAGATCTTCAGGCTACCGCCAAAGAAATGATGGGCCACCCCAATATCGCTTCCAAGCGTTTTGTGTACGAGCAGTACGACAGCATGGTAGGAACGGTAAATATGAGTACCAATAATCCTTCGGATGCAGCCATTGTAAACCTTAAGGGAACCAATCGCGCATTAGCGATGACGGTAGATTGTAATGCTCGCTATGTGCATGCCGATCCTGAAAAAGGGACTATGATTGCCGTAGCAGAAGCCGCCCGAAATATTGTGGTAAGTGGGGGCGTTCCCTCGGCCATTACCAATTGCTTAAACTTCGGAAACCCTTATCAGCCCGAAGTATATTGGCAGTTTGTAAATGCTATTAAAGGAATGGGTAAAGCTTGCGAAAAATTCCAAACGCCGGTAACTGGTGGGAACGTAAGTTTTTACAACCAAACCGTTTCTAAAGGTAAAACTGAGCCGGTATTCCCAACCCCTACCATTGGTATGATTGGGATTATTGAAGATAAGAAGCATATCACTTCTTTAGGCTTTAAGCAGAAGGGAGATTTAATTTATATGATCGGTGAAAACCGCAATGATATTTCTTCATCCCAGTATTTGGTAAATATTCACGGCGTAGAGGCAAGTTCAGCGCCTTTCTTTAGTTTAGAAGAAGAGTATGCCAATCAAGAGCAGATTAAAATGTTAATCCGCAAAGGACTTTTAGCTTCTGCTCACGATGTATCGGAAGGCGGCTTATTCGTGGCTTTAATGGAGAGTTCGATGGTGAATGATTTAGGATTTGATATTACCACCGATTCGGCTATTCGTAGCGACGCCTATTTATTTGGTGAAAGTCAGAGTAGAGTGGTTGTTTCGGTAAATCCTGAAAACGAAGACGCTTTCATCGACTTAATGATGCTAAATGGCGTAGAATTCGATTTAGTAGGTCACGTAACTAAAGGTTCCATTCGCATTGATGATGTAGAGTGGGGAATGGTGAACGACTACGCCGAAATTTACGATAATGCTTTAGGCAATAAAATGAAATAAACGGTAATTTTTAATCGTAAGAAGGGGTGAGCCAATGGTTTACCCCTTTTTTTATTTTATCTTTAAAGGATTCGTATTTTTGCCCTATGATTTTAGCTCTATATATCATTTCAGCCTATATCCTCGGTTCCATGTGTTGGAGCGTTTGGATTGGCAAATGGTTTTATAAGACAGATGTACGCGATTTCGGAAGCGGCAATGCAGGAGCAACCAATACTTATCGCGTTTTAGGTGCCCAAGCGGGAACCTTAGTCTTAATCCTCGACGCCTTAAAAGGTTTTGTGGCGGTAAAATTAGTTAGCCTTAGTCCGCTTTACGCAGATAAGGTTAGTATTCTTCTCTTGGTAGGTTTTATTGCTGTACTGGGGCATTTATTTCCATTGTTTGCCGACTTTAGGGGCGGGAAGGGTATTGCGACTTTACTAGGAGTGGTAATTGCCCTGCATAGCGGAGCAGCCTTAATGGCGATGGGGGTGTTTATCGCCAGCTTATTGATTACACGTATCGTTTCGGTATCGAGTATGACGGCGGCGATGTCCTTACCTTTTTGGTTAATTTACCGTTTTCAGGAGCCTTCGCAAGTATTAATAATATTCAGTTTCGCTATAGCGCTTTTAGTAGTAATTACTCATCGTAAAAATTTACGTAGACTATTGCGTGGTGAAGAAGCAAAAGTTAATTTTCAAAGAAAAAACCGGCATGAGCATTAAGTATGACCTAAACCCGGCCACCGAGCAGGAGACGGCCGTGTTGGAACAACAGGAAGACCTATTAAAGATCGTTCTCTTTAACGATGAGGTAAATAGTTTTGACTGGGTAATATCCAGTTTAATGGAAGTGTGTGAGCACAGTGCCGAGCAAGCGGAACAGTGCGCAGTACTAACGCATTATAAGGGTAAGTGTGTGGTTAAATCGGGCGCTTATTCCGACCTAGAACCACGCTGTTCTACCTTATTGCAAAGGGGCTTGAGCGTAGAAATTATGTAATTTTTATTTTTTTCTTGGCAGAGTTAATATTCTGTTTATCTTTGCAGCCCCTTACAAAAGGGATTAGTTCTGATAACTAAAATGGCCTTGTAGCTCAACTGGATAGAGTACTTGACTACGAATCAAGCGGTTGAAGGTTCGACTCCTTCCAAGGTCACAAAGACAAATTTAAAACCCTTGTTAATCAATAGATTAGCAAGGGTTTTTTTGGTTTTGGGATGTTTTTGTGATGGGGGTGAGTAATTCTAAGGGATGCGGTGACCTTGGAAGGAGTCGAATTCTGGGTTCGCTTAACATTAGAGACTTAGCTAGCCAAGACGTTTTATCTGTACCTGTTTCATTTGCCTTTTGGCAGATGGCTTAGCTGCCTAAACAGCTAAGCCGGTATAAATATCGTGAATTAGACTAAAGAGGAAGTATTCCGCTGTGGCTGCTCCAATAGAAAATCGCAAGCATCTAAAATATCGCTGAGCTCATCAGCGAATAAAGACAGGAAAGCTCGCTTTTTAAGAAAGGCATACCAAGGCAAATCTAAAAGCAGCCAAACTATTTTAATGCGCAGTTCCTGCAGTCTTAAATCGGCGGGTTCTTTATCCTCGCTGCCTTGGTAAATGCGGAAAACTGCTTGTGCTTCTGCGATTAAGGGCAGCAGCTTATGCAGGGTTTTAGGCTTTAGCTCATCCCAAGTAGAAGCAAACTGAAAATGGTAAACCTTGCCACGGTCAGGGATACGGACTGTATTCATTTGGGCAAGATAGGAGGCAAGTCGAGGGGTTTATAGGACAGTATTTTTTATATATTGCATGGAAATAATAGACAAATAAAAATTTTAATTGCTAAAATTTCTTTAAGACAATAACGATAATTAACAATGGAAGATAACTTCAAACAAAAAATGCAAGAAATTGCTAACCAAAAAAAAGAAGCACAAGATGCAATGGTAGACCCAAAGGTTCTGATGGATGAAATGAGGGTCAAGAGTGAAAATAATAAGGGAGTTTTTAAAAGTGTTAAAAACGATTCTATCTACCCGATAGTCCAAGAGTTAAATAAGATTTTTAAGGTTGCTGGTGATTCATTTATTCTTTTTGATAATGAGCAGGCAACTGCTTTAACAGATCAGATAAAAACATTTTGTCAAATTTTTTATTATCCAAAAGGTAGGTCTAAGGATAAAGTTGGTTTGAGCACACCATCTTTGTATTTCGAGTGCCTTCCGGAGCTTGGTGAAGTGAAAATTTCTCAGAATATTAGTCTTAGACCTTCACCTAGGCAACTAATTGAGAAACTAAATATTGGGGAATTTAATGAAGATATAATAGAGAAGTATGTTTCTGAATTTGTATCACAAGTAACCAATAACTAACGCATGTATAGGATATTATCAATAGATGGTGGGGGATTAAGGGGAATTGTTCCAGTTCAGATTTTAAAGCATATTGAGATTATTACAGGAAAAAGCATTTTCGAATGTTTCGATTTTTTTGCTGGAACTTCAACTGGAGGGTTAATTTCTGCTGGTTTAACAGTAAAAAGTGAAGATGGATTTACACCCAAACATTCTATTGAGGAAATTGAAGAAGTTTATTTGAAGAGAGGCAAAGATATTTTCCCAACAAAAGGTGTTCTACATGATTGGTATCGCAAACAAATTTTTTCGTATCTATTTAAGCCTCAATTCAAACCAGAAGGATTGCAAAGTGTCCTCGAAGAGCTATTGCATGATTCAAGTTCAAATCCTTTAAGAATTAGTGATTGCTTGAAGCCTATTTTTATACCTACTTATGATTTGGTAACAAATTCACCTGTGTTTTTTAAAAGTAGATATGCAGCTAATGACCCTAAAAGGAATGCGAGTTTAGTAGATGTTTGCAGAGCAACTTCAGCGGGCCCAACTTATCTGCCTTCATACTCATTTAAGTATCCACAGGAATTTGGAAGGCAAAAAACGCAGAATATTACAGCAATAGATGGAGGTGTCTTCATTAATAATCCTGCGATGGGGGCTCTAGTAGAAGTGATAAAGCATAAAAGTGATTTATTTTACAATTACCCCGATTTAAAGGATGAGGAAATTTTTGTCCTTTCAATTGGAACAGGCATTTATTCTAATGACATTTCGATGAATTCAAATCGCTGGGGGAAATTGAAGTGGATCAAGCCTACCATCGATATTATGATGCGTGGAAATAGTCAGGCTGTAGATTACCAAGCAACGGAGGGATTGAATTTCAACAAGAACGTAAAAAATTATCTTCGAATTAATGTTGATATCGAAGAAAAAAAGTTCGCTGACATGGCAAATTCAGATAATGAGACATTGAAATATTTGGAGTCTAGAGTTATCAAAGATTATATAAATAATAGTGGATTACAAGATCAAGTGGGTCAGTTCATCCAAGATGCTGGTATACTTTAAAATATCAAAATCTATACAATCCAATACTATTTTATTTCACTCCCTCCACCCACAACTCATACAAAATAAAAAACCGGTCCCCCAATGGCGCATTTACCAATGCATTCCTTTGGAGGATTTCCATTCCAACGATCATAATCTTTAGGCTTTTCTTCTTTCGCACTCATATTGCCCCAATCTTTTTCAACTCCTGGGCGTATTTATGGCGGGCGCGTTTTTTCACTTGCTTTTGGCTCCAGTGGGGCTTGCGCTTTTGGAGGTAGATTTCCTCCAGGCGAATATCCTTTTCTATAGCTATGCGAAAGCGATATTGAATATAGCGCCGCAGGGGAAAGCTAAGGAAAAGGATCAGCCGTTTTAAAAGAGATTTCTTAGGCGTAGCGCGCTTGGTCATAAGCCATTAAATAGGTTGCTGTTAAAGTCTTGTTGGTAGGATTGCCCTTACAAAGCAGGGT
>PZPB01000009.1 GCA_003045865.1 Bacteroidota bacterium | reverse complement strand
GAGAATATTCTTCTAATATACTGAAAGCCAATGCTTTATCCTAATTTTTTAACACTTAATTTGTTGGAAATCAAGGGATTATGTGTTTTTGTCATGTACTAAACTTTTTTTGTCAAGGAGTAGTGCTAAATCTGCTCAATCAATATATTTCAAAAAATGTGTAGGTGTAAATGTCGGCGTCCTTAGCGGCATCCCTTTTAAAAATTGCTGGCGACCAGACTCTTAAGTTTTAAAAAATGCACATTATTCAATCACATAACTGTAGCTCCTTGTTTTTATGTTCTTAAGATCAAACTCGGTAATTACCTCATATAGAGGCTTCCCTTGATAATCTTTAAAATAACTGATACTGCGAAAAAACTTCTCGTTCTTAAACCAGGTTTCACTCACCTTTTGGCCAAATTTATTGTAGTTAAACCGACGGTGAAAAAGGTCTCCTGTGGTGGAAATAATGCATCCACTTACTTCGGTCTGTTGAAAACCCCAGTGGTCTGCCACTAAAGTTCCTTCCTTATTATAGGTGGGCTCGCCGAAATAGTTTCGATTGCGTATTTCCGTTATTTTTTTTAGCGAAAACAAATAGTGGCTTGCTTCACTTTTGGGCTGATCGGGTGTCCAACTAATACGCTCTTGCATTGAATCGTTGGAGTAAATAAATTCACTAAACTGAATGGTGTCGAGAGTAGCATGGCCAAGTTCTAGGTTTTGATAAAGACGGGTACTTTTTGCCAAGCGTCCCTCTTGGCCGTATTCATTAATGGTTAGATAAATCGCATCGTCCTCTTTTTGCCAACGCTGCAACTCCTTACCACTAAAATCGTAGTCTATCTTTAGTATTAGCTCTTTTTCGCTTTCGCTAGATGAGTCTTTAAATTTGCTGATGCTTTTTATGTTGTGACTGCTTACAAACTCAGGCTGCCAATAGCTTTCTTGGGCCAAACTTAATTGGGCCAAGAATAATAGAAATACCAAAAGAGTTTTAGATAGCTGTAAGGTAATCCTCATACTAAATGCTTGAGTTACGAACTTAGTTAATTATCTGCTCTTCCGATCTTTCCCAAGTATAGTTTTTTGTAATTAAAAATACGCGCCCTTCTACTTCTAAAACCTGCTCGCTCTTCAATTTGAAAGTTGCGTTTACCTCAATATTGCGATGCGGGGGCATAAGAGTTCCTTCCCAAAGACTCTCTTCTTCATTAAAAACCATGTTTTTCAACATTACCTTATCTACGAAAGTAGGCTCCGCCGATTTTACAATGCGGCCAAAATAGCTACCCGCTTTAGACTGCATTATTTTCACATAGGACTCTTCTAGGTCTTTGGCATACCAATAGCCCAAAATGTCTTTCGCTTGCGCAGATGGATTTTTAAAAGAGACTTGGCAAAATATACCTAAACATACGCATAAGATCAAACTTGTTTTTTTCATATTACGAGGTTTTTTTATAGTTGATAATCGCCCAGCCGTTAAAGAAAATAGCAAAGGCAATCATCGCTAAAAAGTGACTTTTAATTTGTGCAAAGCCGCTGCCTTTCAGAACAATCATGCGCATTACTTCAATGAAATAAGTAAGCGGATTTAAATTGGCAATTACCTTCGCCCACTCGGGCATGCTGTCTATGGGCGTGAATAAACCACTCAGTAAAATAAACACCATAATCACAAAAAAGGCCAGCGACATGGCTTGCTGCTGTGTTTGCGAATAGGTAGAAATTAATAGGCCGATTCCTAAAATAGCAATTAGAAAAATGGCTAGATAGGAATACAGTAAGGGCATGCTGCCCACGGGAATGATGCCATAAGCCACCCGTGCTACCCCGAGTAATCCGAGACTGAAAACAAAAACGCCAATCACCCAAAAGGGGATTAACTTTCCTAAAATGAAATGATGCTTTTTAATGGGCGTAACATTAATTTGCTCTATGGTACCGACTTCTTTTTCCTTCACAATATTTAAGGCACACATGTAAATTCCCACCATGGTAACCAGCGAAACCAAAATTCCTGGCACCATAAAGAAGGGATAATTTAAATAGGGATTAAACCAGTTTAAGGTGGCAACTTCAATAGTGGCAGGCATAGCTATACTTGCTGATAAACCTTGCTTGCGCAATTCTTGGTTGTACTGACCAATGATATTAGAAAGGTAAGCGCTACCTACCGAGGCATTGGTGCCATTAATGGCATTTACCGCGAGTAAAAGGCTGCCTTCCTGCAGCTTCACCAAGTCGCGCTCAAAGTGTTGGGGGATTTCCAATACGAGATCCGAATTATTAGCCTCAAACTGCTGAAAAGACTGTTCAAAGGAGGTGCTGTAGTCGTTAAGTTGGAAGTAGCCCGAAGCAATAACCTTGTCTATTAAATTTTTGGAGTAAACCGAGCGATCGTGATCGACTATGGAAATCTTAATATTCTTTATTTCGAAATCTGCCGCCAAGGGCATAATTAAGAGTTGAATAATGGGCATCCCAATAATCATCGCAAGAATAGACTTGTTGCGAAAAATCTGTTTAAACTCTTTGCGCAGTAAAAATAGCAAGCTTCTCATGCTAAACGAATTTTAAATTTTTTAACACTAAGCACTACGAGAAAGGTGGTCATGCCCATTAAAATAAGGATTTCCTTCCACACACTGGCCCAACCTAAACCTTTAATCATTACTGATTTTACGATGATATAATACCATTTCGAGGGTAAGAAATTGGCTACAATTTGTAGGGGCATCGGCATGTTTTCTAAGGGGAAAAGAAAGCCGGTAAAAAGCAAAGTGGGCATTAACATCGCCATCAAAGAAATTAACATAGCGGCCTGCTGCGAATCGGTACTATTCGAAATAAGTAAACCCAAGGCAAGGGCGGTTAAAATCAGGATTGAACTGGCGAAATACAAAAGAAAGAGGCTACCGTTTATGGGCATCTCCATAAGGGTGGAGCTTAAAATTAGGATAATAGTGAGGTTTATTAAGGAAAGGAAAAAATAGGGAATAGCTTTGGAAACGATAACCAAAAGCGGATTGAAGGGTGAAACTAAAAGGACTTCCATGGTGCCCATTTCCTTTTCTCTAACAATCGATACGCTGGTCATTAAAACACCGACCAAAAGCAGCACCAAGGCCATTACGCCTGGTACGAAATTGTAAACACCTTTTAGCTCGGGATTGTAAATCATGCGCACCTCAGTATTTATGTTCAGTCCTTTTTGGCCTGCTGGCACAAGACTTTTTTGACAATCTTTAATTATCGCATTGGCGTAATTACTAAGGGTAGTGGCGGTATTGGGATCGGAAGCGTCAGCAATAATTTGAATTTGCGCCTTTCCTTCGTGGTTTAAATGGTAGTTGAATTTATTAGGGAAAACCACCGCCATTTTTATGGTGCCACTTTTAAAAGCCTCTTCAATTTCACGGTGACTTAATAGTTTTTGGGCGACTTCAAAATTGGCGCTGGCCTCTATTTTTTCGCTAATACGACGTGAAGCCTCATCTTGGGCATAATCAACGATAACAATCTTCGAATTTTTTATTTCATTGGTAAGCGCAAAGCCGAAGAGAATAATTTGCGCAATGGGCATCCCGAAAAGGAGAAGCAGGGTTTTTGGGTCACGGAAAACGTGATAAAATTCCTTGCGAACAAATGCTTTAAATTGTTTCATAGGGCTATTTTTAATCGCCTTGGCGTTGTGCGCCGCGGGCTAAATCGAAAAATACTTCGTCCATGGTGGCGGCACCGTGAGTTTTCTTCAAATTTTCGGGACTATCAAGTGCTTTCATATAGCCATCTACCATCATGCTCACGCGATCGCAGTATTCGGCTTCGTCCATATAGTGGGTGGTTACAAAAATGGTAATGCCGCGATCAGAGGCATCGTATATTAAATCCCAAAATTGCCGACGAGTAACAGGGTCTACTCCGCCGGTGGGTTCATCGAGAAACACGATTTTGGGTTCATGCAAAATGGCCACTGAAAAAGCCAGTTTTTGCTTCCAACCTAGGGGTAAAGAGCCCACTAGTTTGTCAACTTCCTTTTCCAGTCCAAGGGTTTTAATAAGCGCTTCACTTTTGCTTTTCAACTCTTTGTTGCTTAGGCCGTAAATGCCGCCAAAAAAGCGAATGTTTTCTACCACGGTAAGGTCTTCATACAGCGAAAACTTCTGACTCATATAGCCAATGTTTTGCTTAATCTTCTCCGTTTCGCGGTACACGTCAAAACCAGCAATGGTCGCTTCTCCCGCTGAGGGAATAGACAAACCACAGAGCATTTTCATAGCGGTAGTTTTACCCGCACCGTTGGCTCCTAAAAAGCCAAATATTTCGCCGGCGTATACCTTAAAAGTAATTTCATTGGTAGCGATAAAGTCACCAAATTTCTTGGTGAGTTTATGCGCTGAAATAACAATTTCCTTTTCCATATTAATTCATCAGCCTAATAAAGCAATCTTCAATACTGGGCTCCATTGTTTTAAAATCAAGCTGCTTATGGCCCTTCGTTTCCAAACTTTGCAAGAGTGATTTATGCACCGCCTCATCATCTTTTTTAAAGCTAATGTGATGGTATTCGCCAAAAGCAAAGCAGCTTTTAATTTCGGGGTGCTTGCGCAGATGCTTAAGAAGTTCGCTCATGCGTTCCGACTTAATCGCATACAAGGGGTCAGGATATTGAGCGATGATATTTTGCGGTTCATCAATCGATAATATTTTTCCATCCTGGATGAGGGCAATACGCTCGCATAAAGTCGCTTCATCCATATAAGGCGTTGATACCAAAATGGTGATGCCTTGGGTTTTAAGACGTTTCAGCATTTCCCAAAATTCTTTCCTCGAAACCGTATCTACCCCAGTGGTAGGCTCATCTAAAAATAAAACCGTTGGCCGATGAATAAGCGCACAGCAAAGGGCTAATTTTTGTTTCATGCCGCCCGATAACTTGCCTGCTCTGCGATCTTTAAAAGGTTCAATTTGAACGTAAATGTCTTTTATTAAATCGTAGTTCTCGGCTAAAGTGGTGTTGAAAAGAGTGGCGAAAAAAGTGAGGTTTTCTTCCACGCTTAAATCGGGATAGAGGGAGAATTTCCCGGGCATATAACCAACCGTTTCGCGAATCTTTTTAAAGTCATCTTCCACGTCGAAACCCATAACGCTAGCCTTGCCGCCATCGGGCAGTAGCAGGGTGGTTAAGATGCGAAAGATGCTGGTTTTACCGGCTCCGTCTGGACCGATTAGTCCAAATAGTTCCCCTTGCTTTACGCTAAATGATACCTCATCTACCGCAAGGTGACCCTTGTCGTAAACCTTGATAATTTTATCTAAAGTTACCGCTAGCATATTAAAGAAATTTGATTTCGCCGTACATGCCAATTTTGTAGCTGCCGTCGTTTTTTACCAGCACTTTTAGGGCATAGACCATATTGGCTCTTTCGTCTTTAGTTTGGATAGTTTTAGGGGTGAATTCCGACTGATCGCTAATCCAAACTATTTCCCCTTCCGTTTCCTTAAATCCGCCCTCACCATTGTCGGTGTAAACGGTAACTTTCTGATTGAGCTTTATTTGAGCTAATTGATTGCCGCTCACATAAGCTCTTAAAATAATTTGCGAAAGATCAGCGATTTGATAGAGAGGTTTACCCGCAGCAGTCATTTCGTATTGTTCGGCATATTTGCTTAAAACCTTTCCTTTTGCAGGATTGGTAATTACGCAGCGCTTTAGTTGATCATCAACTTGGGTCACTTGAATTTGCATTTGTTCGAGGTCCTTTTCGAGGCTGCTAATGGCAATATTTAGGTTAGACTCTTGTGCAGCAATTTGTTTGCTCAAGGCAGATATGTTCGCGGCAATATCATCGGCTTGCTTAGCAGTAGCGGCTCCGCCAGCTTTTAGCTTACTGATGCGATCTTGCTCATTTTTAGCGGTTTTTAGTTGCGATTGCAAGGGAGCTAGCTGTAAAGCTTTATTGGGACGGCGACTTTCCATCGCAGCCATCTGCGCAAGCAATTGTTGTTTTTTTAAGGAAAGGGGAAGGCTGTCGATATGCCCTACGATTTGTCCGGCTTTTAAATCCTGCCCTTCACGGAGATTGAAGGATTGGAGGAGACCGTTAGCCTCGGCAGAAATGATGGTTTCTTCGGCTTCAAAAGAGCCGGAAGCATCGAATTCGCCGCCTTGGTTTTGGCAGGAGCTGGCGAAAAAAAGCAGGGTGCTTAAACTGAGAATGGTTGATAGTAGACGCATAATGAATAGCTTTTATTAGAATTTTCCTGATTTTGTTAAATGTTGGTATTGGCTCATAAGCATCTGCAGCTCATGGAGTAATAAATTTTGCTGGGCTTTTTTCTTCGCGTTCAAAGCCAAGATGTATTCGGTGCTGCTAACGGTGCCTTCGGCTAATTGTAATTGGGTGGAAGCGGCGATGTCGCTTTGCAGTTGAACAATTTTAGCATCGCTTTGCATTAGCTTTTGCGATTTAAGGATTTCCTGCTCCGATTCTTTCAGTTGCATTTGGGTATTGAAAAGGAAAACATCCTTTTGCACTCCAATTCCATCGTGATTTAGGGCGATAATTTTTCTTTCCTTTTTAAGGGTGTATAAACCACCGATATTCCAAGTTAAGCGCGCACCACCGATGTAGTAAGGACTAAAATCATTACTAAGCATATTTAGGCCGGGTCTACCCGCTCCCCCTTGAAAGAAGAGATTCAAGCGTGGTAGATTTTTAGCGGTAAGTAATTGGTTTTGCGAGCTTAAGTATTGTTGTTGTAAGCTAAAAAGCTCTAATTCGGGACGTAAAATTTCGGAGCTAAAAATTGGGCTTTGTGGTTTGGCTAAATTGGAGAAATTGGAAATATCTTGACCAATAAAGAGCCCTAGCATTTTGCTTAGGCTTTCTTTTTGGGCCTGCAGTTCGGTTAGTTGTTGCTCTACTTTAAGTTGCTCTACTTGCAGTTGCCAAGCGGAGTTGTGGCTGGCCACCCCATTTTTAATAGCAAGGGTATTTTGTTCTAGGCCCGTTTGGAGGTCTTTTTGAAGAAGTCTTAATTGCTCAATTTGCCCCTCTATCAATAGAATGCCAAAGAACATATTGTTAACACGCTCTTTTAGTTGCTGCATTTCGACCTTTATTTTTTGGCTTTCAATGGCAGTATTGGTTTTTATTAATTCCTTTTGATCTTTAATTATGAGGAAGTCGGTTAGTCCTTGGTTGAGCTCGCCATAAAACCGATATTGATTTTGACTTAAGGGCTCTATACTAGTATTAGGTAGGCTAAAAGGAATTTCCGTCACCTCCGATTGGTGGGTAGCTTGTCCGAAAATTTGAATACTTGGCAGGTAGCCTTTATTGGCATTATCGAGAGAGTATTCCTTACTTTTCTCTAGCAGTTGATATTGCTGCACGAGGGGGTAATTTCTTTCGGCCCAAGCATGGCAGCTATCCAATTCTAATGCTCCTTGTCCAAAAACGGAGGCCGACCAAAAAAGCCCGAAAAGGAGTCGTAAAAATTTAGTAGTCATAATCACTTGTTTTAATCATTTGTTTAATTCAGGGTCAAAAAAAAGCCTAGGGCTGCAGGCTTGCTTTTATCCAAATGGGTATTAATTTTTTTCGCTCTTGCATAAGCTGTTCAAATTGCTCGTTTTTTAATCCACCTACTTTCTTTAACATGGGTGATGCAGCGAATGGAAAAACCGTAAGGCTCATTAGGTTAATAATAAAATGTAATGGTGAAACATCCTTAACTTCACCTGCTTGGATGGCTGTTTTGTATTGTTCAATAAAAACGGAATTCATCAGCACTTTTGCCAGGGGAATGTTATCAAAGAAATTATCGACGTTAGAGCGGATTTCACTGAGGATGAATAAGGGGATTTCTGGGTCAGCAATCATCAAGTCTATGTATCTAATTGCTACCAATTCAATTTTTTCGTCCAGACTCGTTTCTTCATCTTTAAAAACGCTTACCATACCGTGCATAAACTGCATCATGGTTTCCATCATTATAATTTCAAAGAGCTTGTTTTTGGAGCGGAAATAATAATTCAGCAAGGCGAGATTGATGCCAGCTTCTTCGGCAATATCACGGGTGCGGGTAGCGGCGAATCCTTTCTTATGGAATACCGTGCGCGCTGCTTCCTTAATTTTTGCTTCGGCGCCTTGGTCTTTTGGGGTATTTACTTTTTTAGCGGACATCTCTGTTTTTACTGCCGCAAATATAGCGAGGAAATTTTTATTTGCGCAAATGATTTAATCAAATGATTAAAAAAGACAATATCGGACCCCGATTCCATTTCCCTTTGCTTTCTCTCACCTTCTGTCTGTTTTAGGTCTAGTTTTATGTCGAACTCACCTATCTATGGAATATTTGAGTTTTTCTTCACACAGGATCTCAGGCTGAAAGTGTCGTTAATGACTTTCCTTAATGCGTCAAGCTTAGCGTTATTTCATTGAGAAAGCGGGAATTTATAATATGAAATGACTTCCTCAAAAATAGAATCGGTAATTAGCTAATGTTTTGATATGAAGAAATTTGATGTGATGGATTTTAGCCAATTTTAAACGTTTAATTAAAATAATAGAATTAACACCGATTTAATATTGATTTAATAATTACATTTAACACTTGTATTAACCATTGATACACTATTAACTATGCAGGAAGGGATTCAGGCTCGTTTATTTAAGGGCTTGCAAACGCGAATAGGGGGAAATGAATCATTAGTGAAATGGCTAGCTACCACTCTAGATATTGATATAAGTTTAGCAAACCGCAAGGCAAATGGTTCGGTGGGCTTAAGTTTGGCCCAGTTGGAATTGGTAATTGAAGCTTTGCCCTTGGCGGTAGAAGATCTCTTGCCTAATGATCGAAAGAACCAAATATTTGTTGGCTCTTACAGTTATTTCCGCAATAATGAAGAGGTAGAAGCCTATCTCTTATCGATTATTAAAAACTTCGAATTCGCCAGTAAATCGGGCGCTCATTTGCAATACTTTGCTCGTGACTTACCCCTTTTCTATTTCTTTTTAAATAAGGAGATGGCGCGTTTTAAGTTTTCGATGTGGACTAATGAATTACGCAGTTCGGGGTTACAAAGCTTTAATTCCAATATTTTTACTTTATGTGAGGAAATAGCGGTCTTGTATAGAAGCTTACATAGTACTGAAATGTGGAATCAAGAAGTAATGAAAAACCAGCGGGAACAAATTATGTGGTATTACGGACTGAAAGCTATTTCCGCGGCAGAAAGGGATCGATTACTAGCTATTTTAGGGGAGATTTTGGTAGATTATCAGAACTGGGCTACCGTAGGAAATAAGGGCGATGGTAAGCTAGATCTTTATGTTACCACCTTTAATACCATGAACAATGGAGGCTTGTTAACCATCGGCAAGCACAGTCAGCTAATGACGGCCTTATCGGGGGTGTTTTTTATATCAAGTGCTAATCCGCATTTAGCCGAAAGTTTCAAAGAGCAGTTTGTTCAACAGCGTTCAGCAGCAACTTTGCTATCGCAGTGTAATGCACTATCCCGAGCCGAATTTTTTCGTTCTATGGCTGATCATTTAGAAATCGAAGAGTAAACTTAAATCATTACAAATAAATTGGAGCGGCTAGCGGCTAAGCGTCGAAATTCATTTTTTAAACGTTCACTAATTTGGTTCCCTTCTGCGCAAAGCATGCGTATGTGGCTGCTGTTTTTTAAAAATAATAGGAGTTTACTTGCTTCGTAATTATCTAATTTACAGTTAACAAGTCCAATATCTGTTACGCTTGGGGCTAGGTTATTAAGAATGGCCTCAAGGGCTTCAGGGTTTAGAGGAGTGTAGCTAAAGCTGATAGAGTGTGGGGTAATATAACCGGCTTCATAATCAGATTTAATTCTTTCCATCAAAGTAGTAATCTGATCATTCGTAAGCGCCAAACCTCGAAAAGCTAAAACCGCAGTATTTTGGTAGCGAATTGTGCTTTCTTGCGCAGAAATCTGCCCCTTTTCAGAACTAGATTTTAAAAGTAGTTGACCATAATCTTGTTCCATCAGCTTATTTGAGCGTTCAATTTTGTGCGATTTTCCTTTGTTTTTCTAGCTTTTCCCTGCACGCTAAATCTACGGAATTGCTTTTTATGCTTCTAATCTATAAATGTTTGGCGATTACTAGAAAATAGTAAATTGAGCAATATTTTTCCAGACAAATAATGAAGAAAATTTTACTACTCTGCTTTACGATTTTTTCAAGCACTATGTATGGGCAGTTAACGGCAGATTCTGCCACCTATGTTAATGCCGTTGGGGTTCAAGATGTGAACTTTTTCCCAAATTTAAATACCCTTGCTTCTTGTGCCGACACTCTTACAGTAACCATTCCCGCTGGGAACTGGGTATATGGAGTGGATTTGTATTATACCATTGAAACCGTAGCGGGTTTTTTAGGGATGTCGCCCAGCGGCGTTTCGGGTTATTTACATTATTTAAATACCAATACCAAAGAACCGCAATTGTCTGCGGGAACTTCTAATACCAATGGAGCAACCGAAGCCGTTTCACGTCTTAACCTGCCCATTGCTAATGGTGCCAATGCTACGGGTGTTTTAAACTTTAGCTTGCATCAATTTGATGTTGCTTTTTTTAGCACCGGTTGTGATACCGCTGATGCTAAAATTCAATCCGGTTCGTGGAAGATTGTTGTGCACCATGCGCCTCCGCCCACCTGTTTGAAACCTTCTGCATTAGCAGTAAACTTTACCATGCACGACCGCGCCGAGTTAACTTGGACAAGTGGTGGAGCAAGTAATTGGCAATTAGAATACGGTGCCCCTGGCTTTAGTCCTGGGAGTGGTACCTTAGTAGCTGTAACGGCAAATCCTTTTGTTTTAAGCGGTTTAACAGCATCTACCAATTATGAGTTTTATGTGCGCGACAGTTGCGCAGTTGGAGATGTAAGTTTGTGGGAAGGTCCTTTTGCCTTTTCTACACTTTGCAATCCTTTGACTTTTACAACGAGTTTAACCGAAAACTTTGATGGCGCCACCTGGACGACTGGGAACGGAGCCTTCAATGCAAATAATGCCATTGGCACTTGCTGGACGAGAAACCCGCAGGCGCCTACTGGTGGCGGTGGACCTTTCGGTGGTGGCGATTTTGCCTGGGGAACAGGAACGGGTGCAACGGCAACCGGAAATACGGGCCCAAGTGGTGCTCAAGCGGGTACTAAGTATATTTATGTAGAAGCAAGTGGAGGCGCTAATCAGGATGTGGCTACTATTACCAGCCCTTTAATAGATCTTAGTTCATTAACTGTTCCTGCGGTTGAATTTTATTATCACCGCTACGGGGTTTCCGTTGGTGAAGTGAAATTACAAGCTTGGTCACAAAGCCAAGGTTGGCAGGATGTATGGACCATGGCTGGCCCAGAAAACCAAAGTGCAACTACCGATCCTTGGATAAAAGAAACGGTAGTTTTAAATGCCTTTGCTAATGAAACGGTCCTTTTGCGTTTTCGCGCCGTACGCTCTTTTCAAGCGCAGGGCGACATTGCCATAGATGAGCTAGAAATCAAAGAAGCACCAAACTGTCCTCAGCCCACGGTTTTTGTAGCTACCGCCAGTAGTACTAGTAGTGTAAGTTTTAGCTGGAATTCCAATAATTCTACTTCTTGGGAAATTGAATACGGTGCTCCGGGTTTTGCCTTAGGAACAGGCACTTCGGTAATTGTATCTTCTAACCCTGCTACTATTAGTGGCTTGGCTAGTGGGCAGGTCTTTGAATTTTACCTACGCTCTATTTGTAGTAGCACCGATACTTCTGTTTGGTCACTTCCCGTTATTGCAAATACCTTGTGTAGCTCAGTAGCGGCGCCATTTTTCGAGAATTTCGATGGTGCAGGTTGGACCGCAGGAACCGGTGTTTACAATGCCGGTGATGCGCTTGGCTCTTGCTGGTTTAGAACACCCAATGCCGGTACTGCAGCAGTAGATCCTGTTTATTGGGGAACGCGTTCTACGCCTACAACCACGCCAAATACTGGTCCCGATGCCGATAACAGCGGCACTGGAAACTTCATTTACCTTGAATCGTCCGCTGGCTCCATTGGTCAGTTGGCTTATTTTGAAAGTCCTTTTATTGATCTCAGCGCCTTAACCATACCCGAATTAACCTTTTACTATCATATGTATGGTAATACCATGGGCACCCTTTCGGTAGATGTGTATTCTGGTACTACTGGTTTGTGGACAACATCCGTGTTTACCATCAGTGGTAATCAGCACGCATCTGGGCTTGACCCCTACACTAAGGCCATAGTTTCATTGGCGGCCTTTGCCAATGATTCGGTGATACTGCGTTTTGTGGGTGCCAAAGGAAATGAAAGACGAGGGGATATTGCTATTGATGAGGTACGTATAGCGGAAGCACCTGCTTGTCCGCAACCTTTAAATTTAATCAGTTCTAACATTACCGCTACTTCGGTAGATTTAAGCTGGACTACCGGCGGAGCAACCAACTGGAATATAGAGTACGGTCCAGTAGGCTTCACACCTGGTCAAGGCACTCTTGTTAATGCAAACAGCAATCCCTTCACCCTAAGTTTAGGGGCAAATCAGGTATATGACATTTACGTGCGCGACAGCTGCGGAACAGGAAATGTTAGTCTTTGGACCGGTCCAGTAACCGTTACCATGCCTTGTGGTATTTCTACATTACCCTATTCCGAAAATTTTGATGGCGCCTTATGGATTTCAGGTTTTGGAGGAAATAATGCAGCGAATAACATTAGTAGCTGTTGGACTAAACCCACTAATGCGAATCCTAATTTTGGTACGCGTAATGGTCCTACCACTTCAGTGGGCACTGGTCCGAATAACGATTTTAGCGGCAACGGAAATTACCTTTATACCGAAGCAAGTGGCGCGGCCGGAGCAGGACGTATTACTAGTCCGCAAATTGCAATGACCGCCAATATAGCCAGTCCCGCTTTAAAGTTTTATTACCATATGTATGGAGCAGGCGTTGATTCACTTTATGTAGAAGTGAATGATGGCAGTGGCTGGACTCAAATTTATAGTGTGGTAGGGGCACAGCAAAATGCCAATACTGATCCTTGGATTTTGGTGGAGCAAAGTCTTGTTGCCTATGCGGGTGATACCATTCAATTGCGTTTTACGGGCGTAAACAGTGCCTTTACAGGCGATATTGCCATCGATGAGGTTTCTATTGAAAACATTGCTTGTCCACAGTCCTCGAATTTTATTGTAACCGGTATTAGCAGTACTAGTATTGATCTTTACTGGGTGACGGGCGGCTCCTTAGGCCAAACCGTAGAATACGGACCTGCTGGTTTTAGCCCAGGCTCGGGAACCTCGATTACTTACACTAATAATGTTGTGACAATTAGTGGTTTGACCCCCGCTACGGCCTATGACTTTTATTTAACTGATAGTTGCGGCTCAGGGAGTTTTGGTGCGATAATAGGACCAACTTCGGCTACTACTTTATGTTCTTTCTTTACTGCTCCTTATACCGAAGACTTTAACGGAACTACTTGGGTACCCGGTAATCCAGGCAATAATGTGGGTAACCTTATCAATGCCTGTTGGACGCGTCCCAGTGATGTAAACCCAAATTTTGGTTCTTATACGGGAGCAACAGCTTCGGCTAATACAGGCCCTAACAGTGGCGCCGGTGGTAGCGGAAATTATATTTACGCGGAATACAGCGGTGGTGTTGCCGCCCCCGGTGAGATTAACTCCCCCGAAATTTTTATCCCTACTACTTTAACTAATCCTATTGTAGAGTTTGCTTATTTTATGTACGGTGGAGCGATAGATAGCTTGGTGTTTTTAGCCGTGCAAGGTTCCGCTACCACGCGATTAGGTTCTATTGTGGGTGAGCAGCAAACAGCCGCCACTGATCCTTGGCTTTACGATGATTTTAGTTTGAGTGCATTTTCTGGCGATACGCTAGTGATACGCATCTTGGCTTACAGTACTGGTGGTTTTGTGGGTGATATCGCTATCGATGATTTTTCGGTAAAAGATCTTTCTTGTCCACGCCCATCTGCTTTAAGCGTAACTGGGGCCACTAAAAATAGTGTTACCCTTAGCTGGACAACAGGTGGAGCCAGTAATTGGCAAATTGAATACGGCGCTCCTGGTTTCGTGCAGGGGCAAGGAACCGTGGTTACAGCGAGTACAAATCCTTTTACCGTAACCGGTTTAAATGCCAGTACGTATTATAGTTTTTATGTGCGCGATAGTTGCGCGGTAGGCGATGTAAGTAAATGGTTTGGGCCGGTAACTACACCTACCTCTTGTGACACAGTTTTGGCTCCCTATTCTGAAAATTTCGACCTAGCTTTTAATCCTGGTACGAACCCGGCAGGCGCACAAAATATTGGTTCCACCATTTCTCCTTGTTGGACGCGCGACTCAGATAGTTTGTACTTCTGGGGAGGCGGCACTGGCGCCACACCAACGGGCGGTACCGGTCCATTTTTCGATAATACATCGGGTAATGGCAGCTATGTTTATATCGAAGCGTCTTTTGCACCCGCCGCCAGCACGGCTTGGTTGGAAACCCCTTATATTAATTTAGATAGTCTTAATTATCCAGAACTAAGATTCTGGTATCATATGTGGGCACAAAATGGTTCGCAAGGCACCCTAGTGTGGGAAGCGGATAGCGGCAATGGCGTGTGGAATTCATTGGGGACCCTCACTGGGAATCAAGGTTTTCAGTGGCAAGAACAGGTAACAGATCTCCGCGATTATGCGGGAACTACCATCAAGCTTCGTTACAGAGCCACGGTTGGCGCTGGAGCTACTCCCCAACAAGGCGACTTGGCTATAGATGATTTAACCATCGATGAAGGGCCCTCTTGCTTGGTGCCTGATTCATTACAGCTTATTAGCAGAACCAGTACTACCCTCAATATTAATTGGGTAAGTGGCGGAGCAAGTAATTATAATGTAAGCTGGCAGGCGGTAGGTTCCACGGCGGTAAATATTGCTAATTCTAGTACCAACAGTTTTGCCATTACAGGCTTATCACCACAAACTACTTATACCGTTTGTGTGCGCGATAGTTGTGGTTTAGGCAATACTTCGGCTTGGGTTTGTGATACCTATCAAACTCTTTGCAGTCCCTTAGTGGCGCCTTTTTCAGAGAACTTTGATGGCGCGGGTTGGACTAGTGGTGCTGGTGGAGCTAACGGAGCTAATGTGATTAATGCTTGCTGGGATAGACCGGCCGGTAACCCCAATTTTGGCACTCGTACCGGAGCAACGGGCTCGGCAGGAACAGGCCCAAATACTGATTTTAGTGGCACCGGTAATTATATTTATACCGAATACAGCGGGGTGAATGTTAATGAAGGTATTATTTACTCGCCTTTAATTAGCTTACCTAGCAGTTTTGCTAATCCAGAACTTAGCTTTGCTTACCATATGTTTGGTGCAGATATCGATAGCCTACAAGTTTCGATAGAGCGCAATGGAACAGAGAGTTATTTATGGAGTATTGCAGGTGCGCAGCAAAACTCGAATGCCGCTCCGTGGCTTAATGCAAATCTAAATTTAGCGGCTTACTCAGGGGATACCATTCGTCTTGTTTTTAAGGGTTTTGGTAATGGTTTTGCGAGTGATATTGCCATAGATGAGGTAGCAATCACTTCGGTTTCTTGTCCAGCGCCAACAGCCTTTACGGTAACAGGAATTACCGCCAACTCTATAAATTACAGTCACCCTAACCTTGCGACAAACGCACAGGTAGAGTACGGTTTGGCTGGCTTTACTTTAGGAACAGGTACTTATACCATTTTGCCTGGTGCAACGGGCACGGCAAGTGGGCTAAATCCTGGGACTTATTATGAATTTTACATTCGTAATATCTGTGCCCCAGGCGATACAAGTACTTGGTTTGGTCCAGTCTTACTTGCCACTTCTTGTGGAATTTCAGTGGCCCCTTATTTCGAAAATTTCGATTATGCCTTTAATGAAGGTGCCGCCGATGGTTTAAATACGGGTTCAACTATTTCGCCCTGTTGGGGACGTCTCGGAGATAGCTTATATCACTGGGGCGGTGGTACAGGAACAACACCTAGCAATGGCACGGGGCCTAATGGTGACCACACCTCTGGTGCGGGTTCTTATGTTTATGTAGAAGCGAGCGGCGGAGTAAGTGGCGACACAGCTATTGTGCAGTCTCCCGTGATAGACCTAAGTGCCCTTTCTCAGCCCGAATTGGTTTATTGGTTACACATGTTTTCCGCCAATGGAATGCCTTTAAATTTGAGTACAGAAATTTTAGATAATACGGGTAACTGGGTGGTTCTAGAAACCATTAACGGTTCGCAAGCCAATGCTTGGCAAGAGCGCCGAGTTGATCTAGCCGCTTATGTAAATCAGTCTATCGTATTGCGATTCGTAGCAAGCAAGGTTACAGGTAATGCGCCCTTCCAAGGTGATATCTCCATCGATGATCTTGCGATAGATGAGAAGCTAACTTGTGCTCCAGTTTATATGCCTTATGCCGAAAATTTTGACGGCGCTGCGTGGCAAGAAGGTACCGGTGCAACCAATGCCAACGATCAAATTGATCCTTGTTGGACTAGACCTGTTACCAATTTAAATCAATGGGGAACAGGCATCGGCACTACTCAATCGGCTAATACAGGTCCCAATACAGATCTTAGCGGAACTGGCAAGTACATTTACGTAGAAGCTTCCCGTGGCGGCAGTGTTGCCAGCATAAGTACGCCTTCCATTGTTATAGATGCTACTAGTAATTTGCCCTATTTGTTTTACAGTTATCATATGTTCGGTGCTTCCATTGTAAACTTTAGCATAGAAGCAGATAACGGCAGTCCTACCCTTTTGCGAACCTATTTGGGTCAGCAACAAACAAGTAATGCTGCCGCTTGGATTAGCGATTCTATCGATTTATCGGCCTACAAAGGCGATACGATTCAGATTAACTTCTTAGGCGATGCGACTACTTTTACGGGTGATATAGCGCTGGATGGAGTAGAAGTGCGAGAAGCCATTGTGCCCTGCGCAGATCCTACTACTTTGGCTATTTCTAATGCCACGCAAACTTCGGTGCAAATTGCTTGGAACTCTTCAAAGCCTGGACAAACAGTGCTAACTTTTTACGATTTAGCCGCAGGGCCAGGAACAATGACGGTAATAACAGGCCTAAGTAGTCCTTATACCCTAGCGGGTTTAACTGCAAATAGTCAGTATCAAATAGGAGTTTACGACTCCTGTGGTGCGAGCTTATTCAGTGGGGCTATTTTCGATACCGCCGTTACCGCTCCTTGCGATACGGTTACTGCTATTGGAAGCGCCACTAGTAGTTTTTACGGGGCAAGCTTTAATGGCTCAAGTTCTATTAATGCCGATAGCCTTTCATGGGGATTTGGCGATGGTACAACGGGTGCCGGGTTTAATCCGAGTCATGTTTATGGCGCATCTGGGCTTTACACCGTAATTCTGATGGCCTATAACGATTGCGGTACAGGCGATACTATTTCTTTCAATTTGCGGATTTGTGATACCTTAAGTCCTCAGCTTAGCGCAAATGTGCAAATCGATAGCCTCTTCTTTGATGCCTCTGGTTCTAATGCCACGGGCTTCGCTTGGGATTTTGGCGACGGCGGTACCGATACCAATCGATCAGGTGGATATCAATATTCTACACCGGGCACCTATACTGTAAGTCTTACCGTTTACAACGCCTGTGGCGACACGTTAAGCACCTCACAAACGATAACGGTTTGTGGCGCGCCCAAGGCAGATTGGACCTACACTGTTTTAAGTCCTGTTGGTTCGGGTTTACGCATTCAGTTTGATGCTTCGGCCTCGAATAACGCGGTAAATTACAATTGGGATTTTGGTGATGGTACTACCGGCACAGGTGTTAATCCAATTCATATTTATACCACACCCGGCCTATTTTACTTGGTGAAGTTAGAGGTTACCAATGCTTGTGGCGATAAGAATGAATGGGCCTATCGTTTATCAAGCATATCTACCGCTGAGTGGCAGCTTGAACAGGCTATTGAAATTTACCCTAATCCTACCAATGATGTTGTAAATATAAACTGGTCAAGCCAAGATGTGCAAATACAAAAAGTACGAGTGCTAGACGCTAGAGGTGCTTTAATTCAAAATTATATCCCCAATGGCACTGGACAGGAAGAGTCCATGCAATTATCTTTAAACAATTTGCAAAGTGGCTTGTACTTTATAGTGATTGATAGTGATAAAGGAGAAATCAAAACACCGATTATT
Source organism: Bacteroidota bacterium (assembly GCA_003045865.1). Taxonomy (GTDB): domain Bacteria; phylum Bacteroidota; class Bacteroidia; order Flavobacteriales; family Schleiferiaceae; genus Croceimicrobium. Next base: position 40,940 of record PZPB01000009.1, on the reverse strand, counting down.
AAGGTAGATTGATTTCAATTTAATTGAATTATAAGGCCCGTTGATTAATTTCAGCGGGCTTTATTTTTTATTTAGACGCCATGAAATTGCTAGTAATACAATCGAATTACCCTTTTCACAAGGCCTTTACTTTCATTGAATTACAACCGAATTTCTATCCCTCAGCCCGCGAGAGCTTCAGGTGCCAAGTTTTAAGGGTTCTAATTTCAATGGCGTAAACCAATGTCTATTGCAGCCTCTAATGTCTCAAATCTGACATCTTAAATCCTACCAAAGCAGCGATCAATAATCCCAAAAATCTTAGTTTTTAATAAACTTCACTTCTTGCTTTTGGCCTTCCATTTCGAAAATGGCTAAATAAGCACCCGGCGCTAGGCTATCGAGATTAGTAACTTGAATCTGTTGATTACTAACGAGTGGCTTCAGGGTCTTTATTTTTTGACCATCAATGCTGAAAATGCTTAGAGTTTCGGGCTCTCCTGTCATGCCGCTAATATCAATATTCAATTCATTGATAACGGGATTAGGGAAGGCTTTTAGGCCGGGCTTAGAGATTTTGGTCTCTTCTTTAATGGACACATTAGAAGACTGTTGATATACTCTTACATAGTCAATATCCATAGCGCTTTCGGTAAAACTTCCAACGATACCGGGCTCAATTGCAATATTTAAAAGGATATATTGCTCATCGTCAAATGGCCAAGTAGCCGCATCTTTAATAGGAGGATTGTAAACAAAGTGAGTAACGCTGTCTACACTGAAAACCAACTTTTCGTTGGTCCATTCTAAGGCGTAAACATGGTAGTCACTAGAAGCCGTGGGAATCACTTGTCCACCGTGGTTAATAGTTCCCCCAAAACTTGAAGGCGTATGCGTAGCACTAGAAACATAATTTTGATTTGTGCCCCAATGTTCCATAATATCCATCTCGCCGCAAGCGGGCCAAGGAGTGTTGCCAAAACCTTGGGTTTGCCAATAAGCGCCGTCCTCGCTAATGTTTTTCCCTAAAGTCCAAATGGCAGGCCAAGTACCCGCTCCCATTGGTAGTTTGGCTCTTACCTCAATGCGCCCGTATTTAAAGGCAAACTTTGAGTTAAGGCGTGCGGAAGTATATTGCTTGGTAACTCCTTGATCGGTATAAGTTTCTTTTTTGGCTAAAATCTTAAGTTCTCCATTGGTAACTGAGCTATTGGTGAGCTCATCGGTATAATGCTGAATTTCACCATTGTACCAACTTCCACCCGCGGGTAATTTGGTCTGATGAAACCACTTACTGCTATCTATTGCTCCAGTATAGTTGAACTCGTCGGCCCAAATAAGTTGATCAAAACTTATAACAGTTTGAACAGTATCATAATAGAAAAAGTCGTCGATATAAGCCAATACTTCATCGCTGTTATTCTCGCCGTTTACCTGAATTAAGACACGGTTTAAATCACTGCGCTGCAGGGGGTTGGCTGAGTTTGGATCTAGATTAATATAAGGGTCGGCAGCGAAGTCGAAACTCACTGTTTGCCACTGATCGAGGCTCACATTTTTAATAATTTCAGTTTGCGTACTCCAAGGTGAACCTAAATTTCCATCCTGTAATTTAAGACTCACCTGATTGTTCTGGTTGCCGGTTAGCCCGGAGGAAGGAATATATATTTTAAAGCTAAAAGTGCTGTAATTGGCAAGGTCGAAATTTCGTCCTGCATCAAAGCGAACATTGGCATAAGATCCGCCAATATCGTGATATTCTAAAACCGTGTTTGAGGTATTAATGCCTTGCGATACTGGGTTGCTTAAACTGGTGTTTAGGTTGCAATCGTCTCCGAACCAAGAGTTTATAGTGCTATTTCCCTCAAAATCGTCTTCCAAGCTTTGCGCTTGCGCATGATGAGTAAATAGACAAAGTGAGGCTATCGCAAGAGTGGTTTTTAGCATTGGGAATTAGCTTAAGGTTAAAAATACTATATGCTAAGATAGAAATAATTATTATTACCTACGATAAATATTCTGCAATAGCCTGGAATAAAGCACTTTGTGAAATCACTTAATAAGAAAAAGAAGCTCAAAAGAGGCGTGTTTGTTGGGCTTTAAGTAAAATAAACTATAAGGGGATTTTGCCAATAAATTCGCACCAGAAGGGCGCTTAATAAGTTCTATTCTTAGCTATTATCGAGTGCAGCTTTAAGCTCAACGAGGTATTCTTGCTAATTACTTTTCCCTTTTTTTCGAGGTTTCAAAAAGCGGGTAGGCCTTTTTTTTCAATTTTTGAGGTATACCAATACTAACTTAGGTGAGAAATGGTCATTAATTTGTATTCTGCACCAAGCGATACAATAGCTTTTAATTCGCGACTAATGTGTTACCGATAATGGATGTAAAGGGTATATAAAGTAAAGCGGAAATCGAAGATGCAAAGCTTTCGGCGGAGCAATTTTGGATTTTGGAAATAGCGGGCGAAGGTGGCTACTAAGCTAATACCACAGGTCGAAATTGTACTATGCTTTTAATGTAAGCGAATGTTTTAGAATCAGTGCTCAGGAAGAGGAAGGAGGCTTTTTGACTTTAGACAGACTTGCTCTGTAAAGGACCAGCCATAACCGCCGTTTTGTAGCGGGGCAAAATTACATTTTATTATGTATTCGCCTCTAATGTATAGTCCAACTCACCTTTTTTTAAAATAAAGATCCCGATTAGTTTTATCTAATCGGGATGCTTAAAATAGAGAGGAATATGCAATAAAGCCTATCCTCACCCTTGTGGGGGTGGGCTTGAAAAGGTTAAATTGTTTTTATTCTCCCGAATTTTTTACTTTCTTTTTTGCCGCCTTTGCGGCTTTTTTCTCTTTCGGTGTTTTAGATGCGGCGGTTTTGCCGGTTTTAGGCTTGCCTTCTTTTTCTTTTGCCATTTCTTTTATGCTGTGCTAAAATTATATTGATAACTACAGATCTAAGGTCTAAATCGGAAAGAGATAAGTTCTTACACAATTCTTACGATTCTTTATATAATTCACACTTTTATGGTGATGTTTTTATGAGATTTCTACTCCCCCTTCTTAAAAAGAAATTCTCCGCCTCCTTGTTTCAGAACGAGACTATTCTCTTTGGGCTTAAATTCCATCACCAAACCGGCAAGATCAAATTTGTAGATGTCCTTGGCAGTCGCTTCCAAAGGGAAAGCAGGTTGACCCGAGGCTTGTCCGAACAGGTTACCGTCTTTAGTCTTGATGGTTATTTTTAAAGGCATCTGCGGTGAAGCGTAAACCCCGACATATTGCTCTAATTCGCCTTCCTTTGCTTTGTAACTTGTAAAGCTAGGAATGCTAAAGGGCTGGTCTAAAGCAGCGCTGAGAACGGCAATGGAAATTTCGTTGGCATTGTAATTATTGCCATTTGAGCAAAGCGCATAGGATAAATGGTCCTCTTTGAAATAACTAAAAATGGAAGAGAAACCATCAATTCCGCCCGTATGGCCAAAACCGAAATTTCCATTGAAAGGAAACTGGAATAAGCCCATGCCATAGTTGTCGCGTAAGGTTTTCATGCGTTCCAAACTAGATGCACTCACTAATTCGCCTTTAAAAAGAGCCTCGCTGAAAAGTAGTAAATCACTCGGGGTAGAAACAATCCCGCCCGCACCTAAGGGAATAGAAATATCGGTTTCCTTTTCCTTTTCCCAGTCTCCCATAAAAGAATAGGAATAGGCTTCATTTTGCTTGGTATTTATTTCCCCTCCCAAATAGGTGTGCTGTAGCTGAAGCGGCACAATAATGTGTTCGTTTAAAATTTCGCCATAGCTTTTCTTATAGGTCTTTTCGAGAATGTAGCTTAAAAGTAAAAAGTTAGAATTGCTGTACTCTGCCTTAGAATCGGGCTTGAAATCGCTACCACCGCCTTTTATGATTTCAAGCATTTCTGCTTCCGTTTTGGCTTCCTCATTCCAAGTTAGATAATCCGCATCATTGGTGAAATTGTGAATGCCGCTACGGTGACTAAGTAAAAGATCAAGCGTAATTTTTTTGGCATTTTCAATACTGGGATAGTACTGCGAAAGGGGAGTTTTTAAACTGAGTAAATTGGCTTCTATGGCCTTGAATACTAATACCGAAGTGAAAGTTTTGGAAATAGAACCGATGCGGTATTTGGTGTTAACATCGGCTTTTGTCTGATTTTCTAAATCGCGATAGCTAATGCTTTTCGTATATATAATTTTGCCATCGCGCGCTACGGCTACCGATCCCATAAATTTATTGTTGCTTTCTAGGGCTTCGAAGTAGCGGTTTAGTTTAGCGCTATCAATAGCTTGCCCCCAAGAATAGCTGGATATGGAAAGAGATAAAAGTATTAGGGAAAGGAATCTAGTCATAAGTCAAGTACTTTTTGGTTGCTCTTAATGCAAAGGCAATTTTCGGAAAAATAATGGCTAGGCTAATTTCTTTTTTTGAAAATTGATAATTATAAAATTTTGTGATTATTCAGGTCTAAACCATCTTAAAAACGCATCTGCCCTCAAGCGGAAAATGAAGAGTGAAATTTTTGCGGCCCCATTGCTATTGAAGTCTACGCGTATAGTTTACAGTCTTAATTTTTCTTCACGAGCCAATAGAAATACCTAAAGATTGAAGGTTAATAGAATCCGTATTTTTCAATTATTCCATTGGGTGGAAATTAGGGGACTGATGTATTTATTTTGCTCTAAGGATAGTTCTAAGCTTTTCAGGGCACAGTACTCGGCGGAGTCTAGATTTTGTAAGGCCAAAAAGTACTCTGAAAGAATAGCGAGTGGCGGTGCATGATAGTAAATGTTTGCCTAAAAACGTCCAGCAAATTTTGGGTCGATTTAAAGTGATGTCAAAGTTAACTTTAGCGGGTCCGAACTGATTTTAAAGCTTCATGGTAAGACCAAACTTGCCTCCCGAAAAAGCATTCCCGCCGCCAAACTCTAAATTTAAGCCCCAGCGGTTATTGAAGAAATAGCGACCTCCAATTTGCCCGCCTAAACCTAGGCCAGTATTATTGTTTCCTAAATAATCGTTGGGTGAAGACCAAGCATAGAAGCCGATATTTAAACCTGCATAGAAGTTCCAATTGCTAGGCATGGAAAGAATGCGGTTGAAGTGATAATTCCCGTTAGCAGAAAGACCAATTACATTGTGGTTGTAATAGTTATTCTTCCAGTTTTCGCGATAAGAACGGTAGCTCAAATTGCCCCCCAAACTAATGTCGGGGTGAATGCCATAATCCATTCCTAGGTAAAAAGGAACACCCCAGCTGGAAAAGCCCACTCCAAAATTAACTTGGCTTTGATTTTTTGCCAAAGGGCTTTGTGCCATGAGGCTACCTGATGCGAATAGGACTGCGCAGAGGATGCGATAAAATAATTTATTCATAATTGATGTTGTTTTGATTTTAATTTTGTGCAATAATTTTTCCGCTCTGTAAGGTTTCGCCATGGGCTATTACTCGATAGAAATAAACACCATTGCCGAAATTGTTTTCTAAAATGGTAGATGGGTTTTGAAGTTTAGTACTAAGAACTTCCTTGCCCACGCTATTGTAAATTTTCAACTCACAATCGGCTATTAAAGCAGGGTCATTAAAACGAATAGTAGTTTTAGTTTGAAAAGGGTTAGGGTAGATATCTACCAGATCACCCACTGTGTTAATTACAGGTAGACCAATGGTAGAGCAATTACCCGGAATCAAAGGGGCGGTGGCATCCATGGCGGTAGAAGTTAAAGCACCATTGGTAGTGAGTGCACGCCCATCGAGGATTACCCCTGTGTTTAGGGCACTGAGAGCGCCATTATTACAAATGATGGTTCCCCTAAAAATGGAATAGTTGTTTATACTCACCGCACCTTCAACTTTCCAAAACACATTTTCGGAGCGTGCACCATTCATTAAAACCACTTTGGCATAGGTGCTGGTAGAAAGTGCTCCGTTAATTTGAATCACAAAAACGGCATTGGCATTTCCTTGGGCGTTGAGGTAAAGGGTGTCGGTAAAGGTAGTGGCGCCACCTAAAAGATAAGTGTGAGGCGTAAGCACGAGGTTTTTGCCGAAGTCGGCGGGATACAAGAGCTCAATATCGGCACTTAAGGAATTTACATAATTATAGGCTACTAATAAATCAGCCGCGGCTTGTGCGGTAGACCCGTCGGGAATGAGGTGAATATCACCATTCACCAAAAGGGGATTATAGCCAGTGGTTAAGCCATTGTTGCTGCCCACATCGCCGCTTACATTGGTAATACCTGAGTTGCTAACGGCCCCATCGGAAGAGAATATCGCATAACAAGCCGTTGCTCCTAAATTAGGGGCGGTGGGTCCGTTAAGAACGGCGCTGCCACAGCCAATAGGAGTGTAGGCAAGGACGCCATCTATAGTAATGGCACCAGCGGTAGATAGGGCTCTGCCTTCGAGCGTATCGCCCGTATTCATTATAATGGCGGCATTATTGGCAATTATGGTTCCGCGCATGGTCGTGCCAGATGCCATACTAACCAGGCCTTCTACCTTCCAAAATACATTGCAGGCTTGAGCACCGTTTAGCAGCTTAATTTTAGCAGCGGCATTGGTAGAAAGGGGACCTTGAATTTGAAATATAAAGACGGCATTGGGGTTTCCTTGCGCATCTAAATTTAAGGTAAGATTAAGAGTGGCTGCAGATGAAATGGAATAGATTCCTGCATTAAGGGTAGCGCCATTTCCTAAAAGGGGAGCAGGAAAAAGGGTGGGAACGGCACTGTTTAATTGATTGTAAGCAATTAGTAAATCGGCGGCACATTGAGCGCTTACACCGTCGCCATCGTGCATCACTCCGTTTACATTTCTAAAGGCGGTGCTAGAACCATTGTTGGTTCCTACATTTCCAGTAATCTGAGAAAGCCCCGAATTACTTACCGCACCATCGGTGGAGAACAAAACAAAATCGGCTGCGCTGCCTAAATTTGGGGCTTGCCCAAAACTTGTACTAGGGTAGGTGGCGAGGCTAACAATGAAAACAAGGATAAATAGTAATCTTTTTTTCATCTGCATATTTCTTAGCTGTAAAAGAGTTTTCACAACCTTACAAAGGTGGAAGGAATAAGCCGCTGGAGCATTGCACTACTTTCACAAAGACTTACATATATCACACTTTGCCTAGCGGATCGGGGCCTCTTTCAAAAAGTAGCTTTCTTCACTTTAACCGATTAAAATAGCCTGCTATTACTTCGCGGCTTCTACTCTAATCCCAATATTTACAAGGGGTCTGAGGCCTAATTTCACATTGATCTTAGGTTCCCGGTACAGAGGTCATTCAGTTCCTAGATGGAATTCTTACACAAGTTGGGATATGGTTTATACATTTCACACCTCTTCAATTCAATTTACACAGTTCATTCCTTAATATCCTACCGCCGCACCTTCGGGACTGGAGGAATCGGCCGCTCCAATCATGATATTGTTTTTCGCATCCATCTGAATACCCATAAGGACGCCGAGCGAATTAACGGGTACTAAAGTATGCTGCATACTTTCCAGCCGCTGGCGAGTATCCGGCGATAGTAAATTCCTTTCGTATTTAATTTGATCGGGTAACCATTGGTGGTGAATTTTCATGGCTTCAATGGCTTTGTCTACGGGCATTTCATAAGCCAATACGTTTAGAACGGTTTGAAAAACGGTGTTAATAATCGTTCTCCCGCCCGGACTGCCAATTACTAAATATGGTTTACCGTCTTTGGAAACTATGGTGGGCGTCATGCTGGATAGCATTCGTTTATTGGGAGCAATTAAATTAGGGTTGGTGCCGATTATTCCGCTTCTGTTAGTATAACTGGGTAAGGGGTTGAAATCGCCCATTTCATTGTTGAAAATAAAACCTAGTTTTTTAGAACCGAGGCCTGATCCATAACTATGCTCTAAGGTGTATGTTAAGGAAACGGCATTGCCAAATTGATCCACTACCGAAAGGTGAGTGGTACTGCTGCCGTCGTAAATTTGCCCAAATTTAGATGAGTCGCTCGGTGAAGCTTGGGTCCAATCGATATTTTCATATCGGTCTTTCGCAAATTCTTTCGAGGTCAAATTATCTAGTGGCATGTCTATATTAAAATCAGGATCGCCCAAGTATTCGGCCCTATCTGCGAAAGCTCGGCGCATCACTTCGGCCAGAAGATGCACATAGGCGGTGGAGTTGAATTCGATGGAATCTAAATTAGCTAGCTCCATTAAGTTCATCATCTCTATTAAGGCCACTCCGCCTGAACTTGGAGGTGGCATAGAGTAAATTTCGTATCCTTTAAAGGTGCCTTTAATAGGAGCCCTTTCTACGGCAGTATAAGTGGCCAAATCTTCCAAAGTAATAAGTCCGCCATTGGCTTTCATGTAGCCAGCAATCTCTTCGGCTACCCAACCTTGGTAAAATCCATTTTGCCCGTGGTCACGGATGGCGCTTAAGGTTTTTGCGAGCGCTTCTTGCTGCCACACTTCTCCAAACTGAATTAATTTACCTTCGCTATTGCGGAAGTAATCCCTTAAAAAAGACTGAGGCGAATTGGCATCAAAATACTGGGCGAACCTGCTCAGGCTATAGGGTAAGGGGAAGCCGTTTTGCGCCAAATCAATAGCGGGTTGCACTAATTGCGCCCAAGGCAGATGCCCATATTTTTGATGCGCCAGATAAAGACCCGCCACTGTGCCAGGGACGCCCACCGATTTAAGTCCGATATGGTTAATCGTCGACTCCGAGCCATAGAGATTAGTACCTTTCGGGAGATTTCCATTCGTATCCAGAAACATTTTTGCACTCGCTTTCTGCGGCGCTTTCTCGCGGAAGTCGATGGTGGTAGCGCTGCCCGCAGAATCCATATAAACTAAAAAGCCGCCTCCACCAATATTACCCGCACTAGGGTGGGTAACGGCTAGGGCAAAAGCTGTTGCTACCGATGCGTCGATGGCATTACCGCCTTTTTTAAGGATTTCTACACCTATTTCCGAAGCTATTTTACTACTGGAAGCCACAATGCCATTGCGGGCATAAACTTGTGCAGAAGCATGATAGCTGATAAAAAGGAGCGAAAATAAGAGGCAGTAAAAAGGACTACTATTTTTCATTATCGTGGTTTCTAGTGACTTGGGGAAGATAATGGAATAGCGCCTTTTTACCACTCGAGAAAATTTATTTCGAAGGATAATTTATTCTCGCTCAACTGATATTTTGCTAGCTACCTTATTTCAGCGAGGCTCTCTTTTTCTAGCTCTTTTAACCAATCGTTCCAAGCTTTTTCTTGCTCTTCGAAATCGTCTAAATAAGGGCCAAAAACCGCTTGAATTTTACTGCTTTTACCATCTTCATTGTCTAAGATTAGAATTTTCTCAATGCTTTGCTGTCCTTTCTTAACATAGTCGATTTGCAGATAAATATTACCATACATGTTCATTACATAGCCTTTGGCTTCTTCTTCCATGGTTTTGTAAATGAGATCTACCTGGGTGTTTTTCGACCAAGGATTGGTAAAAAGATCTTTCTTATTAAAGGTCGTGCTAAGTTCTTGGGCGTAAGTCGTTTTAGTGATCGCCTCGTATACTTTTTCCTTCGAACGGTTGATGTTTAATTCTAAGAAAACATAAGAGCTAGGAGCGAGGGCCGTGGCTTCTGCATCCGAAAGTAGCTCCACTTCATGAAGCCAGGAACTACCGTTACCGCCGTCTAAAAAGCGAAAGCCCACTACCGTATCTTGCTCTGCTACAACCGCCTGAATGATAATTACCAATTCTTCTTGTCTCGTATTAGCGGAGTAGTATTTTGCTAATCGTGGTAGGGCTAGGTTCAAAGCTTTAGCGCTAGGGTATTTGGCGGGATCTAAATACATTAAAGCTTTACCGCTGCGAACTTCTTCTAAGCTGGGTAAACGGTTGCTAATAACCTCGATTTTAGAAAAGTCGGCGGCGTTTACTGGTGGAAAAGCTGTTAAGTTATCGGGGCAATACCAGCCACCATAGGAATGGATACTTTCGCTTTGAACTTGCTCTACAGGTACTACTTCAACGGAGCTTTCTACCGTATTTTCCGTTTTATCTTGTGCGCAAGCATGGCTTGAAGCAGAGATAAATAAGAGAAGCAAATACTTCATTTTTCCTTTTAATAACATAAGGGGATTTTTTTAAGGACCACCGAAAAAACGGTGATACGATTCTTTCCGTAAAACTGCTGCAATCTTCAGAAATGGTCTGCAAGTAAATGTAAATTGATGTAAATCGGTTGTAAAATAAGGTAAGTAGCGCTGAATTGTGGATGTGTCAGCTTTCCGAAATAGCCTGTAAAAACGAAAAAGCCCCAAAATCACCATGATGGCTCAGAGAGAAGTGAATGTCTAATTTTTGCGCGTGGAAATAAATAAGGGGCTTTCCCTGTCGATCTTTTTTAATGCTAAGACAAGTTTCTTCTAAATGCCAATCGATGGCAATGCGCGCTAAAAGTCTATTATGCGTTTCCGCAGATTGGGTATTCACATTATTTTGACTAAGCCTGAAAACTTCGTTTACCTGTATGTATTGTTGCGAAGACTGCGTATAGCTGTGGGTGTATTCTTTAGTAAGCTCGGATAAAATCGCAACCGAAAATCCCCCAATTTGCGCATCTCCCGTAAGGTTGTCTCTTAAAGTGATTGCAATGCGATTAGGGCTATTAAATGGCCGGCCTCCCTTTTGGAGATACCATTTATAGGCTGCTTCTTTCATGCTCCACAAGCGCCAAACGGTAGTAAAGGCATGGGGTGACTGATGGATGATATCCTGCTCGTATGTGGTGAAAACCTTGGCTAAAAAGCCTCGCCTTTGGTAGTTGGTGCTTTTTTGGGTGTAGGCAATATCGATGATATCATTGCCAATCACCCCTTGGCGGCAATTTTCTCTTCAATTACGCCCATGGCCGATTTCACATCCGACATTTTATCCATGGAATCATTATCGATTTCAATATTGTACTTGTCTTCAGTGTCCAGCACGATATCAACTAGGTTGGCGGAATTTATCTTCAAATCGGTAATGAAATGGGTATCTTCCGTAAGGTTGCCAAAGGCCTCCTGATCTTGTACATAAGGTTTTATAATCTCTTTCAATTCAGCAATCAAGGCCTCTTTATCCATCATTTGTTTTTGTATTTCTTAAAGATTACACAAGCATTTACATCGCCAAAGCCAAAGCTCGCTTTCGCCACTATATTAATGTCTTTTTCAATCAGTTTTTGCGGTATTCTGTCGGCAGGAATTAAGGCAGCAATATCTTCATTTAGATCGGCGCAATTAATATTTGGGAAAATAAAACCCTCTTTAACTTGCAGTACCGCAGCCACACTTTCGATTGAGCCAGCCGCCGATAAACAATGACCGACCATAGATTTTAAAGAATTTATAGGGGGGAATTCTTCTGCCTTTAAATTTAGGCCGATCATCCAGTTTTCTATTTCAGTCGCGTCTTTGATAGTCGCGGTTAAATGGCCGTTTATCGCATCTATAGCAATGGCTTTAATGCCCGCATTGGCAACGGCTTTTTTAATACAGCGCTGCACAGCATCGGAGTTGGGCGCGGTCATGGTGCCGCCATTTCGCTGTCCTCCAGAATTTACTTCACCCCCTAAAACTTCCGCATAAATGGTGGCCTTACGGGCTAAAGCACTTTCTAGCGACTCTAAAACTAAGGCCCCCGCGCCACTACCTGGTACAAAGCCCGAAGCGGTGGCACTCATCGGTCGCGAGCCCTTTTCGGGATCGTCGTTGTGTTTGTAAGTAAGCACGCGCATAGCGTCAAAGCCCCCCCAAACATAAGCACCATCATCGCTGCAACTGCCTACTAACATGCGTTGGGCATGGCCGGCTTTAATGCGGTCGTAGCCCATAAGAATGGCTTCGGTGCCGGTGCTACAGGCCGATGAGTTGGTGCTAACCTGATTGCCTAAGCCAATTATGCCGCCTAAATAGGCACTTACACCACTGGCCATGGTTTGCGCCACCACGGTGCTACCCAATCGTCGTACTTGTTTAGCGTCTAATTTGTAAATAGCTTCTCTAAATTTTTCTACGCCCGAAGTCCCTGCCCCGAAAATAGTTCCGCTCTCAAAATCGGGTGCCTCATTAAGGGCCAAGCCGGCGTCCTTCCAAGCATCGAGGCCAGCCATACAACCGTACAAAATGCCCGAGCTCTTAAAGTCTTTTAGCTGTAATTCGGTAAAATAGTCGCGTTTTAGCGCTTCTGAAATTTCGGGCATGCCCCCGATACAGCAGGAAAAGCCCAGCTCTTTTAATTCGGGATAGAATTTAATACCAGATTGCCCTGCTTTTATAGCTTCTCGAAAAGCGGCTAAGCCTACTCCGTTGGGAGAAACTACGCCGAGGCCGGTTATTACTACTCTATCTTTCATAATGTACAGGCTACTGAATTAATCGGTTTTAGACTTTAGCATTCCCGCTATTTTGCCTCGGCAAACGAGTTCATTTTTAGCATTATACATTTCTACGGCACATTTCAATTTATGAAAACGGAAGTATTCTTTCTGGCTCTTTACTCTTACGATTTCATCGGGGTAAACCGGTTTATAGAAATCTATTTCAGTGGAGCTGAGGGCAATCTGAAAATCAGAAAGCTTCTCGGAGCCCTGCCCCATAATGTATATCCCCAAAGCAACGAGGCCAATTTGGGCCATGGTTTCGGTTAAGATGACACCTGGGGTAATGGGATTCCCTTTAAAATGTCCTTGATAAAAGGATGAATTTTTAGGATAGCGATAGGTGCCGCTAATCGAATTTTCATCTACTGCAGTGACTTCATCCACAAATAGAAAGGGCGCCTGGTAAGGCAGAAGGTCTACTATTTCGCGGGACGTCATACTATCGTAAATGTTCGCCACCATTAACGGGAATAATGGTTCCAGTTATCCATTTTGCTTCTTCTTTGCAAAGTAAATACACCACATTGGCTACGTCTTCGGGGCTTGTCATGCGGCCAGAGGGGTTTTGACTGCTGGCAAATTCCTTAAGTTTTTCGTGACCAGGAATCATCCTAAAAGAGCTTGTGTCCGTAATGCCTGCTTCAATGCAATTAGCTTTAATTCCGAAGGCTGCGAATTCGAACGCAATGTTTCGTGTTATCGCTTCTAGGGCAACCTTGGCGGTAGATACGGCCGCATAATTTTCCCAGGCTCTTTTATTACCCATGCTGGTGAAGCTGATTATTCGCGCATCTTTTGCAAACAAATTCTTCTTAAATATGGCTTGTACCCAATCGTAAAGGCTGAAGGCCATGTTTTCGAGGGTAAGGTGGAAATCATCGTTTTTTAAGGTAGGCCTGTCGGCAGATACCATGGGTTTTAAATTCCCCTTAGCAATGCTGTGCACCAATACTTTAATTCTGGAGTATTCCGATTGGAAGCCAAGGGCGGATATTACTTCTTCTCTTTTTTCAGGACGGGTCGCGTCGAGGTTGAAGTGAATAACTTGGACGCCGTTGTCATTTTTGATCTTCTGAAAATCGGATTCAATGCTTTCTAAGTCGAGTTTTCGTGTGCGATAGACCAAGCATAGATTAAGGCCGTGCTGCGCCAGTTTTCTAGCGGTGGCTAAGCCCATACCACTAGAGGCCCCTAAAATTAGAGCCCATTCGTTTTTATCTGTAAATTCTTTTACCATTTTAATAATAGTCTTTGTGCGGTAAAGCCTGGGCCGAAGCTCAGCATTAAGCCAAGGTCACCCTTTTTAGGGGCTTCTTGCATAAATTTTTCTAAAACATAGAGTACGGTTGCGCTTGACATATTGCCGTAATCGCGCAATACAGCTTTGGTATGATCGATATTTTTACCCAGTTTTCCAAATAAGTTTTCTACTGTTTGCACAATTTTTTTACCACCAGGGTGGAAAATTAGGTGATCTACATCGGCGATGGACTTGTTATTTCTCGCTAAAAAGGGATGAACGATTTCGGGGAAGTGAGTCGCGATTTTATCGGGTACTTCTTTATCCAAAACCATTTGCAAGCCGCTATTGGTAATATCAAAGCCCATCATATGTTCGGCATTATAAAAGTGATACATGGCTTCGTCAATAATTTCTGGACCATGCTCATTTTCATAAGATGACAAAATTGTACAAGCGCATCCGTCACCGAAAATAGCTGCGCTCACAATATTGGTCATAGAGAAATCATCGATTTGAAAAGTTGAGGTGGGCGACTCTACGGCAATAACCGCCGCTCTTTTATTGGGATTGGCTTTTAAGAAATTATTGGCGTAGATCATGCCTGAAACGCCTGCTACACAACCCATTTCGGTAATGGGCAGTCGCACGATATCTTGTTTCATCTCAAGCTTATTGATAAGGTATGCGTCTACCGAGGGAATCATAATTCCGGTGCAGCTTACTGTTATAATGAAATCGATATCACTGGGACTAAGCAGGGCATTTTCTAAGGCTTTCACCAAGGCGCCTTCTGCCAGTTTGATGGTTTCTCTTTTGTAAATTTCGTTTTTCTCTGCAAAGGAGGTTTTTAAAAACACCTCTTCGGCATCCATTATAGAGTAGCGTCTTTCTACTCCAGCATTTTCAAAAAGCTTAATCACTTTGCGCTGATACCTTTCCTCTTGCCCATTAAGCCACACTTTTAGGAAGGGAATTATCTCTTCAGTAGAACGAGAATAAGGCGGTAATTGGGTAGCAATGCTGGTTATTTTTACACTCATTTCTTTTGAATTAGCCACTGCCAGCGAAAAGCCCAACGCCAGCTTATGGTACTTTTATAGGATAGCTTTTGTGCGATTTGGTCTAAATCTTTCCTTTTGAAACTCTTTAAAATGGAAGTTAAGCCATCTTCGGTAACCATGTGGTTATTGATAATTCCCCGTAGGGAGCTAAATAGTCGGTAGGCCATTTTGTGGCGATGTAAATCATTTACTACCACGCCAAGGCGGGCGTTAGTTGCCAGAGATATAATAAAATCTTCCGCGACCTGATCTTCAAAATGGTGTAAGAATAGGGTGCACAAAGCAATGTCGCAGGGTAAGCAGCGGATAGAGTCTTCTAAGACATTAGCACATTGGTAGCTGATTTCGGGATAATCAGTGGACAGTTCTTCGCCGTAATTTATCGCAGTTTGATTAGCATCAATGCCTAGCATTTTTAGTTTGTAGCCGTGCTTTTTGCCCAGTTTAGCGAGTTCCCGTAACATGTCTCCGTGTCCACAACCAAAGTCGATGATATAAACTTCTTTTTCTTTAGGATGATTTTCGAGAAGCTTTAAAAGGCCGTCTTTGGTAAGACTATTTCCTCCTAGCCACTTATTGATCATGGCCAACTGATCTAGGGTTCGGCGCAATAAATCGCCCCCCATTTCTAAGTCGTCCATTATTTCTATTTCCCTGCTGCGGTGCGTGGTATCTATCTTTTTCATCATATCGTCCGCATTACTTTGCCGTGGGTTTTCTTAACAATTATCGGTAAAAGGCGGGGCATTAATTTTAGCAAAAGCATTAATATTTCGGATAATAAGCCCATTCGAAAGGTACGCGATATAAGGTGACCATATTTGAGGCGGCTGGCAAATTCTTTATTCCATTGCCTTTGGTAACTTTCTTCTAGCGTTTGTCGCGATGAAAGTTCGCCCTTATTGAAATTTAGAATACACTCTGAAAGCATTTGCGCCGAGCGAATCGCCATCCCCATACCGTTTCCCGCCAAAGGGTGAATCATGCCCGCACTATCGCCACACATTAAAATGTGATTTTCTACGGGTGCTTTTTCAGAAAAAGAAATTTGGCTGATGGTAATCGGTTTTTCAAAGGCCATGGGATATTTAACGAAAGCCTCTTTTAAGAATTTGTTTTGACTTAGCACCTTTTCTTGAAACTCATCTATGGAGTTGTATTTCTTAAAGGTTTGGAAATCTACTAGATAGCAGATATTTATTTTATCATTTTCTACTTTAGATATCCCGCAATAGCCGCCAGGGAAATTGTGTAGTCCTACTTTATTTGCTGGGAAGTCGCCTGTAAAATGGGCTTTTACTCCTAAAAAGGGAGATTTGTTTAGCATGAAGGGCCGCTTCATTTTAGCATCTAAATTAGAACGCTTTCCATAAGCACCAATCACCAATGGCGCTCTAAATACTTCCTGTAGATTAGTAGAAACTTCAAATTGCTCCTCGCTAAATTGTACTTCCATAACACGTGCTTGCAGGAAGGTAGCACCGGCTTTTTTAGCGCATTTAGACAATTCCGCATCGATGCAATAGCGACTAATGCCAAAACCACCCAGGGGTAATTTTGCGCTAATGGATTGGTTTCCTTCGGTGCTTAAGGTAAGTTCGGAAATTGTTTTGGCACCGAAATCGAAAGGATTAAAACCGAGTGATTGGAGGTAGGGTAAAACTTCGTTGGAAATGTATTCGCCGCAAACCTTATGCTGGGGATATTCCTGTTTTTCGATCACTAAAACCTTGGTCCCTCTAAGGGAGAGATGCAAGGCGCTGCAAAGGCCGGCTAAGCCTCCGCCAATAATGATTACTTCAAATTCCAAGCTCTTGTTTAGAGCGAAAGTAGGGTATTACCAATCAATCGGTCTATAGTCTTTCAAAAATTTTCCGCACCAATGCTTACCGGTATTAATGCCATCAAATAAAGGGTCGAGTACACGTGCCGCACCATCCACAATATCTAAGGGTGGTTGAAAATCGTGTACTTCCATTTTTCGCTTGGCTAACTCGGCAGGATCTTCATCCGTTACCCAGCCAGTATCTACGGCATTCATATAGATGCCATACTTAGCAAAATCAGAGGCACTGGTATGTGTCATCATATTTAAAGCCGCCTTCGCCATATTGGTATGCGGGTGGCGATCTTCTTTATGCCAACGGTGGAATTTTCCTTCCATAGCCGACACATTGATGATGTGCTTTATTCCCGTGTTTTCTTTCTTCATTAAATGGCTCAAGCGATTCACTAAAACGAAGGGAGCAACGGAGTTTACCAATTGCACTTCTAGCATTTCGTTGGTATGGATTTCGCCCATGCGCAAGCGCCAGCTATTGGTTTTGCGTAAATCCACTTGCTGTAGATCGGCATCTAATTTACCCGTAGGAAAAACTTCTTCATCGGCTAACGAATCATCAATCGTGTAGGGGATCTGCGAAAGCTGGGCCGAGGCTCTTAGTCCTACGCCTAATTGCTTGCCATGCCAGCTCACGGGTAGGTTTTTTTGCTCTTTGTCGCTGAGTGAATTGCTTAAATTATCCAGTTCTTGAATGCAGTAATCGTGGTCTTTTAATAATTCTCGAGCAGCAAGGGGAAGCTTGTGAAAAGCGATGTTTTCATGGCCCATCAAATGCTGATAAAAACCAGCAGGCCGGCGTACTGTTTGAGCGGCATTATTAATAAGAATATCCAACTTCTCGTAGCGCTGCTCAATAAAATTGCAGAAGATTTCTACACTCGGAATATGTCTTAAGTCTAAACCATGAATTTTTAAGCGATGCCCCCAATCTTTAAAGTCGGGTTCTTTCTCGAAGCGTAAAGCGGAGTCAACGGGAAAACGGGTGGTAGCAATTACGGTGGCACCAGCCCGCAGCATAATTAGGGTGATATGGTAGCCAATTTTAAGTCGAGATCCAGTTACTAGAGCAACTTGTCCTTTGAGGTCGGCCGTTTGAAAGCGTTTAGCATAGTTGAAGTCTCCACATTCTTTGCACATGGTGTCGTAAAAATGGTGGAGGGTATGGTAAACTTTTTTGCAGACGTAGCAGTTGCGGGGCGACTCTAATTTTAGCTCTTTTTCGTCGCGCTTGTCCTCAAAGCCTATCATTTTAGGCGCTTCAAAAACTAGCGCTTCGCGGGCCGATCGGATTCCTGTATTCTTGCGGGCGTGGCGATCGCGCTCTTGCAATTTTCTTTTTTCAACTTTTTTAGCCGAGCGTTTGCGGCGGGCGAATTCTTCACGCGATGGACGAGAAAGCATACCGGCGGCAATTAGTAATTCCCTTCTTTTATCTTCCGGGATTTCAAATATTTGATCGGTATTTTCATTCAGGCTTTGTAAAACCGCTAAACAGAGTTCCACCTGCTCAGCGCTAATCTTCTCTCCTTCTTTACCTTCGGGTGTATCAGCCATGCCTAAAATAATTTGCGGCGAAATTAGGGATAAAAGAAAGATCCGAAACGGAAAATGGCCTAGCAGATGCTTTTCTAATTTTCGTTTTGGATTCTTAGATTAGAGAGGTCCGCACTTTGATAAAATCTTCTTTACGCATCTCTAGTTCGTCTACCAGTTCTTGACGGGTGGTTTTGAGATTGGCAATTAAGTCGCCCTTTTTCATAAAGATTCTTAGGTATTTAATGGTACCACGAACCCTGTAGTACTTCTTAAAATAATCGACTGTAAAAAGGCCAGCTGGGTAAAGGCTAAGGATAAAAAGAATAGCCCAAAGGAAGTTCGTGAAATAAGCAATAATGCTAGCTTCTACCAGGTAGGTAATAAGAAAAATCAGCATGCCCGTTGCCATTTTTACCGCCCCCACAAAATCTTCGCGGATAGTCACCTTGCTAGGGATGAGTTCCACAATTTTAAAAGGAATAATATTGGTGATTAGCCCAAATAAAAATAGAGGAAAACCAAAAGTAAAATAGAGCAAACGTAAGAATACGGGCAAGGAGGTTTCTGAGTTGCGAATTTGCGTATCTCTTATTTTAAGGCGTTTTAAGCGTTTTAAGTAGACGCTAATTTTTTGTTCAAAATCTTGCAGTATCTCAGGGTGATTCTTGGCATAATACTGCACCGCTTCTACAATATCTTGCGATAAGTAGAAATCTTGGGTAGCTTTTTCTTGCTGCTTATTTTGTTCGCGTAATTTAGATCGGTACAGAATTTCAATTTGGCGAATGAGCTTTTCTAGCTGCTCATCTTCAATAATCACAATGCGCTTCTCTAATTCCGATTTCACGCGATCGGTTAATTGAAGCACCCCTTCTTTAGGGTCTTTTAAAAAGTCTTGCTGATATTCACTTACCGAAATAGGCGCGCCGATATTTACAAATACGTCACTTTTGAAATAGTGAGGATTGGAATAATTTAAACCAATGGGTACGATGCAAAGGTCTAAATTGAAATTGTTTTTTTCTTCTGCCCCGAGCGCTATGCGGGCGATGCCTGTTTTTATCGGTCTTAGTCGGCGTTCTGTTTTACTTATCCCTTCGGGGAAAATCATCACTGCCTTATTGCGCTCTAAGTACTCGTAGCACTTCTCAAAAATCATTTCATTTTTGTGCACCTGATCGGGCGATAGGTCGGGCTTGTAAACGGGGATCATGTGCAACTTGTCGAAAAGCTTACGCACCATTTTATTCTTAAAGATATCGCCACGGGCTAGAAAGTAAAGCGATCGATTTAGGTGTACCCCCAGTAAAATGGGATCCATAAAAGAACTGGGATGGTTGGCCGCAAAAATGACGGGTTTGTCTTTTGGGATATTTTCTTTTCCCTTTATATAAATTGATCGGAAATAGGCATTAGCCGTAAGGCGGAAAAGCCATAGGAATAGTTTGTAAAGCATAATTGTTTGGCTCTATTTACCAGCTTTCCATGCTTGGAAAAGGACCAAGCCCTTTCAAAGACAGGTAAATACTTTCTCAAACATAATTTATTTTACTGAGAATCGAGATTTGGAATCGCGACTTAATTCCCTAGCGCTTCACCTCTTTAAACTTAATTCCTAAGCTACGTTCGTAATTGCGTAGGGTCTTCACCTCGTACTCATTGGCAAAGCAGAGTGAAAGGCCTTCTTTACCGGCGCGAGCGGTTCTACCACTGCGATGGGTGTAGTATTCATCACTTTCGGGCAATTGGTAGTGTAAAACAAAATTTAAGTCTGAAATATCAATTCCGCGGGCGGCGACATCTGTGGCAACGAGTAAACGCAGACTTTCGTTTTTAAAGGCGCGCATTACTTTATCGCGTTCTTTCTGCATTAAATCCCCGTGTATCGCGTCGGCCGTAAAATTTTTGGCTATTAATTGCTGACTTAGCTTCTTAGTGGCGGCTTTGGTTTTGCAGAATATAATGCCGCGTTCATCTGGCTCCGCGCGCAAAAATTGCTGTAAGGCATTGAGCTTATCAGCATCGTCGCACTTCATATACTGATGCGAGATGTTTTTATTTACCACGTTCTCCTGCTTCACGTCAATACGGGTAGCATTTTCCGCTAGATGTTTGCTGATAATCGCTTTAATTTCATTGGGAATGGTAGCCGAAAACAACCATTTGCTTTCTACGGCCGGTAAGAAGCTCAGTATTTCATCGAGTTCTTTTTTAAAACCCATGCTAAGCATCTCATCTGCTTCATCTAAAACTACCGATTTCACCGCATTTAAATCAACGGCTTTGCGTTTTATTAAATCGATTAAACGTCCAGGTGTAGCCACGACAATATGAGTGGGACGTTTTAAAGCACCAATTTGACGATCGATATGCTCACCGCCGTACACCGCTTCCGTGAAAATTTTAGCCGAGTATTTCGTGAATTTGAATAACTGCTTAGCTACTTGCTGCGCCAATTCGCGGGTAGGGCAAAGAATTAAGCCTTGTACAACGCCAAGTTTGGGGTCAATTTTTTCTAATAGTGGCAAACCGTAAGCGGCGGTCTTTCCCGTGCCTGTTTGCGCTTGCGCCACGATATCGGTCGGTCCCGCTAAGAGTATAGGAATTACATTTTGCTGAATGTAAGTCGGTTCAATGATATTTAATTCCGTAAGTCCTTTTACAAAACCTGCGCTGATACCTAATGCTTGGAAGTTATTCAAAATAGATGAGTTGATTATCGGGCGAAAGGTAAGTAAATTGGCTCTTACCCAAAGAGTTTAAATCATTTTGGGAAGTGGTGTTATCGGCTTGGGCATCTAGCAATAGCCAAATGATGGAGCTATTCGCAGCGGCCGTTAATCGCCAAGATAAAGCGTTTCGCGATGGGACCAATCGAGTGACTCTAGGAGTAAATAATAAACTCCTGGCGATAGATTTAGGTCAATGCGCCACTCAACCCCGCTTAGTTTTTCTTGTTGCCATAGTTTTTGCCCCGCACTATTTACTAGGCTTAGCTGCAGACTTTCTTGCCAGTGGGCTAATTTTAAGTGTAAAAATCCTTCCTTATAATACCACAGAAGAGGGTTCTCGGCCGTGGAATCTAGTGCATGAAAATTAGTAGGCGCGCGCCAAAGCCAAAAGCGTTCTGCGGCATCATTTACGTCGTAATAAAAGTGATAGCTTTTCTCACTAAGAGCGTGAAGCTTGCCTAGCTTGCGATCGATTAAATACCACGGCTCGGCTTGGTTTATTTGAATGGCGCTTGCTTTTATACTGCAAGGGCCTGGGGAGGGTGCTTTTAAAGCCAAGGCAATTTTTTCACCTTCTTGTAGCCAAGGTAAGCACTGAATGCCCAGTTCCGGGGCATCTGCGCCTTGAGGAGGCAAACTATAAATTCGTGGTCCAGTAACTGGATCCCCCATTAATTTGTAGGCATCAAGATCAGTGTCAAAAGCAGCACTTGACTGGGAGCTAAAGGCGATATAGCAACGATCAGCTTGACTAGAATCGCTAAATCTCCATTCTAATTGCCAATGAGGTAGAACTTTTTTACGAAAGTTGGCAGGGCTAAGATGACGATGACTGCGGTTAAAGTTAAAAGCGGCACTAGTGCTATCAGCCGCTTGGTTCAGTTTTACAAAAAAGGCTTGCATGGGAGCAATACTGCCTCCCAATTCACTGTCGCCCACTAATCCGTTGTGACTAAGGTATTTTCCTGCTTGAGGATCCCAAACATAATAGCTGCCGTGCAGGGGAGCGGTAGTGCGGCTAAAATCAGCATGTTGCTTGATGGCCGACCAGTTCAGGTTTTCGGGGAAAGGATTGCTTAAAAGGTTCCAGCCAGCCGAATCGATACTACCGCTTACAAACTGTCCCCCGCTGCCATCGTGGAAACCTAAATTTTGCTGAACAGATGTAGGCGTTTCGCCACTTAGCTCTAAGGAAAAAGGAAAGGTGTTGAAACGCGTGTTTTCGTTTTCTCCTAAATAAATCCAATAGGGATTCAAGGCATTAAAAGGAGCGGTAGTGTCAGCTGGTACTTCCCAGCGACTGCGGCGGGCATTCCATTGGAAAACGGAGCCATTTGGGGATAAGGCAAAATTGTCTAATGACTTTAAAAGTGAACCTAATCTCGTGTTTACGGGGCTGCCTAAGCTACGCCAACCCGAGGCACTGCTGGCGGGAAGAAAGAGGCTAAAGTGAATGCTTCCTTGCCAGCTCCCTCCGCTTTCATGGTGAATCTGGGCATAATTATTTAATCCAGAACCACCAATTAAGCACAAGGCATTGGCAGTTGTTAGAGAGCCACTTTGTAGAAAGAGGTAATCCTTAATTTCCATGCGAGAATTTTCAGAGGCAATGTCTAAGCCCCCGCTATTGTTAAGGTATACCTGTTCCGCTTTACAGCTGCCGCAAAGGTTTTGTTTTAGGGTGCCATCAAAGTATAGTTTGCCTCCGCTAAGATTTAAGTCGGGACTTATTAAGTCGCCCGCTAGATGTAAATCATGACCTTGTAAATTAATTTGGCTACCAGGGTCTGCATGCAATTGTCCAAAGTATTGATCTCCGCTCAGCGTATAGTTGCCACTAATGCGAACTTTTGCGCCAGCAGTTGGGCTGGCAGGAATCCATTGCTGTCCGTTCCAATGCGCACTGTAGCCGTTTTCAGGGGCACAGTAATAGCGAGAGAAGCCAGAAAGCACAAGGCTATAGTTTTGTGCGGCTGAATTTCCTTGGGCATCTACTAAATTCCCCTGGGCATCTACGCTAAGTACATACCAACCAGCACTAGCTTGTTTTAGAAAAATTTGCTCTGCATTATCGAGGACATTATTGCCAGTTGTAGCAGCGAGAGCTGGCTGCAGTGGGTTCAAAATGAAGGGGAAATAACTTTGTTGGTCTGCCAGGCGGATTAAACGAATATTAAGATCATTGATAAGTAGGGGCTGACTATTGTTCAAATCGCGGCTATCGTAATCGCGGCTTAAGGGTGTAGCGGGCGGATCGGTCCAAGCGATGCTTGCTTTTAAGTCGCGAATACTATCGAGATAGAGGTAATAGACTTGCGTGGAATTGGGTTCTAGTGCTTGTTCGTAAAAACGACTATTGACTTCTTGGCCGTCAATTAGAGCGGCTGCGCCACTAGGGTTTATTAGGCCCCATCCGCTGCGATAGTCGGGGCCAGATGGGGCGAAATCGTATGCGCTATGCATCATTAGAGCCTTTAGCGTGGCACTACGTAAGGCATAACCCAGTTTTTTTTGGGCAAGTTCCTGCAGTAAGGCAAGGCTAGCACTTACTTGTGGTGCCGAATAAGAAGTGAATCCGCCTGGGGCAACAAAATCGGGTTTGATACGTCCATCATCGGTAGGGCCAAAAGCAGAATTGCTATTAATATTTTCGTCTGTCACATCTTGATAGGGCCGAGAGCCGACATCGGTAGCGCCAATAACCCAAGCATTTTTACTCAAAGTGCCTGGCGGTAAGCAGTCAAAGCCATCGCTTCCACCATCAGCTTCGGGCCAAGGGTTTGCGTATTTTTCAAAGCGATAGCCGCCGGGAATAGTGGCATCGTAATAAAAGCTGACTACCGTGTCGGCAGAGCTAGACTGTCCCCGTTCATTACTAGCGGCTAAAACGATATTATGATAAGGGGCATAGTAGGCAATTTCATCCCAAGCCTTGTCGCGCGCCTCATAACGGCCAAAGCCATAGTCTTCTTGACGGTCGACATTCGCTTCGGAAAACCAGTTAACATTTTCTGTTTGGGAATTAAGCGTAAAACTTATAGGGGTAATCCAGCCCCTAATGCTCGCATAAGAGTGGTTGGAAACATAGTATTTACTGGCTTCTGTGGCAAGGGTACTTTCTACATTCACACTGCTCCATACTTCTAATTGGGCTTCTGGTGCTAAACCTAGTCCGGCGCTGGAATCACTCTGGGCTGTTCCAACCATTCGCAGGGCCACCTGCGTAGCATGACTACTATTTCCTGAGGCGTTTTGTAAAGTTATATTTGCTGCATTGAGATTGCTGTTGCCAATATCGGGGGCGGTGTTATTGCCACTAGGGCTTTCCCATTGACCAATGGTTTGTCCGTTGCCACGCAAAAGATAGGGCTGTGCCCACAACTCTTGGCCGTAATAATATTCTATTTCAGTCCGTGTGCTTTGGGTTTCATAGAGGGGTAGCTGCCCTTGTCGCCCAACAAAGGTGGCTTCTCCGCTTTGCAATGGCCAACCATTTTCTACCGCCCACAGCGAATCCAAGTGCCAACGCTCCTCGTACTGTCTTGCTAAGTCAGCTAAAGCCTTTTGTGCATTTTTTGTGGGATTTTCCTGGGCCTGAAGCTTGGTCAGGCCTAGCAGTTGAAAAACTATAAAAGCCAAAAATATTAGCCGTATTTTCATACAGCCAAAATAAGAATAATCTTCAGAAATTTTATTGTAAACTTTTTTAGTAAGCCGTTACTTATGCAGTATTTTGGAGGTTTAAAGAAAATTTCTCCGCATTAAAGCAGTAAAATTTTTAAATGGAAATAAATCAGTTTAAACTTACAAATAGGCGATTTTAATTTGGGATGCGTCTGCCATGGTGCTGCCTGTCTTCAATTTCAGTCGAAACAAGCTGTCTAGTCGAATTAGTAAAATAAGGGAAAGACCATATTAATAATCTTTCCCTTGCTTCTATTTATTTGTTCTTAAAGTTTCTATAAATTTCCGAAACACTTCTTTATGCTTTTCCATATCTAAATTAGGGGATAGTGAAGCGCGCACGATATAATCTTTATCGCCCTCTTTCGTCGTTCCTTGGGTAGAGGTTGCAGGGATGGTCCAATACAGTCCTTTCAATTGTCCGTAGCTTACACAATACTTGCTTTCCTTGGGGATTTCATTAATCATGGAATTGATGAGGCGGAGGTTTAATTCTCTTTTATGCGCTTCACGCTCGGCATCGGTATTTCCTTGGGTCGGTAAATCAAGGGAAAATACCGAAGGGGTAAATCCGCGCTGCGCCAATTCTTCCGAAACAAAATTGATTTTCGCGCTGGGTAAAGTCTCCTGAATAAAAGTCACAAAATCGCGGGTATTCACATAGGCGTCGGCAATACGTTGATTCATAGAGGGTAATTGCTTGGCTAAGATTTGCGTTTGCAAGGCCGTAGCCTCATTGTCGCAAAGCTGCAAGTGCTTCTCAATCTTAGCCATTAAAACAGCTGCTTTTTCGTTACCTAGGCAGTAACCCGCCGTACATTCTCCGCCACTAGGGAATTTAGATCCACTGGCATAAGAGATTCCTTTTATACTAGAAAGCACATCCTCTTCGCCTAGGAAATGCACATTCGGGCAGAAAGTTTGGTCGAGGATAAAAACTGGTGCAATTGCCATTTCGCCCGCAATAGTTTTACGGGGAGCGCTCAAGGCTGCCTTCAATTTATCTAAGTCGGGCACTTCCACGCGAGGATTGGTGGGGATTTCCGCAATAATATAAGGTACGGCATCTTCTTGTGCTAAACGACTTAAAACCGCATCCACACTCTGCACCATGTCATTGTCGCCGTCAACGGGTAAATCCACCACTTCCACATTGTCTAGGCAAGCGGCCACGCGTCGCGCTTGGTCGTTGGTGCCACCATAACAATTAGGTGGGACAATAAATTTTATCGCTTTACCAGCGTGTACTTCTTGAGCGTAATCTACCAAGCCCATCATAATCGCATACTGCATCGATAAGCCAGAGGAAGCCAATAAAGCTTTGGTCGGCGCTTGCGTAATAGATTTTAAGCTTTCCAAAACAAGGGCTTTGTTAGCGGCGAAATTACTAGGCTGTTCCGAAACTTGCTCGCCCACCAAACTCTGCAATGCGGCACTACAATTCGCAGGAGTCATGGCTATGGTTTCGCGTCTCCGTACGTGCTGTATGTCAGAAACATAATCACTATTCTCAGGGCTAATCAGTAAAATACTACCCCATTGTGGATATATATTTACATAGAAGTCAATATGGGCCATAAACTCGGTTTTAGCCATCTCATTTTCTTCACCCATTAAAATTGTACTTCCCTCGTAGGGAGATAGGTTCGCAAGAGAGTCAACCGCTTCTAATTCAAACTGATACTGATAAACACTCAGTAGGGTTTCTGTATCAAAAAAGTCAGGTAATTCGCCCCGATAAAGAATGCGGGTTTTCCTATTTTCTAAAGAGTTTTTTCGCAGAACGGCCAGCACGGGAGCCGTTTGAGAGGAAAAGCTAATTATATTTTGCGCTTCTAAATGATGCATTTTGGCCAAAGCCCATTCGAGTACACAGGAAAGCGGATGACCGAGACGAATATAATCGTAGGCAGTAGGCAGGGCGCTCAAGGCGGATGTGCTCGCATTAGAATTTTTGTACAGCTTTTCAAATTCGCTGGTAAATTCAGTCTTTGCTAATTCTTCATTGTAAATATCTAATCGATGCGTAGTTAAACGCAGCCAGCTTTCGGGCATATTGGCTAAAACATCTTTTATATAATGGAGCATTTTGTATCTTTTTAATTCAATTTTGAGAGGTGGTCAATCTACATTAATTCACTTTACTTAGAAAAGAATAGGGATAGATTTTGTTCATCGGCCATCGGTTTGAACAAATGCTAAGCGGTATTTGCTAAGTGAGTTCAAGGCTCGAGAATTTAATTGTTAAAAGTGTGCCTAATGTGAAATCGAAATTAGCCGTTTTACCTTTACTTTTTATTGCCACCATTTATTTTTTCTTCAAGGTCATTTTCCAACTCTTCAATTGAAGGCAAGTTTGTTTTGAAATTCTCAGGAATTGCCTCAGACAATTTATATTCACTAATTCCCATAGGTTTACTGATGTCTCTCAGGGCGTACTCAGCTTCAATTTTATCTTTTTTCTTACAAAGTAAAATTCCAATGGTTTGGTTGTCGGAGTCCCTCTTTAGCTGGGTATCAACGGCAGATAAATAGAAGTTTAGCTTACCTGCATATTCAGGCTTAAATCTACCCGACTTGAGCATAACAACGACATAACATCTCAATTCAAGGTGATAAAAAAGTAGGTCAATGAAATAGTCATTTTCACTTATTTCAATTTTATATTGTCTGCCAACGAAAGCAAATCCTTTACCAAGCTCTAGAAGGAAGTCAGTGATATTTTTAGTTATTTCATTTTCCAACTCTCTTTCAAGGGCATCTTCTTCAAGCCCTAGGAAATCAAAATTATAAGGGTCTTTAAGTGCGTGTTGGGCATTCTTTGATTGAATTCTAGGTAGTGTTGTCAAAGTTATTGGACTTGCTGCCTATTCTATTTCTTAGATTAGAATCTATTTGGGCTTCTAATGTGTCTCTGTTCCAAGAATTATTGAAACTTTCTTGACAGTAGAATAAGGCCTCTTCGATGTCTTTCGTTTTGGATATAATTAATCTGTTATGCCCCCATGGTAATTGTGCCACGGGCTGTGGCACAAATTCAAATTCTGATCTGTAAAACGAATACCATTGTTTGATTGCATAAAGGTTTCGTCTTGAAAACCCTTTCATATCAGGGAACTCGTGTTTTAAATCAATGGCAATGTCATTAATAACACCTGAACCCCATTTGGCTGATTCAACCTTTGAAGTGATTTCCTTTCCTAAGTGCCAGTATAGCTCAATCAATTGATTATTAATGGTTAATGGAACCTTGTTTTTAGCAGAACGAATAGTGCTTTTAAGGGACTTTATCCAATCGTGGTATTCTGAAGTTGTAGGGCGATTGTCTTTCATTACCTCAAAGGTAGATTTTCATCAGGATTTTTTAATTGACGCCATCAAGGCGATTGAAGGACTGTGAGCCTAAATAGAGTCTAGTTTTTCTTGGGTGAGATCGTTGTTTAAATTACCAGTATTAAGGGTTGAGGCGGGTTCGAAGAGTAATATGCTTACTTCCTCAGGCGCATAGGGTTTATGCTTTACGCCACGAGGGATGATCACAAATTCGCTACTGTTTAGACTCAAGGTTTTATCTTCCAGTTCAATAAAAAGTTGCCCGTCAATCACATAAAAGAGCTCGTCTTCATTTTCGTGATGATGCATGATAAAGTCGCCTTTAAACTTCGCCACTTTAACCAATTGATTATTGAGCGCACCAACAATTTTGGGTGACCAATGCTCATTGAAAGAATCGAGCTTTGCAGCGATATTCACTTTTTCAACTTCCATAAAGCGATCTTAGCGGAGGTGTTTTTCCAATAAACTCGCAACCGTTTGGGAGTCAGATTTAGAACGAATAGCCTCCCATTCAGAAGCCTCTAACATTTCCTCCACTTTTTCCTCCACCATTAATAAGGGTTTTTCATCGGGTGGCTCGGGGAAAAGATTTTGCTCTTTAAATAAGCGTCTGGTTACCACCGCTACCTCGTGGGCGCCTGCGTAATTTTTTTCTTGCTCCAGTAAATAAGCCAAAGCAATTAATCCGTAAGCATCTTCCGCGGCCGCGGGATCGGCTTCTTGTCTTAATTGATAGTATTTTCTAATTAATTTTTTCGCTTCTTCAAAATCTCCTTTGGCAATGGAAACAAAAGACTTGTTGAAGTGATCAATAGTATACATGCCCATGGCGCCGGTTTCAAAACTGATGCGCATGCTTTCATTGTAAAAGGCTTCGGCGCGATCCATATTACCAATCAGTCGCCACATTTCGGCATTCATGTGGGCGCGGTACATCAACCACTGTTGGTTGCCCGAAGAAGCGGCTAAATCACTTAGCTCTGCACTTAATTCTGCCAAACGAGTAGTATCAAGCTTGCGCTGAGAATTGCGACATAAAGAGGTTAGCGCCCGCCCAATTAAAGTATCGTTATTAGTTTGGCGACCAATTTCTAAAACCTGATTGGCGAGTTTAATCGAACCTTCATCATCCCCTTCTTTAAACAACTGATAGGCCATACGCAGCATTTGTTTCGGAGCGATGGTTTCAACCTCCGTTACCTCAATTTCGGTGTTTTTTACTGCTGGCTTTTCTTGGGGCGAATTGCAGCTTATCAATAGAGCAAAAGCGAGAAGGGTGAGAAAGGCAGATAATCTTGTCATTTTCAAATTTTGGCTAAAATTAATCATCTCCATGTAGGGTTTGAGATTTGGTAGAGTTTATTATTCCTCCAACATTATTCCACCCTAATTAATAAAATCGCATCCAATCGTAAACGGGCATTATTAATAATATCGCTCAGTGTTTCCCGTTCTTCACGGGCGATGGCGAGTTCTTCTGGTCTAATGTTTTTATTCCTTTCTTGAAGACTTTCCAAACGGCTAATCTCATGATTCAATTTGCGTTTCATGCGTCGTAGTCCGCGCGAGATTTCTCGGGCGCTTTGCTCCTCCGCAATTTCCGTGGCGGCATCAATCATATTGGGTAAAATGCTTTGCACTAAGGTGTCGTTTTCTAAAAGGGCCTCTATTTTTCCCGACTGTAATTTTTTAGAGAGCTTATCAGCAGGATAGCTGTCCGTCACTTCTTTTCCTTGGTGATTTACCACAATTCGCAGCGGCGTATTGGGTAAAAACCGATCTGCATAAGTGTTTTGCGCACCCGAAGTTTCCAGCAAGAAAATCAATTCCATTACTAAACCAGGACTATTTGCGCCTTTGAGAATTCCAAAACTGGCGCTGCCGGTACCGGAGCTTAAAACCATATCCATAGCGCTGGTGCTGATGGGGTGATCCCAAGTGAGGAAGCTGATGTCTTCGCGAATGAGGGCTTGCTGGCGCAAGAAGGTCACTGATAAACCTTCGCGAGGAATGGAGGGAAAGGCTTCAGTACTTTGGGAAGCGGGATGTAAATAGTAGGTTCGAGCGCTGAGGTCTTCCATTTCCATGTCGAAATGGCGAAAGACCTTGCTGAGGTATTTTTCGAGGGTGGAATTCTGATCTTCTGCTTCTATTTGGGTAATTAAATCCTTGGCCACTTCCGGTCGAAAAGAATTCATTTCCAAAAGTTTATCTCGTCCTTCAGCAAGGTTTTTACGCAACTGTTTCTGGAAATCGGCAGTATCCTTAATTAAGGTATCTAACGCAGAGTGCGCATCTCCCGAAAGGGGCGACAAGCAAATACTAAGCAGCCGTTTGCTAAACAATTTAAAAACGCTATTGCCACCTTCGAGGTTTTCCGCGAAAGCGTTTAGACCCTCTTGATACCAGCGCGCCATAAAATGTTGCGGACTGCCGTTGAGATAGGGCACGTGAATGTGAATGTCTTCTTTTTGGCCGATGCGATCTAAGCGACCGATGCGCTGCTCCAGTAATTCTGGGTTCAGTGGTAGGTCGAAAAGCACCAAATGATGGGCGAATTGAAAATTGCGGCCCTCGCTGCCAATTTCGGAGCAAAGTAGAACTTGTGCGCCCTCGGATTCGGTAAACCAAGCGGCATTTCTATCGCGCTGCACAATGGTGAGTTCTTCGTGAAAAAGGCCCACTTTAAGGGTGCTGAGCTTACTAAACGCCTCATGCAGGGCTAAGACTTTTTCCTTGCTTTTGCAGATGAGCAGGACTTTAGCCGGATCAATTTCTTCTAAAAATTTCAGTAACCATTGAATGCGCGGATCTCGCTTAAACCAAAACTCAGCCTGTGTTTCTGAGGCCGGACTGGCCGTGTCGTTTGTGAACTCTTTGCAGAAGCGTTCTTGCCAAAGGGGAGTGTCTTCTGTTTCTAGTGGAATTAAATGTGGGATGCGCTGAGGAAAGCCTTGCATGGCCGCGCGGGTATTGCGAAAAAGCACGCGGCCTGGGCCATGTTGGTCGAGTAAATCTTCAATTAATTCGTTTCTGCTGGTAGCATCTAGCTTATTTATAGCTTCGGTTCGCTCTCGGGGGAAGATGCTTTCTAAAGTCTTTTTCTCCTTGGTATTCAGGCTTTCGCCGAGATGTAGTTTCTCAACAATATGGGCGATATCCTTATGCTCGGAAGATTCATTGAGGAAATCTTGATAATTGCTGTAACGCTCGGGGTCGAGTAGGCGTAGGCGAGCAAAATGACTTTCCAATCCCAATTGCTCGGGCGTAGCGGTAAGCAATAAAAGCCCTTGCGCTGCTTGGCTTAAAAGTTCTACCACAGCATATTCAGGACTAATTTTCTCTTGCGACCATTCCAAATTATGCGCCTCATCAACCACCAGCATATCCCAATCGGCCTGCAAAGCTTGCTGCGTGCGCTGGGCCGATTCCGCTAAAAATTCGGTGCTACAAAGGATTAGCTGATTGTCGAGAAAAGGGTTTCCTTCGGGCGCATTATCGTCGAGGGCAGCACAGCGTTCTTCGTCGAAAATGTTGAACCACATATTAAAGCGGCGCAATACCTCTACAAACCACTGATGGACTAAAGATTCGGGTACCAGAATTAGCACTCTGCTAATGCGACCGCTGAGTAATAAACGGTGCAGAATTAAGCAAGCTTCAATGGTTTTTCCGAGGCCTACTTGGTCGGAAAGAAGTACGCGTGGAGCATAGCGCTCGCTTACTTCATGAGCGATGTAGAGCTGATGGGGAATGAGGTCGATGCGGCCACCCACGAAGCCTTTTACGGGCGATAATCTGCGGCGATAATCTTGTTCTAGGGTTTCACGGCGCAAAGCAAAACTTTGGGGCGAGTCTACCTCTCCCTGAAATAGTTTGTCGTCTACGCTATGCTTGGCGGAAACATCGCCTAAATCGGCTTCTGATATGCTGCCCTCAGCCCCGAAATAGCGATATAAGTCGTCAGCCAACTCTAGGTGCTCGACCACTAAAGTGCGTCCATTTTTATCACTGATACGATCGCTGGGTTTAAAGATAACGCGCTGCAGCGGAGCACTTTCTGCGGCATAAAGTCGCGTGGTATCGGAAATGGGAAAATAGATTTCCACCTTGCCTTTGCTGGTATTGGTAACAAAACCAACTCCCAATTCTGGCTCGCCCTTGCTGGTGTAGCGTTGATTTGAAAAAAAGTCTCCCATATTACTCTTTTAGCTGCTCTAATAAAGTTTGTAAATGACTGGGCAAATTTAAGCGTGATCGAGGGTTTAGGGCTATGTTTTTTAGTCTTCTTAAAAGGTTCTTTTCTTTTTACGCTTGCGCAGATGCGTAGTTAGGACAGATTGAGGCTAAAAATAGCGGCCTAGGTTTTAGAATGCTTTAATTTCGCGGCCTAGAATTTTGATATGATACATTCGCTAGAAGACTTAAAATCGGGTAAGCTTATTGGTACGAAAAGACTAAAATTAGCTTGCGGCCTAAATGAATTCCCTAAGGAAATTTTGACGCTAGCGGAGACTCTAGAAATTTTAGATTTATCCGATAATAATTTATCGGAACTGCCCGATAGCTTGGCTCAGCTGAAAAACTTAAAGGTCATCTTTTTTGCGAAAAATCAGTTTACTACTTTTCCTAAAGTTCTTAAGGAATGCCCCTCTTTAAGTATGATCGGTTTTAAATCGAATCAGTTGGAAGTGGTGCCCGAAGACGCTTTTCCACCCCTACTGCGCTGGTTGATTTTAACCGATAATAAGATTAAGAAGCTGCCGAAAAGTATTGGTGATTGTCATCTTCTACAAAAGTGTGCCCTAGCAGGAAATTTACTGGAAGAGTTGCCCGATGAAATGCAAAATTGTAGAAACTTAGAACTTTTGCGGATTTCGGCTAATCAGCTTAAAGTGATTCCCGATTGGTTATTTGCCTTGCCCAAACTTTCTTGGTTAGCTTTTGGCGGGAACCCCGCGGTAGAAGATTTACAAGTAAGCGCGGAGATTGATTCTTTCCATTGGGATGAGTTTAGTTTGGAGGAGCTGCTAGGCGAAGGCGCTTCGGGACATATATCCAAGGCGAAGTGGCGGGGTAAGGAAGAAGCGGTGGCCCTTAAAGTTTTTAAAGGCGATGTAACCAGCGACGGTCGGCCCGAAGTGGAAATGGATTTATCGATCGCGGCAGGCTTTCACGAAAATTTAATTCAGGTTTTAGGGAAAATAGAAGCGCATTCCGAGGATAAACCAGGCTTAATTATGAATTTAATTTCCCCTAATTATATCAATTTGGGCAATCCGCCTAGCTTAGAAACTTGCACGCGCGACACCTTTACAAAAGAGCATGTTTTTAAAGCGGCTGAGTTATTGAAATTAGCCAAAAGCGTCGCTTCGGTTTGTACGCAGTTGCACAGTAAAGGCATCAAACACGGTGATCTTTATGCGCATAATATTTTAGTGAATGAAGAAGCGGATTGCCTTTTAGGCGATTTCGGAGCGGCTTCGTATTACGATCTTAATTCGGCAGTAGCTGATAATATTGAGCGTATTGAAGTGCGAGCTTTTGCTTGTTTGGTAGAGGATATTTTAGGCTTAGTGCCCTCGGGGGAGATGGACCTTGCAAGGCAAACTAAATGGCAAGAATTGATTGCCGATTGCAGCCTGGAAGAGGTGAGAGAGCGTCCAAATTTTGCTGCGATTTCTGAGAAGTTAAAGACCTTTTAAGAATCAGAATTTAGATTATTCTTTTCTTGCTTCAGATGCTTTCCGCGCGGAGCATCGGCTTCGTGAAGCACTTCATCGGAATGAAGAAACTCAGCCGCAGCGGCCGAATCTGTAACTTTAATGGCGGTGCGTTCTATCATTTCTGCTTCAAAAGGATTTAAAACGCGCCCGCGTAGTCCAACATTGCGCCAGTCGGAACCAGCTTTGCAGCCTCTGCTGATTTCCCTCGCTAAAGCTAAAGCATCCAATAGTGCCTGATTGGCACCTTGTCCTTTAAAAGGACTCATGGGGTGGGCCGCATCTCCGATAAGGGTAATCGCTCCTGCTTTTTCTAAAAGTTCGGGTTTCAATAATTGCCGATCGTAAACGGGGTAGCCCGAAATCTGTGCAGCCTCAGTAGCAGCCATTATTTGCGGAATTGGTTTATGCCATTGGGTTCTTAACTGCGCTTCTGCCTTGAGCGCTTGCGGGCCTTTGCTGCTTAATTCTTTTGCTGCTTTTTCGCTCATAGGAAAGCTTAACTGCCACATAATCGATTGGGCATCAAAGGGCATCATGTAAATGCGTTCCTGACCATTGGCGGTTTGGAATACGGTGGCTGAATCTAAGAGCGGACTATCTACTTCGGAAAGAGCCGAAAGCGGACAAATGCCTAAAATCACGATGCAGTCTAAATAATTTAAGGGACTTTTTTCTTCGCCAATAATTGTGTTGCGTACTGCGCTGCGTATGCCATCGGCGCCAATAATAAGGTCGGCTTGAGCGCTTTTTAGTTTACCATCTACTTGAAAGCGGAGGTTAAGATTTTCATTGGGCTTTTCAGTATAATCCACAAATTGATGTCCCCATTTTACTTGTGCGCTGTCCTGCAATTGTTGCAGCAGTGCCAAGCGTAAAGACTGCCGGGCAATATGTACATTGGTGCGACGCGGGTTAGTTTGCGCATCGGCCTCGAGCCATTTGCGCATGCCCCATTCGCCTAAAATTTTTCCTGCAGTATTGTGTACGACGTGTCGGGTGGAGATGATGCCCTCCTCTAAACTTTGTAAACCCAAGCCGGCCATAGCTTTACTGGCCTGCTGTAGGGTAAGGCCGTAGCCTTGCGAGCGTTGGTCGAAACTTTGGTCGCGTTCGTAAAGGGTGAAAGGAATGCCGCGGTGTAAACAGGCAACAGCAAGCGCTACGCCGCCAATGCCTCCGCCAACTATAGCTAGCTCGGGGTAGTTTTCGCTGTCGGCTGGGGGAAACTTGCTGGAAGATATTAATCCGGTTCCCTGACAATTTGGACAAGGGTAAAGATGCCCTTTAGGAGCTTCTGGAGCTTTTCCTGAGTGTGGGTTCTTTTCAAACTCGGCTAATTCCCTTTGGTACTGCAGGCGCGCCTTTTTGCGGACGCGTCTACTTTTTTTGCCACGGCCTTGGCATTCCGCGCAAGCGATGAATCTATTATCTTCTTTTGTATCCGTTTTTTCCAATGGGCGGCATTTTGCTCCAATAGCGGCCCAATTATACATTATTAATCCCTTAGTTTTGGCGAAGTATTTACTAATTGTTCCCAAATCTTGGCAAACTGGACCCACTTTTATCTTATTCGTATCGAGTTCCTCGGGTTCCGTTACCATGGTTGGCAAAAACAGGAGAAATATCGTTCTGTGCACGGGATGATTGATAAGACCTGCGACTTTATTTTTCAGCATGCCAGCTATCGCACACTGGGTTGCGGCAGAACGGATGCGAAGGTTTCGGCCGACGATTATGCTTTCGAGCTTTTTAGCATGGAAGAGATAGAGGCCGAAGAGCTTGTGCGGGATTTAAATGCCAATCTCCCTTCTGATATTCGGGCCAAATCTGCGCAAGCGGTAAGCGCCGATTTCAATATTATCCAAGATGTAAGTGCTAAGGAATACCATTATTATTTTTCCTCGGGGGAGAAGTCGCACCCTTACATTGCGCCTTTTATACGAGATTTTGGTGCGGAGCTAGACATTATGAAAATGCAGGCCGCAGTAAAGCTCTTTGAAGGGCATCATAATTTCAAACGTTATGTAAGTAAGCCTTCGGCGGATACGAATTTTGAAAGGGAGATTTTGGCTGCGAGTATTCAGCCGAATACTAAGTTTAGAGGTGATTTCACCCCCAAAGATGCTTATGTATTTAAGGTGAAAGCCAAAGGTTTTATGCGTTACCAAGTGCGTTTAATGATGGGTGCTTTGGTAAATGTGGGTAAAGGCGAATGGTCGCTCGAAGACTTGGCGCAAACCCTGCAAGATTTTGAAGGGATGCAGATTAGAAACATTGCGCCATCCTCGGGATTGGTGCTGCATAAAGTAGACTTCGCTTGAAAGTTGGCAAAGACATAAAATGCATTTTGTTCGATATGGACGGGGTAATTATCGACTCCGAACTGCTACATCGCAAAGCTTATTACCAGACTTTTATTTCTCTGGGTTTAGAGGTGTCGGATGAACTATATCAGTCTTTAACGGGATCTTCCACCATTAATGCCTTTGAAAAGCTGGTGGCGCATTTCGGTTTAAAGGAAGATCCGTCAGACTTGGTTCTGCGCAAGCGAAAAGTTTATGTCAACCTTTTTGAAAATGATCCTAATTTACATTTAGTGGATGGGGTAGAAGAGCTTATCAAGCATTTTCATAAGATGGGTAAGACACTGGTGTTGGCTTCTTCATCGGCCATGGTGAATATTGAACGGGTGTTTAAGCGCTTTAATTTAGACCAATATTTCACGGCCAAGATTAGTGGTGCTGATTTAGCCCGTTCGAAACCCGACCCGGAAATTTTTGAAAAGGCCGCGCTTTTGGGAAATACTCCGCGAGAGAATTGTTTGGTTATAGAAGATTCCGACAATGGCGTACATGCGGCAAAAGCAGCCGGAATTTTCGTGGTGGGCTACCGTAACCCGCTAGCGGTGGGGCAGACTTTAGAAAAAGCGGATCTTATAATTAGAGATTTTAAGGAGCTGAAGGCCTTGCTTTAGTTTTTTAGATTTCACGAAGGGCAATTTTTCGCATCTCACTTTTCTTGTCCTTTAAAGAAATATATCACCGCAAAAGCTGGTAACAAACAGATAGCTTGATGATCACCCCCGTCCAAAATAAAATAAAAGCGGCATGAAGGTGCATCGCATGGTTCATTTGACCATTCAAGACCTAGCAATTATGCTGGCTCCAAAACTACGGGGTTGGATAAATTACTGTGGATGGTTTAATCTAACAGGCCTTAAACGGGCGATGCGTCTTCTGAAATTACGGCTGTTGAAATGGTTGCTAAACAGGTATCGGAGGTTCCGAAGAAAGCCCAGAAAGCTGGCGTGGGATTGGTTGCGAGATGTGAAAAAGCATTATCCAAACCTATTCATATATTGGCAATATGGGTTTAATCCTTAGGGTCTAACTTTGAAGAGCCGTATGACGGGAGACTGTCACGAACGGTTCTGTGAGAGGTTTAGGGGTGAGACTCCCCTTTACCTACTCGACTTTTTATACTCTTACTAATTTTAATAATGGTTCAAAAGCATACAGAGCAGGTCTTCTCCCAGATGCTTCTTCCAAAGTTCTAATAAGTTCTTTTTCTAGTAACATCCGAGTGAATCTTGCCGCTGTAGGTCCCGGAATTCCACTTTTTGAGGTAAATCGATTGTTTCTGAATATTGGGTTGGTAAAAATATAATCAAGAGCATTAACACTCCATTTTGAAGACAAGGTGTCAGAAAAGATGTGTTTCATATCTTCGTATAAGTTTTTAATGTTTTCTGCTATTTCTAGATTTTTTATTGCTTGTTTTTCAACAGCATTTAAAAAGAAAACACACCATTTTTCCCAATCATTATTTTCTGAAACATTTCTCATAGTATCGATATACTCATCTTTATTTTCTTCCATATATCCACTTATATAAAAATGAGGTTCTGAAATTGTTTTTGTAGACCAAAGCAATAGGGTTATTAACATTCTTCCGATTCTCCCATTACCATCTTGAAAAGGGTGTAGTGCTTCAAATTCCAGATGCATTAAAGCTGTCGTAATTAATATTGGGTCATTACTCTTATTTATGTACTCAAATAGTTTTTCTAATCCATCATTTAATTTTTCAGGACTTATAGGAACAAATAAAACTTTCTGTTTTATCTTATCAGCTAGATAATTCTGTTCAACTTTGAATTGACCTGGAGACTTTTGAGCACCCCTTCCAAATGAAAGCAATTGTTGATGGATGGTTTTAATTAAATGTTGTGATAGAGGATACCCATCCATCATTGCCTTCTGAGCATTTATTAAAGCTCTTTGATATAATATTGTCTCAAAAACTTCAGACCTGACATTCTTAGCTAGCTCTGTATCATCTTCACTATCGGCTTCGAATTTTAGTATTTCATCCATTGTGCTTATTGTACCTTCCATTCGTGATGAAATTACAGCCTCTTGATTTCTTAATGGAGCTAGTAATATTTCACAATTGTGCATGTTCTTTAGCATTTGGTCATACCTAGCTAAAGCATCTGTAGCTTTAATCAGAGGGTTTACTATTAGACCAAAATCAAGTTTTGAAGGAGGAAATTTTTCGTAGTGATATTGTATTGCATTGTCAAAATCCATAGACGCCTATTTTGATGTAAAAATACTTAAAAATATTCCAGTCAAAGACACTAGGTGTTAATATGTTTTTAAAAATGATAATCAAAGAAGGTAGATGCACATGTGTGGTTGTCAAAACCATTTGAGTATCAAAAATCTTAAAAAATGATAGTCAAGAGGGTTTGATGTTAAAATATTACAGACAAGAATATTTGAATGTCATTATTGTTGAAATGTGATCGGCAAGTAGTTTTTGAATAACCTACAACGGTTCGCATAAGCACTGAACGGCTTATCGCTCTGTTTGGTAAATATCTAAAATATATGCTTTACCAAAAAACGAACGAACGAAGCCGTCAGCATCATTAGCCGTTTTGTGCTTATGCATTGTTGCGGTAGTGTTTTTTATTCAATTTACAATTCATTTATTACCGTACAAAGTAGTAATAGTTTTACTTATACTAGCTGGCCATACTGAAAGGTGTGATTCACCATCAAATATTTGCCAGTTTAAATTTATGTTTTCATAATCAGCATTTTCAAGAGTTAATCTTAACTTTTCCATTACAGGAACCATCATTGTTCCTTCATTTTCACCAACAGAAATAAATACTTTAGTTGCTGGAATATCAAAAGATTCGTTTGTAGTGAATTGAGAAACTGCTTTATTCAATAACTTCTCTTTGTCCCACCAAAGTGAAGGACTACTTATACCAAATCGTGTAAAATAACCGTCAGAATTTATCAAACAATAAGCTGAAAATAAGCCTCCAAGTGAGTGTCCTGCAATTCCTCTATCAGAATTGGTTTTATAATGTTTGTCAACAAATGGTATTATTTCGGTTTTAATAGATTTTAGAAACTCATCTGCTCCTCCAGATTTTAAAGCTCCTGCTGGAAAACCAAATTGTTTTTCCATATTCCTATCAGAAGTCGTATCAATAGAGGTTGTATATTCATAGGTTCTGTTTATAAACCAACTTGGAAGGTTCAATCCCGAGCCAATTCCTACAATTATTACATCCTCTATCTCGTTCCCTAATTCCAATGCGTCTTTTGTTCCTTTGATTAAAGGAAAGGCATATCTGCCATCCAAAACATATAAAACTGGATATGAAATAGTGTCTTTGGTTGAATAGCTTTTAGGGAATGATATGTACAATTGATAATCTTTCCCCATTAATTGGGAAGATATTGTATGGTCTGGTTCTGTTATTCTTTCTTTAGGCTCTAATTTTTGACCAAATGAACTATTACTGAAAATTAGTAATATTATTGTCGATAATAGAAGATTTATTGGTTTTGAAATATTCATTTTGGTTAGTTTCATTTATTAATATTTATTTGGTTTCGGTTTTTTACATTACTGCCAACGGTCTCGGCTATGAGTAGTTGCGTGGTTTAACACTTAACTTTACAAGTACACACCAAATTGAAAATCCGCGAGGATTTTCAGAAGTAGGCGAGAACAAGCAATTACTTATAGCCATTGTTGGCAAATCGTTATTTTTTAATTTAAGCTATTATAGACTTCCTTTTCGAAAAGACGATAAAAATCATAGGATACTTTATCATTGAAAGGAAGAAACTGCGTAAAATAAACTATTGCAATTCCTTTGTCTTTATCTAATGTGTAATAAGAATTAGCGATTCCGGCCCAATAGGCAGAACCTTTAGTTCTTACCGTCTCGTCTTTACTATTTTCAATGGCCCATGACAATGAATGAACATCAGAATTATCGGGGAATTCGCCCGATGTATCAACCATGCCACCTTCAGTTGCATTAAAACTTATCATTAATCCATTCTGCAGTTGATTATTGAACATCGATTCGATAGATTCAATTTTTAGAATTTCCCCTCCATCATACTTTCCATTATTCATAATGCATTTTAAGAAGGTCATATAATCCTTTGGGGAACTAAATAAACCACCACCTGCGCTAAATTCAGTCACTTTTTCAGCAGGAAGTCGTGGATATTCATTAAAACCTATTGAATCTTTAACTCCCCACGATACAATCTTATTTTTTAAATTTTCTGGCACATTGAACCATGTGCTATTCATTTTTAAAGGTCCAGTAATATTCTTTCTTAAGTAAGTTTCGAGGTTTTCACCACTTACTTTTTCGATAACTTTTCCAACCCAATCTAAATTTGTGCCGTATTGCCATTTTTCGCCAGCTTCAAACAATCTCGGTAAATCATCATATTCCCATCCCGTTTTATCAAATTTTTGAAGGCGATTATCCAAGAAATCATATCCAAATCCGGCAGTGTGGGTTAATAAGTTTCTTAAAGTAATTGTTTTATTGGCTTTAACAAGTTGTCCTTCCGCGGTAAGTATAGGAATAGATGTCATTTCCGGCATTAATTTATCTAATGGGTCATCTAGACCAATTAAACCTTTTTCCACAAGTTGTAATGCGGCCACAGAGCCTATAGCCTTTGTCATTGAAAAAATTCTAAATATGTTATTTTCATTAATTGTGTCTTTTCCACCCCAAACGGATGGTCCAAAAGCATACCAGTCCATTTTGCCTTCTCTAGTACTATAACCCATAATCACAGCAGGAAGGTGGCTGTTTTGGAAGTAAGTTTTAAGCGGTAATTCATTAATTACTACTTTGCTTTCTTGTTTTTCAGTTTTGCAACCAGTTACTATTGAAATTATAATTAGTGCAAAAAGTAATTGTTTCATAATTGTATGGTTTAGTTAGTTAAATGTTTGCTAACGGGAGTCCACGCAAAAACACCCATTTCAATTTTTTAGTTTCTACAGTAAAGC
>PZPB01000074.1 GCA_003045865.1 Bacteroidota bacterium | reverse complement strand
AAGTAGCTGGTCTTCTTGTTTATGGAAAGCCATGACATTTTAATCGTTTTATTTAAGTCACCTGCACTGACATGTAATTTGTTGTCCTTTAAAAATACTACTGCTTCCGTATCATAAATTATATAATTCTTATAATAGATTTCATTCCCTCCATGATAGGTAGAATTCAGGGGAAAAATGTAATAGGTGTAAATAGTGTCGCGTTCAAAAACATCTTCGCTAAAACTATACTTAAATACTTCTTTACTTTTTGGTAAAGATATTTCAATGGTAGAGTCAAAACTGATCGGTAATAATGCAAAGTATTTATCAAACTTAGCGCTTGGCGCTATAATCAGAGAGTCTTTTAGGTTAAATCGCTCTAGCGTTTGGGAGTATCTAATATTTCCTTGTGCATTTAATTGTAATTCCTCTGCTAAAAAGTCACTAGACAAAGGCTCAAGTAATTGCCCATTCGTAATAACTTGAAGATTATTATGAAAAGTTTTAAAGTGGCTAGATTTATTAGAAAATTCTATTTTGAAAGTACTTAAGTATTTTCCGCCTAAAAAGTAAGGATTATAAGCTTTGTGCAAATAATAATCTTTTCCATCAGACTCTTCTTCCTCCATATCCTTTGGTTCAATAAGGCCTAAAAACTCAGTACGTTCCTCAGGCGTTATTTGCCCAGCATCAAGAAGTTTGTCTAATGCTTTTACAAGAGGCTCGTAATCAATGATATCCTCTATAGTATACTCATGCTTGGGTGGGTCTGGGACATTGAAATTCTGCCTAAAGTACTTCATCTGCCCGCTTTTTGAATACTCTTCATAAAAAAGACTATCGACTGCTGATGGAGCGATTGGAGTTATTGTTATCTCTAAGCTATCAATTGTAATTTGACTATTGATAGGTTCAAAATGGATTTCTCTGGAATAAGAGGACTCAGCTAGATCAAAGGTTTTAATTTGTGCTTGTGGGGCACAAGCGAAGACTGTGAGAAAGATAAGTGGCGATAGTTTTTTCAGTGCTGTCCACCCAAAATTCTCGGTGAGCTTTGGGTTTTCTTGTTTGGTTTTGGCCATTACGTGAGGTATTGTGTTTTGTTGTTGTTTGGGAAAAGGGTTAAAAATAGTAAATAAGCCTCACTATGAAGCAGTATTTCAAACCAAAAAAGCTCCAAACCTAAACGTATGGCAGCTGTTTAAAGATATCTATTTAAATACTGAATACCATGCACTTGAGCATCGCTAAAGCCGGTTAAAATTAGCAGTACAGCTGTTTTTATTTTTACAGATACCTATTCCTTCGTATTCTAAAGGTAAATTTTCATTGCCTTTACTACTATCATAGGGGCCACGGTAATTGTTTGCCATGCGACCAATTACGGTACGATTAGTATGGTACGTACTCGGGAAAAACTTATCCAAGCTAAAGCTTATACCTAATTGAAAAGAGTACACAATATTGTCATAACGAATATTTAAATAATCTCTACCATAATAAACCATTGCCATGTAGCCAATATCTCTGTGGTTTAGCGGATTTAATTGATAATAGGCCCTAATACCGGTTCTATATTTTTCCCCATCCCAATTTGCAAGATTGGCTTGAAAATTATCGAGATTATCCGCAATAAAAGTAGCTTCAAAACGCCAGAGGCTCTGATAAGCTCTTCTAAGCAAGTAACGTTCACCATCTTGCTTATAGGATATGGGCTTACGCATATAGAATACCTTTGGCCGATAGTCGATACGCGACTCGATACGAGCACGGCCATAGGCGCGATTTTGTTCGGTTGAATAAACAAAACCTTCATTCATACCCCAATCGTTGCGAAAAAATAAACTAGCTTGGAAAAGAGCACCATTGCCCACATAATTTCGGTTATAGGTTAAACCAAACTTGAAATAATTAGTTGAAAAGTCGCCATCCTTATAATTATTTCTCCGATTGTTATCGGAAGAGTCCTTAAAGAAAAAACCCGCCTGACCATTGCTATAATGATGAACCTGAAAACTAAAATTTAGCGATGCCAGATAATCTAATCGCGTAATCGGTTCTATCGTAGCACTATAGGCGCCACTCTTTTCTTTTTCCGAAGCATTAGTAGCATTATTATCCCAAAAGGCCCAGTCATAGCCAAATCCCACCCTTTGATCTGCAGGGCTTAGCGGTAGGCTTTCATCTAAGTGCATCCTAAAATTTGGGATATAGTCTAAAGTAACCCTCATTCTCTTATATATATCATTTGAGCTTGGCCTTCCTTTTAGGATCGTAAACCTTAGCGGAACTTTTGCTTCAAAAAGAGATAGTTGACTTGTCCCTTCACCTTCTCCTAATTTAATTTTATAATCACCAATACTGCCAACAAATGGCAATAGAGTGAAATAGCCCAACTCTTGGTGGGCAACCCAATTTCGTTGCAGGGTATAAAACAAATCAAATTGTAGTGAATCTTTATTCTCATCGCTCTGATTAGTCCCATGAAAGTAAAAGTCTAAATCATAACGATCTATTGGGGGAATATCTGCCCGTTCTAGTTGGGATGGAAGAAGCTTAATACAATTCTGTTCTTCCTGTCCTTGCATTTCAAAAATCACTAAAAAAAAGCAAAGAATTCGAATTAATTTAATGGTGGAAATTTTCATGTTCTATTTATTATTGGTTGATTACTAAATGATATACATTATAAGTGCATTAACTATTAAAACTGTGCATTGTATGCTGTGAGCAATAATTTTCATAATTTAATTGGCTTCAGGTTAAACTTATTATTATATTTTACTTTTCAACATTCCTTTTTGCCCATCTCTTAATTGGCGCAAGCATTTTGATTTGAACAAGAGGTTTGTTAACGATTCAGTATATACGAGTATTTTATTTATGGCATAACAAAAGACACAGGATTAACTGCAGTCATATTCAAATTGGGGAAAACATTTCTACCCAAATCGGGGTCATTGTATTCGTTGCTCCAAAATGAATCACCATAAACTTTTACGAAAACGGTCTCACCCCTTGTAAATCCGGCGCTTGTTAAATCATTGCTTGAAAGCGTTATCTCTTTTGGATTTATCTGAGAAACTAGCCCTGGTGAAAAATAGGTGTAATTTTCACTACTAACATTTGAATCTGAGGAAAGGAAATACCTAAGATAACGGCTATTTCCATTACTTCCTGCAGGATTAGTGGTTACTGAAATTACAATGTCGTTTCCGCTAACATTTGCTTCAAGATTTGTTATTTGAGTAGTAGAAATCTCTCCTATTGATGGCGTGTTTGCAATTGCTGTTGCTTTGTTTTTATGTTCGATCTCAAATTTTTTAAACGTTCCAAACCCTGATTTTTCATAGAGAATTGTGTAAGTGGCAAATGGCACGTCTGTCAGGGTGAAATCACCATTAGCAGCAGTTGTAGTAGAAATAAGAGGTATTGTGCCTTCTACCTTTACTGTCATAT
This sequence comes from Bacteroidota bacterium, assembly GCA_003045865.1. Taxonomy (GTDB): domain Bacteria; phylum Bacteroidota; class Bacteroidia; order Flavobacteriales; family Schleiferiaceae; genus Croceimicrobium. Next base: position 10,075 of record PZPB01000074.1, on the reverse strand, counting down.
TTGAATTGTCAATTGGTGTTGTTCCTTCGTTATATAAATTAACAGAACCCGTTATGTTTGCTTTGGTAATTGAGTTAGGAGTTGGGGCCTCATCTTTACTGCAGGAAGATATTCCTAGTAAAATGATTGATCCAATTGTCAAATAATTTAATTTCATAATTTTAGAGTTCTAGTGATTTTATTTATTTGTGATTTGCATTGAAATTAGTTACGAGCAATAGCGCCCCACGGGACGCCATTGTATGTGAATTTTGCTGGGCTGTGTTTTATACTATTTAGAAACGGTATGAAGGTTTTTATGACTCGTTCAATAGTCCCCATTGATGCGTTTTCATCTCCTTTATCGTTTAAGTCACTTATTGAATTGGGATTGTTTCCGAAATACTTCTCAACTAATTTTTCTTTTATTTCCTGTTTCTTTTCTTCGGGTAGGAGCTCAATGAATGGACCAATTGCGGTCAATTCTAGTTCAGCTTTTCGGTTTAAAGACTCTAACCTACGGTGCTTACTTGATTCTCGTGCTGCATAAGTGGCAGGGTAGGATAGCGCAGCTGCAGAAAGAATTCTGATCAATGATTTTGTCCAATCGAAAGAATCTCCACTTATATCCCAAATTGTGTAAATTAAAATACCTGAAAGAAGCAGCATGAGTCCAATCGCTATCCATCTGAAAATATCGGCCATTTTCTTATGGTCATTGGCAACATTTTGATAGCTCCCTGTTACCGCTTTGTCGCTAACAACTCCCACTATTTTTTTTGCTTCTTCTAGCTTTACTTCAAGTTTAGTAACCAAATCATCTGTCCCACTATCAATCGAATTTTTAAGGGATTCTACTTCCTTTTTAAGCAGTTCCACCGTTTCGTCAAACTCGTTCCTAAATGTTGATCGGTCTTGTTCGTAATTCTGGGTAGCGTTGGCCTTAATGTTATCAAAGTTTGTTTTAAAGATTTCATTGATATTGTTCAATTCAATTTCCTTTTGCTTTAGTGCCTTTTCCAGTCTTTCAACTTCTATCTTCCTTTGTTCTAACTCACTTTTAAAGTGTTCAAATTCGGTTTTTATTTGGCCGTTTTCTTTATCGATTTCCGAATACTTTTCCTTAACTATCTTCGCAAAGTTGGCAATGCCTTTAGAGAAGTTAAAGTCGTTCTTTGAAAACGGCAATGGTAAGTTTCTAACTCTATTTAGTGCAGTATGTAGATGGTTTTTAGCATTAGTAATATGTCCTTGATTTTTATTCCCCACAAAGGAGTTTATTTGAGATAGTGCATTCTGAAGCTCTATTGAAATGGTATTAAGTTCACTTTCTTTGACAATCGCAGGAATGGTCAAATTCAGTCTATCAGCTAAGTACTTAAGAGCAGTTTCAAAAAAAATCAAATCGTCAACACCAATGAGTTCACGTAAGTCTTCATCCTTAATTTTTAAATCCAGTTGTTCTAACTTCTCAAAGAACGCGTGATTTTCAAATTCTGTGGATGTCATATTCTCTGTTTTTCATTGGGCCCAAAGTTCTAGGTTTGTGTGTACCTCTGGCTAACAGTTTTATCTATAATAATTCGAGTACTTAACCTCATAATGCTCCCTTTTTACTTATTATATTATTGTCATTTCACGTCTTTGCTACATAAAATTAGAGAAATATCTACAACCTATATAAGTTTTAAAAAAATTGTTATCAAGGCGAAAGAGCACAAGGATTCTTTTCTTAATCTGCCATTGGCAGCCGAAATATAAAATTTTTTATTATTACCATAGACTCAAAAATTAATTTTGTTTTTAGAAATGCAACAAAGCATAAAAAATAGGGCTTAGGATATATTGAAATTTCTAATCGAAGATACAGCCCATTAATACCAATTACCCCAAATTCCTCTTTCCTGCTTGTTTTCAAAGGCCTAAAGTTTAGGCCTTTGAAAACAAGCAGGAAACGATCGGGATTTAGCCCGCTTGGGCTTAAGCCCCTCATCACTTTTACCCTTGCCACTTGCACATACGCAATGCATTTCTTCTCTTCATTCCCCACTGCCAAACTGCCGCAATCGACGCCTTACGATACTCTAAACCACTTAACCTTCTAAACCCTAAACTACCACCCCCTACTTAAGCATTCCATCCCTACCTTCAGGACTTCTTTCTTGCATCACTTTATAAAAGCCCACCGTAAAATCAAAAAGCCATCGTAAAGCTAAAGTGACCAACCAAAATAGCGTTAGTACAAAATGCCATGTCAACTTAAATATATTGATGGTCAGCATAATGAAAAAATAGATCATTTGCAGGTTTGCCGCTTTTTTACCGCGCAATTGAATCCCACCTATCTTAAAACTGGAATAATTGGGCTTTAAAATATTATAGCTTCCTCTTTCATTTCGTATAGATGTGCTCAAACCACCCTTGGAAACATTAAAATTGAAAGGCCCCTTCGAAAACCGCCCGATTAACTGTAAATTACCATTCTGAAAACCCACCCTGGTACCCTTCGCTATTCTTTTATGCAAACGCAGGCCATGCTTGGTATTGATCGTGGCTCCATAGCCATCACCAGCTATGGTTTTAGTGGCAGAAACTCCACCCGTCCGTGATATACGAATGTTTTTACCACGAACCTCTAAGCGCTTACGGGGACTTTTATTCATCTTTAAATAATTGGAGAGGGCTAAATATAATAAATAGCCTCTTAAGCCTAACAGCTATGCGACTAACTGCCAACTCCCCCAACTATTTTTCAGAATACCGAGAATCCGCAGCTGCCACAGCTCTTTCAGTTTCGCTCCAAATTGCAATGGCCCCCTAGCCACGACATCTCGATAAGACCAAAGGGTGAATAAAACTTTGTGTGATTTAATCTCGGTCGTACTTAGCTTGATAGACATCTCTAAATCAGCTAATCCCCGTTTAAAGAACCGAATCTCCCAGCTACACCAAATGCGACTCTTAATACTCAAAGCGGTCTAAAATTTCATATTTTTAAATCGAGATGTCGCACCTACAGCGCTTTGTTTCCCTATTAAATCTGGCATTCAGCCCAATACGATATTAGTTTCAACCTTTCAGGGTTCTGGCTCAAGCCTAATAAGCAAGGTTTCTACTATAGTTTCATCCCTGCGGGATTTTTTACAATTCGGTAAAAAACAGAATGATTTCCACTCAAATAAAAGCCCTCAAACTATCTGTTAGAATACCGAAAATCCGCAGCTTGTTTCAGTTTTCTTATATGTTACTACTGCTAAAGCACTGCTGCCGAAGCTATTATGCTTATACTGCAAATTGCAATTGATCCTGCCATATTCTGAGCGCCAGAGCTGCGACATCTCGATAGAATCTAATGCGACCAACCAACTAAAGTCCAAGCGCTGTAATTGCATCATCGCGATAAAACTAAATTTAATTTGTAATATCATGTTTAGCAGGGAATACTTCCCATTCTTACCAGCCAAAAATCTCTCATCTTAATTCTGTCTTCCCGAAGGATAAGGGGCGCTAAATGAAATGGCAGGTTTAACCTGAACTTTTCTCGCCATTCCTTCCATATCGCCAGTTTTAAGGATTTCTTTTACTTCAAAACAAACCGCTTCATGTTCATTTTTAATAGACCCAAAAACACCATAACCACCCCTTTCCGCAATTAAAATATGGCTATTTGGGAAATAAGGAGCAATTTCATAAGTATTCTCAACCGGGGTATTTAAATCTCAATCACCTTGAAGAAAAATAAAGGGTGTACTACTCGGAATAGGCTTTCGCAGTTGATCACCTATATCAGGAGTAGGCCAAATATCCTTAGTCGCTAAGAGAGAAGCGTATTTACTTTGACCAAGATACCGAGAAGACGTATCTTCCCATAATTGCTTTTCACGCTCCTTCGTTACGCCCAAACGCGAATTAATCAACAATCCAATCAAGTTCTTTTCATTCGACCGAATGGTGTAACGCTTTTTAAACCAATCTAAATAAAGGGCTTTATCTTCATTATAGATCCCTAGCAAGACCGACGGGTTCGTCTAAGGAATATCAGTCGGGCCGATTGTCATATTCTCATGGACAACAATAGGATTTTGTTCCACTTTCTGCAAAACTAACTGAGCTAATTCAGTCATTCCCCCTTCCGGGAGATGAGGAGTAAACCGTTCATCTTCAGCAATATATTTCCAAATCCGATGTATAGCAGTCATAACATCTGAGGGCATATCAAATTCGTTGTTGATGGGTTCTATGCCTGAGAGTGCGGCAAGAGTGATAGTTTCAGGGAATAAACGCATTAGTGTAAAACTCCACTGCGAGCCAAAACTCCAAGCATAAAGGCATATGTTTTCATAGCCGAGGGCTTGTCGCAATTCATTAACATCATAAGCACATTCAATAGCAGTGTATCCACTGAGGTCTATCTCCGTTTTTGCAAAAGCCTCGGTCGTTTCTATCGCAAATGGCTTGTCTTGCGCTATTTTTTTAGCCAAAGGCAATGGATTTTCTTGCCTGTGGTAAGTCGCTTTTAAAACGTCTCCATACTTGCTATATCCGCGTTGATCAACCAAAACAACGTCTGCAAAATTGGTAAACTCAGCTATATCCAAAAAATAGTCTTCGATTCTTCCTTTTTGGTTTTTAAATCCTTCAACAAATGAATAACCCGGACCTCCAGGATGAGAAAAAATAGGCGAAGCGACTGTTTCTTTAACTTTCGAATGTAATCGCAAAAACCCTACTCCTATCATCCGACTATCTGATTTTTACCTATTTTCAGGAGTGAATATTGTCCCTATCTCATAGAAAATGCTATCTCCTACCTGATCAAGAATAAATGAATTATCATGAATAATAATTTCTCTTTGCGGGCCTAATGGAGACCTGTTTTGCTCTTTTTTTTGCAGATGGCTGGCAAGAAATAGCCAAAATTACCGCTATCAGTAAAAGTAAACTCTGTTTCATAAATCACCTTTTCAATTCTGACTAACGGTAAAACTACAAAACCATAATTTACTATTATTCAGTCTTTTGTGATTTTATCGTTAGTAAGAGAAATTATTTAGCTTGTGCAGAAATGCATACCTTTTCTACATCAATTTCAGACGGACTTATGCGGGGAATGGAGTATAGCGGTCAGATATGGTATGTGCCTCTGAACTATTTTAATGTCTGCCATCTAGAAGCTTTGCAGATTAGTTTCAAATATCTACTTAGAGGCATATGCTATATCGTTTGTTAGCGGTTAACCTATATTCCGTTTTGCGTTTTGCAGTTCAATCAATTTACTTCTCAGTCGATCCGTATTCCATAAAAGTTTCATTTTCATTTTTTAACTTCAAGGTCCCGTTAGTGTTAAGTTCCAGATACTCGTCGTGAACAGTATGTTTTAGATAATAATTGAAACAATCAGCTTGACTCTCCTTAAAACCTGTAATTTCATATAAGAGTGGCTCGACTGTTTTTTTAACGAAGAACAAGCGATTATTAAATTCAATTATTTCAACTAAATATCTGGCACCGTTGGCGTCGCGGGAACTGCCCCATTTACCTATAATTTTCTTATTTATTAAGTCATCATACTTTAGAACTGATGCAAGTGACTCTTTTATGCTATCATATAAAAACGATTCATATTCTCTTGGATTGATCTCTAGAAGCCTTTTTTCAATATTCTGTTTTGAAGGCTCAAGTCTTTTTGGAGAAATACAAAACTTATAATGATAGAGAGAACGTAAGAAATAGTTCAAATACTGTTCATCTGTTATTTCTTCTTTTTTATACCCTTCTTGAATCATCTTAAAGGTAAGTTCCTTTTGCTTATAACTTCTCGAATGAATCCAAACCAGCCAGGGTGCATTAGCATACTTACTAAACTCAGCTTTTGTTGGATAACCATATTTATCAATAAGTTTACATACACTAATGAGGTTTGCACTATCGATTGAAACACTAGCATTTGGTCCCCTATTTTGCTGATCTTGATTAAAGATATGTTTCCATGCCAGTAATAGATTCGAGTTTCCCTGCGCCTTCATTACTTGAGTAAAAGTGAGGAGGCAGATAATCATCATTATCGCCTTCTGTTTGAAGCTGTACATGATTAAAAAATTATGGTAAAAAATCAAGACATCCCTGTGTCTGCTTGTTATTAAATTAATAATGCAAAGCTCTGAGGAATTGAAAAGCTTAAAAATCTACTAGATTAATAAATGACGTGAAACTAGTTTAACTTTTAGTTTGCTTCTTTCTAATACGAGAAAGATATTGGGTTGTCATACCCAAATATGAAGCAATTGCGAATTGTGGAACGCGTTGTAAAAAATCAGGATATTTTACAGCAAATTGTTCGTAGCGTTCTTCGGCAGTTAGTGTTAAACTAGCTATTATCCTACGTTGCATAAATGCAAGGCCTCTTTCAGCTACAGTTCTAAAAAAAGTTTCAAATTTATGGCTGTGGGCTTTTAGTAGCTGCTCGTTTTCAAAGTCTAATTGAAGTATTACGCTTTCTTCCAATGCTTCCACAAACATTGTCGCAGGTTTTTGATAGATATAACTATTTGGGTCAGAAATCCACCAACCATCCATCGCAAGAGAAATCGTGTTTTCTTGTCCATCATTACCAATTACATAGGCTTTAAATGTTCCTTTAACAACAAAAACACGGTACTTGGCAATAAAGTCAGGTTGTATAATGAATTGTCTTTTTTTAACCTTTCGTTCTGTGAAATGAGAAACAAAAAATTCGGCCTCTTTTTCTGTAAAAGAATGCTTTTCGATTAATTGTTTTTGTAGTGATTGAACTTCTATCATTAATTAAATTTCTGTGATGGTCTAAAATTATGAAAAGTAAAAATTTCAAACCATAATTTACTATTATCTAGTTTTTTGTGATTTTATAGCTAGTAGGAGAAATTGGTTAGCCTCAGTAGTAAGTGATACATTTTCTTCATCAGCTTCGGAGGGGCTTATGTGGGGAATAACAGACAACGTTTCGTGTATGGTGCCGTAGTATCCCGAAGGGTGCTATCCGCAATACAATATGTTTGCGCCGTTCTTATCTTTTGTGTTCATTAGGCCTTATAAATTTTAATCCCCATTTACTCATTTCTGCAATAATCGGACTTAGACTCAATCCCAGTTCAGTGATTTGATATTCAACTTTTGGAGGAACTTGAGCATCGACATTTCTATCCAATATACCATCCTCTTCTAATTCTCTGAGTTTATTGGTCAAAGTTTGGCGGCTAATATCTGGTATAGCTCTTTGTAAGGTGCTGTATCGATTACTTCCCTGCTTGATGTAATGAATAATAAGCAACTTCCACCTGTCACCTATTTTGCTGAGACTGTAAACTGAGTCTTGAGTCTTTTAGTCTTGGGTCTCGCTACCTGTCATCAAATCTTCTTGGTTTTAAAACCTAAAACTCTTCTCTCAGGATGACGTTTTTCTACAAATACCTTACCCATTCTGGGTCATGGCTAAGCCTAGAATAGAAATTTTTGTTGGGAAGGTTAACTCAAAATGATGATTACAACTAAACACCTGAATACCGAAAATACTTAGCTGCTGCAACTCTTGTTTTCATCCACAAATTACAATTGAATTTTCAATCGCCGCAATCCACTTCTTTCCATTAAATTACAGCCGATTAAAATCGAATTTCCGCTTCACCTTCGAAGCTAGAAGCACCTATTATTTCCGAAAAACTACTAGCTAATAAATACTTACTACTAACTTCTAACCACCAAGCATCCCATACTTCACCAACAATTCGCCAATCTCGGTTTTCAAATCTCCATATTCATCGGGATATTCCACTCGACCTCTTACCCTTTGGGTTTTAAACTTGTCTTTAGGATCAATAACAGATATAATATAATTAGGTACATCCATCATCTCCTCATAATCGTACACCGAGTCCATTCCAAAAAAGCCTTTGTTAATTAAGCTCTCCTTTAGTTTTTGATAGTCCTCCTCGCTAATCGCAAGGGTTGTGTCTCCTTCGATAGCACAATGCCTGCCTGCCTTAAATTCTAAATTGCGATTTTCATCTAAGCGAAAAGTATAAGTAGGACAAGTACCATAACAAGCGCCACTTTCAACCTCTAAGATATAAGTAGCATCTGCCTTAGCCAAAAGCTGCGCGGCATTGTATTTACAAGCCGTGAAACTTAAACTAAATGCTACTAAAACTAAGAGCTTGAACTTCATGCTATTTGGTGCGTCTTTGCTGACGGTTTTGCTGATCTTGTACCTCACGCATTCTGCGCATCAAGCGGTTTTCCTTCTGTGGCTTCTCCTTGCGCTCAGCGATTTTTGCCTTAATCTTATCCTCATCAATAAAGGAACGAATGGCAAACTGCTGACTGAAAGTAATTACGTTGGCCACAAAGTAATAATAACTTAATCCTGATGCATAATTATTAAATACCCCTAAGAACATAATCGGCATTAAATAGATGATATACTTCATCTGCGGAAACTGCTGCGTTTGCGCTGATCCTGTTAACTGCTGATTCATATAGGTATAAATCAGAGTAGAAACCGTCATTAATAGGGTAAATAAACTTATATGATCGCCGTAAAAGGGAATAGTAAAAGGCAAATCATAAATTGAATCGTAGGTAGATAAATCCGTGGCCCATAAAAAAGACTGTTGCCTTAACTCAATGGAAGCGGGGAAAAACTGAAAGAGCGCAATCAATATCGGAAACTGTAAAAGCATCGGCAAACAACCACCCAAAGGACTAACTCCTGCTTTGCGGTACAGTTCCATAGTAGCCTGTTGCTTCTTCATGGCATCGGGATGCTTCTCGGCCAGAGCGTCAATTTCCGGCTTTAATACCCGCATCTTCGCCATAGAACGGTAAGAACTGTAGGTTAATGGGAATAATATCATCTTAATAATCAAGGCGATAATTAAAATGATTAATCCGTAGTTTAAGCCATACGCTTCTAACCAGTTAAAGATATTTAAAACAATACCGCGGTTAATCCAACCTAAAATACCCCAACCCAAAGGAATAAGCTCCTCAAAACCGGCATCGTAAGATTTTAAAATTTCATATTTATTGGGCCCTAAATACAAACCCATCTCTAAGTCTAATTCGCCACTGGCTTTGCTAGGGTAGCTAATGCTACTGGCCATATACTTGGTGTGCCCCTCGTCTTCGAGAGGACGAATGGCTAAAGCGGCTTTCGAAAAACTCGCTCCTTTCAATTGTAAAATAGTGGTGAAAAACTGCTGACGGTAAGCCACCCAGTTTAAAGCCTCTTCCACCAACTCCTCGTCGGCACTAGTGCTATTAAAATTATCAACATCCTCATCTACCGCTAATTGATACTGCATTTCCGTGCGGGTAATCTCATTCTCACGGTTTTTTTCGTGGCGGTTCGCTTGCAGCTCCCAGATGAGTTCCGACTGATCATGCTTCAATAAAGGAGCCATGCCGTTTGTCTCCACCGACCAATCTACCATATACGCATCGGCTGCTAAGCTGTACTCGTATACTAGGCTTGCTCCCGCATCAGTTTGAAGCGCAAATTTTAAAGTATTGGCTGTATGATCAATTACCTTAAAGTTTAAGTCGGCGGTATTGTACAGACGCTCATCCTGCAAAAGCAAACTAAAATTGGAGTTGGAATCAATTAAGTTTAAAGGCAAAGAATCATAAGTCTGAAAGTCTTTCAATTCGGCCTTTATTAACTGGGCTCCCTTATTAGAGAAGCTTAGCTTCAGCAAATTATTTTCTAAGCTATAGGTCTTCGTCTCTTCGTTCTCCAGCATCGACTGGGCAAAGGGGCCAAACTCTAACTGATACTTTAAATACTTTAAGGTATCGGTGTTCAAGGCTATACTATCCTGGGCTAAAGCCGCTAGAGGATTGCTGCCATTTGTATTTAAACTAACACTCTCTTCCGCTACAATTTCGGTAGTGGTGCTATCATTAGCCATTGTTGCCTCATCCGCCGCCACAGGCGTAGTTGGCGAAAAATAACCGAAATAGAGAAATATCGCTCCAATTAGGAGAAAACCTACAACGGTATTTATATCAAACTTTGATTTCATCTTATGCTTTTAAACTTTCGCTGTACTTAATGGCA
>PZPB01000073.1 GCA_003045865.1 Bacteroidota bacterium | reverse complement strand
ATAAATGACCTTTGCATGATTTTCAAGGCCGCCAGCCTTTCATATCCATGCAGATTGATAATCATTTCCGAATCTAAATAAAGACCGAATTCAAGGTCTCTTGAGCCCTTGGTGTGCCTACTTGCTGCGTTCATATACCGCCCTTTAACAGAATTAAAAACTAATTTCTTTTAAGAAAAGACCCTTATGGCTTTGATAGTACTTTAGTACTTTGCGACTTCGTTTAAAGATCAAATTCTAGTTTCCCCTAAGGCTAATACACAAGAAATATTAATATTTTTAAATACTGAATATCAGCACTAAGCAAATAAAACCCACTAATTTTCAATAAATAATGGAGAGACCAGTTATATACTATGTTTTTGATGTTCTGTGCAGTTGGTGTTATGGCTTTAGTGCTAACATCCAAAAGTTGCAGGAAGAATATAAAGATCGCATCGACTTTCGTGTAATGTCGGGTGGAATGGTTATCGGCGACCGTGAAGGACCCATAGGTGATTTACCCCCAGATATAGTAAATACATTTAATCGTATTGAAGAAATGAGCGGACAACCTTTTAGTCCTGAATTTTATGCTTTACAAGAAAAAGGAGAAGCTCTTTTAAGCTCTTTACCTGGAGCTTTGGCTTTAGCTGCATTCCGAACTTATCAGCCTGATAATGCCATACAATTTGCCAGTCGTATGCAAGAAGCTTTTTACCGAGAGGGGCTGGAACCTGCGTCGGCTAAAACCTATGGACATTGTGCTGAAGACTTTGGCATGAATGCCGAAGACTTTATGAAATTAATGGTAGATAAAGATCGCCTAGAACTCGTTAATGAAGAATTTGCCATTGTCCGCAAATGGGGTATTAGCGGTTTTCCCGCTGTTATTTTGCAAGATAAGGATAAAGCTTACTTAATTGCGCGTGGCTATCAAGACTATGCGAGCTTAGAGAAAAACCTTTTGGATCTTCTTACTCCTTAAAAGAGATAAAAAAAAGCGGCTAGGATAAATCCTAGCCGCTTTTTATTTTAAAATATTCCGATTGGAAATGGACTTCTCAGCCCAAATTTTAGAATTCTACTCTGCTAATTGTTTTTCTTGCTCGGCTTTTAAAGCCTCGGTTTTGGCTACGCGTTTCGCAACGCTTTCTGTCTCCAAATCCATTTCATCCACTAAATAGCCTGCTCCCGCAAATTTGTCAACGATAAAAAGAACGTAGCGTAGATCTACCATAATATTTCGACAACGACGGGTATCAAAGTACATGTCACTCATTACCCCTTCCCAGGCCCGATCGAAATTTAAACCGATCAGCTCACCATAAGCATTCAAAACAGGGCTGCCCGAGTTACCACCCGTGGTATGATTGGTAGCCACAAAACAAACGGGCATTTTACCATTCTCCCCATAAGGGCCATAATCCTTGCTATTATGTAATTCAATTAAGCGTGAGGGTAGGTCAAACTCATAGTCTCCCGGAACATATTTTTCCAACACCCCTTCTAAATAAGTACGGCTTTCATATTCCACTCCATCGCGCGCTTCATAAGGCTCTACTGTTCCGTAGGATACTCTTAAAGTACTATTCGCATCAGGATACATAGCTTGTTCTGGAAAAGCAATTTGCAAAGCCTTTACATAAGTAGCTTGAAGTTTTTCAATTTCGGCATCTTGATCTGCCACAGCTGGATTTAAAACAGCAATAAAGTGTTTATACATGGCCATACTTAATTGGTAAGCCTCTGAATTTAATACAATCTTGGCTGCTTTTTCTGGATCACTAGTTAATAAATCTTTAAAAGTCGCATCCACTAATGGACTCTTAGCGAACAACTTAGAAATATATTTAGCTCTTGCCTTGGCCTCTTTAGATTTAAGCTCCTCAATAATTTCGGGCAGATCCGTTTTTATCGCATCTAAATAAAGAGGTAAAATTTTCTGAGCCACTTCAGCTTCCAGGGCTGCATCATAGTCCTTCATAAAACCTTCTAAGCGCAAAGCCAAACGCTCCCCTTCTTTTTGTAAGTCTTCTGCGGAAGCACCTTTCTCTGTTAAGCCTACCAAGTTAGAATAAGCCAATAAATGACGGAAGCTTTCCAAGCCGTAATATCCCACTTCGATGTAAGCATAGCGCTCTAAATAAAGCGGAACGCGCCTTTCATAAGCAATAACCATTTCGGGGACTAAGTGCTCATACTCGGCAATAGCGGGAATTTTGCGCGAAGCCTTGGTAAAGCGCACTTCTTCTTTGCGTTTCTCAATAATTCCATTGGTTGCCTCTACTCCAATAATTTCTCCCTTCCATCTTTTCCAGCTGTTGCTGATACGTGCGTATTTACTGGCGTATTTTAAACGAGTGGCCTCATCTACTCGCATCTTTGCATCCAAAATCGCTAAAATTTCATCGCGAATGGAAATACGAAAAGGATTATATTCACTAATAATATTGTTTACCTCAGAAGCGGGTAAATATTGCTGTGTGCTACCAGGATAACCATAAACCATGGTGAAATCACCATCATCAGTACCCGCAATGTTTACTTTTAGGTGCTGTGCTGGCGTATAAGGCACATTGTTTACATCATATTCGGCCGCTTCATTATTCGCATCTGCGTACACGCGAAAAATTGAGAAATCTCCTGTATGACGAGGCCAAACCCAATTGTCGGTATCAGCACCATATTTTCCAATGCTACTCGGTGGCGCCCCCACCAAACGCACATCGCGGTAAATGGCTTTGCTAATAAGGATGTATTGATTACCGTAGAAAAAGTCTTTAATTTCAAAATCCAACTTGGGATTTTTCTCCTTTTCGGCGGCCAAAATGGTTTTAATATTGGCAGCCATGGCTTTTTCTCGCTCTTCGGCAGATAAGTTTTGATCCACCCCTTCCAATACCTGATTAGTAACATCTTCTAATGATTTTACGATAGAAGCAAATACACCAGGATTCGCAAGTTCTTCACTCTCGTTCATCGCCCAAAAGCCATCTTTCAGGTAGTTTTTTTCTAAAGTAGAATGCGATTGAATCATACTGAAACCACAGTGGTGATTGGTAAGCAATAATCCTTTACTGCTAATTAGCTCGCCCGTGCAGCCTCCATTAAAATGAACGATTGCATCTTTGAGAGAAGACTGATTTACACTGTAAATATCTTCGGCGCTTATTTGCAAGCCCATGCGTTGCATTTCTGAGTAATTAAGCTGCGCTAAAAGCTGCGGCAGCCACATTCCTTCGCGCGCTAAGGCACTGAAAGAAATGCTAAGACTGAGTACGAATAGATATACTTTTTTCATTCTAATTTTTTATGCGATCACAAAAATAACTAAGCTTATTCCGCTTTGAGCAAAAGAGTAGATTTTTTCCAAAAAAAAACCACCCAAAAAGGGTGGCTTAGTACAAAGACTATTCGGTCTAGTAAAATTTAGGACGATTATCTGTAATCTTCGCCGAGTTTTGAATCGACTCGAATACTTTCTGAGCGGCTAAATTAACCATTTCAGTTTCAATTCTAATTTGCTCAGACTCGTAGCTGCTTAATTCTTCAGCATCTGTTCTAGCGCTTACTCTTACTAAATAAACACCTCTTTCTCCAATAATTGGCTCTGAAGTAGTGTTTAAAGCTAAGCTTGTTGCAGCTCCTATAATTTTCGGTTCGTTACCGAAACCGGTTAAATTAGAAGTAGAGAAATTAATTCCTTGATTCTTAATCTGCACTCCTAAATCGGTAGCTAAAGTTGCAAAATCACTTTGACTGGCTTGAGCCGCTTTCAGTTTCTCGCTTAACATTTCGCCTTTTTTCTTTTTACGAACTAAAGGTGCAATACTTTCTTTAACCATTTCAAAAGGCAGTGTTCCCTCGGGTTGAATTTGGGTTAACTGAGTTACAAGGAAAGAGTTGTTGTCTTGATTGAATAATTGAATAGCACCTAAAGAAGTTTCTTCATTGTGAACCCAACGCACCACCTCACGGTTTTGACCTATTCCTAATATACTCTCTTGGAATACGCCGATATTAGCTGCAGGACGAGGGTTATATCCTAAATTAGAAGCAACTTCTGCGAAATCAGCCCCTTCGGCATTAGCCTCAGCAGCAAACTTGCTTGCTAAATCATAAATGCTATCACGGGTAACATCGCTTGCTTCAATTTGACGTTGGATTTTAACCAACTTCAAAGATTTATTCGAACCCTTTTGATCTTGAATATGAATAATGTGGAAACCAAATTGAGAAAATACAAGACCAATATCTCCTTTTTCATTAAAGAAGCAATACTTATTAAAGGAAGCCACCATTTGTCCTTGGCTAAACCAACCTAAAGCTCCACCTTTTGCACCAGAACCTGGATCATCTGAATATTGTTTAGCTAATGCACCAAACTGAGTGCTATCCTCGCTTACTACTTTTAACAAGCTATCTGCTAGATTTTTAGCATCCTGAGGTGCACGCGTAGACTCTGAGCGTCCATTACCAGCACCTTGAAAACTTAATAATATATGACGGGCCTGAACCGAATCTGGAACGTAGGCAATATCACTAATCTTAGCTAAGGCATAAACGCCATTTTCTTCGTAAGGACCGTAAATAAAGCCTTTTTCTTGTTCGAATAAGATGGAATCCATAGGAGAAGTTAAAGCCTCTTTCTCGTAGAAAGCAGCGGTAACATTTAAATCAGAACGACCTACCGCGTAGGAAGAATCATCGTCCGTATTAGCAAAACTTACTAAAGTGTCGGTTCTGCCTCTTACGGTTATAATTTGATCCGCTAAATACTCTTTTAACTCGTTTTGCAAAGCCATACGATCTTTAGCAGAGGGTTGTACGGGGAAGTTTACGAAAGCAATATCACGGGTACCTGCGCTTTTAAAGTCGTCGCTATTTTTCTTATAATAGGATTTCAATTCACTATCGCTAACTTCTAAGGTAGAATCAGCAATAGAACTATATTCTAAACCTAAGTATTGAATCGTGCTTAAATCATTTCGGCGTTTGTAATCAGCTTTAGCTAAAGCAGAAGGCATATATAAACCTTTGCGTACTGCGTAAAGATACTTATTGCGTAAAGCTTCCTCACGAGTGCCATTTTCGAAGTTGATCCATTGTTGGAAAGCCGCTGTAGCCTGAGGATCGTTATTTACATTATCCTCAATATTTTGGATATACTGCTTTAATTGAGCGGTACTAAATTTACCCGTTACCTTATCTTTAAAACCCTCTTGTCCTCGAACTTGGGGATTTTTAGTGATGCGTTGAAATAATTCTAGGTCATTTACTGCTAAACCCAATTCTTCATAATTTGCACCTAGAAGAAGTTCCTCTTGATATTCTCTCCAAATTTGATCTGCCAGCATAATGCGGCTAATGCCAGCTGCTTGTTGTGGATTTTGTTGCTGAATTAAAGCTAAACGCTCATCCATTCTAATATTGAAATCTCTAATGTCAATTTCAGAACCGTCAACTTCACCTACTACATTAGCATTATTGCGTAACATAGAATTACCTGAACCTAAAAGGTCAGTTAAGATAAATGCCAGCATCGCTAAACCTATAACGATGAGAAGAAGTCCGGAACGTTGTCTTATACGCTCTAATGTAGCCATTGATTCTAAGCTTTGAAAATTAAGGATGCGAATATACAATTGTTGTGGTAAAAGCTTTGACATTTATGGCACTCAATGCAATCTTTTATGAAGAAATGTAGTTTAATCCGCCAAATTTTACCAATTATCGAATAAGCAGGGGCTGTGGTAAGGAAGCGTCCTTTATTTGTAGAGACTTTAAATCGCAAATGAGACATGGACACTAAAGAGATTGGATTAGAAAGCACCCCAGACATCGTACAGAATGAATCTGCAGACGATAAAAGATTAAATGCTATCAAAAAAATTCTAGTTGGTAATCAGATTGAAAGAATCGAAAATCGTTTCCGTGGTCTTAGTCGTCGTGTAGAAAGCTCCAACAGCCACTTAGTATCAATTGTAGAAGAACTCAACCAAGAAATGGCTTCTCTAAAATTGAGAAACAACAGTTCCGCTCCTACTACTAGTTCCTTAAATCCTGAGGTTGAAAAGCTTATTCAAGAATTTGTTGATGCCAAGAAAGAAGGTAAATTAGCGACGGCAGAATTAGTAAGTAATTTAGAGCCACGTTTCAACCAGGTTGAATTAAATATTAACAATGAGGTAGATGGTAAGGCCGATGCTCTAAAAGCAGAGGTTAATGCCTTTAGAGAAAAAATTACTGCTAGTCAAGTCGCTTTTAGTTCAAAAATCGAAAATCGTCTAGGCGAATTAGAAGATAGCGTTAGTGCGCAGGATCAAGTAAAAGTTAGTAATCGTCTCGCTAACCTAGAAGAAGAAATTAAGTCCTTAAGAAACCAAGGTTCCTGTAAAAACCTAGAATTCCAAAATAACATTTCAGAACGTCAAAATAACTTTGAAAATGATGTTCAAGATTTATTAGAGCGTTTAACCGGTCGTGTGAACGAAAGATTTGATTACGCTGCTGACGATCGTAAAAAACTGACTCAGCAATATGATGGCCTTCAAAAAGTATTGGAAAATGATGTTGTTTCTTTTATGCGTGAGAGCATTGCCCATACCTCCACTATAGAAAATAGACTTAGTAAAGCGGAAGAACAACTTGGCGGCAGCGTTAGGGCTGATCAAGTGAATTTATTATTTGAAAGCTTAAGCTCTAGGTTAAACGACGTTGAGCTTAGCTTAAATGACAAGATTAAAAATAACCCGAGTGAGCCTGCCGCAATAAAGGAAATTGCAGATCGTTTGGAGCGTAAAATTTACAAAAACAATATCCGCATGGAAGCTAAATTAGATGCCATGTACGATTTAACTCAGCGTCAGCTTACCAATCGCACTGAGGACATCTCTAAAAAAGAGGCCTTACGTGAAACTTTGAAAAAATTAAGCCAACTTTTAGATGAGTGAGAAGCCCAGTTCGTTAGAAATTCTTAAAGACTTATTAATTCGTGAAGAACGTCAACAAGCGGATGATACCATTAGCGAGATTGAAACCGTTCGAAAAGAAATTACCGTTCGCAAGAAGCTCGAGCAGAATATGGAGCCCATCTTAATTGACTGGTTTATGCGCTTTCGCAGAGATTTCCCCAAGGAATTTGGTCACTTGTTTTATCAAACCTTAGAGAAGGAAATCGAAGAGAATCCAGAAAGAATTCAAGCTACTCTGAGTCCTGTTTTTCACAATATGATGTCGGAATTTTTCAGCTCTAGTTTTAGTCGCATGAAAAATAATTTAGGCTTCGGGAAAGTAAATAAGCATAAAGATCCCACCCATCTTTATCGCGAAAAAATTGAGTCTAAAGTTCAAGAAGATGTACGAGTGAAACTAAGTGACGTATTTGTACTTGAGAATGAAAATCGCAGCCTGATCGGTATGTTAAGCGAGTATTCAAGCGATAACAATGAAGTTACCTCATTAATGTTAGATACGATTCGTCGTATGGTGGAAGACGCTATATTACGTAATAGTCAAGCCATTGATTGGGTAGACTTTAATGGCTATAAAATCTACTTAATTACCTTTAAGCGTATTAGCGTTGCCTGCACCGTTACTGGCCAGCCTTCGCAAAGCTATATGAACAAACTAGAAGATAATGTGATGGAGTTTGCTAAAGAGATGTTACCAGAAATGCAAGACGGCAATTTCGACTACAATGCTCGCTTGGCCAATAAATTATTGGTTCGTAATTTCGATGAAATTCGTAAGAAAGGACTCTAAATTAATCGTTATCACTGCGCTTTAAGCGGATGGTTTCGATGCGAGAGTTACTCACCTCTTCCATTTTAAGGATATAATTTTCAATGCGAATTTCTTCTCCCTTTTCGGGGATGGATTCCAATAAATTGATTACTAAACCGCCTAATGAATTGTAATTATCATCTTCCGGTAAGGTCAATTGGTATTTATCGTTGAGATAATCAATTTCAATTTTCGCCGAAAAAATGAATTCGTTATCCGAAATCTGTTTTTCTACATTTTCTTCGACATCATGTTCATCATCGATTTCGCCAAAAATCTCTTCGATTACATCTTCTACCGTAACCAAGCCCGCCGTTCCCCCAAACTCGTCGAGAACCACCGCAATACTTCTTTTTTCTTTAATTAGAAGTTTTAAGGTTTCATGGGCGGGCATACTTTCGGGAAGAAAGCTCACAGGACGAAGAATTGCTCGTATATCTTTTGGCCTTTTAAAAAGCTCAAAAGAGTGTACGTAGCCAATCACATGATCGGCTGAGTCCTTATATATCAATATTTTAGACAAGTTTGAACTTATAAACTCAGCCTTCAAATTTTCAATATCCTCGTTTACTTCCATGCCTACCATTTCGGTGCGAGGAATCATAAACTCTCTTGCCTTACGATCGCTAAAGTCTAGCGCATTGCGGAAAATTACAATTTCATGATCTACTTCTTCTTTCTCATCAGCTAGATCCGTACGTTCGCGTATATAATTATCAAGGTCTACTTTATTGAACGCCTTTTGACCTTCCTCCTCTTCCATTTTAAAAATATAGTGCATCACAAAATTGCTAATGCCAATCATGAGACTAACTATCGGATAAAATAGAAAGTAAAAAAAGCCGCTGGGGATAGCAAAAAACTCCAACAGTGCATTGGAGTTTGCGTTGAACAATGCCTTCGGTAAAAATTCGGCGAAAATTAAGATTAGCACCGTGCTGAGAACCGTTTGTACCAGCAATAAAAGGTAGGGGTTTTCTAAGGGTAAATAGGGCGAAAGGACCTGTGGCATAAAAAGTCCATAAATAACCAGAGCCACATTATTCCCCACCAACATAGCGGCAATAAAGCGCGGTGGATTTTGTACCAAAAAGCTAATTATCTTATAGATATAGCTGCCCTTTTTGTTTTCCAGCTCAATATGAAAGCGATTGGAAGAAATAAAAGCTATCTCTATTCCCGAAAAAAATGCGGAAAAGAATATAGAAATACTAATAATGACAAAGTACTCCACTTAATTAATTTGTTTTACCATTTTCGCGCTCTTCCTTAATTTGGGTAAAGCGCTTCCTTGTTCTTCTTCTAAAGAAAAACATAAAGATAGAAACTAGCATAAAGCCACCATATATCCATTTCTGCTCACCTTCGGTATTTATTAGACGAACAAATTCTACCAAGCAAAAAATTGCCATGGCTGCCCATACTACTTCTACTACCCTTAACATTTTAAGCATCGTCGTCTTCTATATTTATTATTCCTGATACGTGATTGATCTCGTAAGTTTCAAAATTTTGGTCAGCTTGAAAGCCTTCTCCCATAATAATTTCATTTGGAGTGGTGATTTTAACAAACTCATCGCTGTAAATTATCTCCTTACGATTATCCCAAAATAGTTTTTCTGTATTTAATCGCTCCCCTTTTTTATTGATCACGATTACATTTCCTCGTGCCTCCCACAAATCTTTATTGATAAGTTGCAAAGCATAATCAGATTCTAAGCTGGAGCTTTCGAGGCCATCCGCATCTAAAAATCGCACCTTAATACCCTTTTTAAACTCACGTTGGGGGTTTTCTAACTGGGGGTAGCTTTCCGCAATTGGCGCTCTTAATTCCATTCTCAGAAAAGTACTATCGGAATACATCAATTTAAAATTTTGTTGTATTTCCATCGGTATGCGCTCATCCCGAGCCAAGCCTTGCACCTTAGCCACCTCATTTTCACAGGCGAAAATTAAAAAAAGCACCGCTCCCAGAGAAACGATGCTTTTAATATGAGATAATGCTTTAAGCATTAAAAACTTACGGTAATGGTTTCATTAATAAAACAACCTATGGTATACGATTCACCAGCGGTGTGACCTAATTGGAAGCTTAAACCTTTGTCAGGTAATTGTTGCTTGTAGGAGCTAATCATCTTATTAACTTTATTCGTGAGACTGGGATCAATACTTTTGGCAATATTAAGTTTATCAATCGCCGCCCAATATACTGCTTTCTTCTCGAAGACATTATTTCCACAAGTCCCATCTGCCTGAGCGTAAGAAGTGGCCAAAACGATATAGGCATCGCCACTGGATTTATCCAAAGCCGCTGCTTTTTGTGCCGCCGTTTTTGCTGAAGCAAGATTTCCTAATTTAATGTAAATAGAGCCTAATTTAACATAATCAGCCGCACGTTTAATCGGGTCAATCTCATAGCTAATAGCTTCCTTAATGTATTGAGCCGCTTTGCTTGTTTCTTTATTGCGATAAGCCATAACAAACATCGCACGAGCCGATGGCGCAGATGGCTCTAACTTGTACAGGGCATCTGAAATATCGAAGAAAATGGGGTTATCAGTACAATCTTCAAAGTCGCCTTCCTCATTTCTACGTTCTTTTTGAAGCATTTTTGTAGCACGCTTTAACCAAAGAGTATCGGACTTATTAGCGGCAAAAGTTTCAGGATTGTAGATCAAATTCAATTTGTCGCAAGTAGCAATTGGTCCGAGGATTTTTTCAATATTAGACTCTACCTTAGTGTAGCGATCTAACTCACGTTCCGCTTTTTCTAATTCGCTTTGCTCTTTTTGATTTAGTTTTACGGCATTAGAATCGCGCTTTTCAGTTAATGCCGCAATGGATAAGTTTAAGGCATTACTATTAACCTCAATTCCCTCTATTACAACGTTATAAGCCTCAAAAACATCATTAACCTCGAAAATTTTCTCGTTGAACAAACGAGCAGCAGTAACGAAGAAATAATTGTAAAAAGCAGCACTCTGCTCCGGTCCATCCAATTCGAGAGCATCATTATAAAGCTTATAAATGGCTTCTAGACTATCAGGATATTGCTTTTGCATATCAAGAGCTTTTCTTGCGAAAACGTAACCCTCTTTACCTGGATAATATTTATTTCTAGCATCATAAACATCCATTAAAAGGGCGCGATACTTAGCTAATGCGGCTTCGTCTTTCGCTTCTTCTGCCAAATCAATTTTAGCATTTACAATGTAAGGACCGTATATAAAATTATTCTTACTAGACTGTGGACAGATATCGTAAACTATTTTCCAGCTATCGTAGGCTTCAGCCCACTGTTTTTTCTTGGCTAGTTCGTAGTAGATGTAAAGGTTTTCGCGGCACTTGGCACTGTCCTCACCATATTCTTGGGCTCTAAGCATTCCGCTCATTCCAATTAGCATAGCGAGCGCGTAAAGGGTCGTTTTCATATTTGGGTATTAATTATCGGTATTTATAATCTATAAACCATTTGTCGTTAAAAGTAACTGCGAGATAAAAGCTGAGATACTCTTCTTGAATTAGGCCGTTTTGTAGGCTTCCTCTTCTGCCTGCCATAACACCGATATTTACGGTACTTACTTTAAACTCTCCTGGTGCCTGTGATCTTTGCTTGATCGGTAAACCTAAGCCAAAAGTGATGCCATAATTATAAAGATCTGTTTCAGACAGTTGAAAAGGCATTTTTTCGTAATAACCACCAACTCTATACTCTACGTTACTGAAAAAGTTCGTGCTGCGTTCTAACTTTTTAAAACTTTGTTTAGGCGTCAAAAAAGAACCAACATTCAGCTGGTAGGCATTAAGTAATGCGCCGCTACCATCTGGTCTACGAAAATCAGCACCATTAGTGCTTTTATAATCGACGTTTACTCCCCAAGAAGGTTGCATGGCACCACTTGCTTTGGCACCATAGGACAAACCAAAACCAAATTCACTTCCTAGGCTAAATTCACCCGACGTAGTACTCCCTCCTTTAAGGGTGTCTACAGGACTAACACCGCTTATGGTATATTGATAACTCAGGTTATCTGATTGAAGGCTACTGGCATTTTGAAAATTCAAGCCTGCCGAAATAAAACGATCATTGGGCAATTGATAATGATATTTTGCGCCTGCTTTGAAAAGTAACCCACTTATTTGACTCTCTTCTTCTAAACGAGTATCAAAAAAGCTTTCGTTACGATAATCAATAATGGTATTTTCTCTGATAGAGCCAAATACATATTGTGCATTAACTCCTATCGATAATCCCTCGGCTACCTTAAATGCGTTTCCCCAAATAATGGAGTTTAATCCCCCATCGCCCGAAAAACGATCCGTTATACTAACGTTGGTATCGCTTAAAGCAGATCGGCTAGAACTAATTTCATAGCCCTTAAAAGAATATGGCACCAAAGCTACTGCCGATCCCCACCACTTAGTTAAAGGTACACCCACCGAAAGATTACGCATACCTGAACGGTTATTGCGGACACTTATGGAAGGATTATCTTGGATTTGATTAATCAAGCTGCCTTCAAATCCCACATTAAATGTGGTTAGTTGTAAATCCGTGTAAGAAGCAGGATTAAGAAAATTAATATTTAAGGCATCGTAAGTCGCAAGGTTTGCGCCTCCCATACCTACTTGCCTAGCGTTAAGTTGATGGTAAGTATCTCCTAAACCAAAGCGAGAATAAGGAGAAACAGAATTCGTTTGAGCCGAAGCACTAAAGGCTAAAGCGCAAAAAATGAGTAAATTAAGACTTTTTAAAGCCTTCCAGGTTATATCGGAGAATGTATTCAAGTCCTTTAATCAAAAAATTTGAGGGTGCAAATATGTCATTTTTAAGCCACGGGCGCAACAAAGATGTGTCTCCACCGCAGAATACTATGCGTAAATCGTCAAATTCTTCTTTATATTGTTCAATAATTCCTTCTATTTCGGCTAAATAACCGCGTACCACTCCACTTCGAATACTGTTTGCGGTAGAATCTCCGATTAAAGCTGGCAGTGCATTTTCTCTCCAATTAATTTTAGGGAGATTTTGGGTGAAAGAATGCAATGCCTCGAAGCGCATACTTAAACCTGGGCTAATTGCTCCACCATGATAAGCCCCCTTCGTATCAATAAAGTCAACTGTTAAGCAAGTGCCCGCGTCAAATACAAGACAATTTTGCTGAGGAAACTCATAAAGCGCTGCTGCCGCTAAAGCACGTCGATCATTGCCCAAAGTTTGGGGACTAGCATAAAAGGATTGAAAAGGCACTTTAGTTTCTTTATTGAGATAAATTAGCCTACCCTGAAATGCGTTCAAAGCTTCAAAAGTCCAGGATCCAACATTGGAAACGATGATAGCTTGGGCAAGTAGACATTTTTTTAAAAAAATATTTAGCGCTTCTTGATTAGCGAAAATCTCTACATTTTGGAGCTTTTCATCCTGAAATTGAGCTACTTTAATCCGGGTGTTACCGCCATCTATGACTATGTGCACAGTAAAAAATTTAGGGCTTAAAGGTAGAAAGACATTTTTTTGTTTTGGTGAGAAAGAAAAAGTTTTACATTTGCGCCCCGTTAAACACAGAGAATGTGTGAAACGAAGTTCTTAGAAAAAACAAAATTTAAAATAATGGTGCCATAGCTCAGTCGGTAGAGCAAAGGACTGAAAATCCTTGTGTCGCTGGTTCGATTCCAGCTGGCACCACCACATAAACCACTGATAATGAGCAGTTTAGCTCAAGTCAGAAGGCCACAATTCAGCAAAAGCAGGTATAATTTAGGTTATATCTGC
>PZPB01000072.1 GCA_003045865.1 Bacteroidota bacterium | reverse complement strand
TTTTCGAATCCTTAAACCTCCCTTAGCATGATAGGATATATGTTCTCTTTCTGATGACCAGCTGGAATAAGGGTATATCGACTGCGGAGTTGCAGCGACAATTTGGGCCATGATGCATAAAGTTCGCAAGGCGATGGGAAATAAAGACGAAAACGGCCAACTAACGGATGTTTTCACCGGACATTACAGCTATATATTTTCAATAAAAGGAAAAGACTAGTCTGGATCGTGCAGCTGTAGCGGGCTACAGCAAATGAGTAAGAGGCTGGATTTTCATTTTTATGATACAAGAACTTTTAGGCCTCTTCTAAAAAGCAGTTTTTGGGCCTTATTCCTTCGCTATAAGCCGCCATTACTTCAGTGCTTCGGCTTTAAATCTACTATTTACAAGCGTTCTGAGGCCTAATTTTACGTCGAACTCATGTTACTTAAGATTGCGGGGAGTTATTGAGCTAAATTATTAGGATAAAATAAAAAAGGTCTAAGACGAAAATTTAATTAATCATTATTCCTTTACCTCGGTATTGCGGAAGTAGAGATTACTAAAAGCGTCGGGCTGGAAAATTTCATTCGCCACTTGCATTAGGGTTTCGGCCGTGGTATTTTCTACATCTTTTACTATTTCTTCAAAGCTTTCAATATGATCGTGGAAAAGCAGCGATTTGCCAAAGGACAGCATCAAGGCATTATTGTTTTCTTGCGCCATCGCCAATTGACCTAAAATCTGCTTTTTCGCTTTGCTTAATTGCAAAACGCCCAACTTCTGTTCCCTTAATTTTCGCAGTTCTTTCTCTACTAATTTCACCGTGCGATCTGCGGTACCTGGGTCGGTGCCCAGATAGATTCCAAAAAGACCGGTATCGATATAGGGATGATAAAAAGATTCTAAATGATAAGTGAAACCATATTTTTCGCGAATATTTAAATTCAGGCGCGAGTTCATGCCAGGGCCTCCCAAAAGATTATTGAGGATGGCCATCGGGCGCATCATATCGTCTTTCGAAGGGTAAGCGCGCGTACCTAAAATTACGTGGGTTTGGTAACCGGGACGGCTCACCGACTTCTGACTGGGGATATAAAGTTCGGGGCTAACAATTTCACGATCGCCCGAGCTAAATTCAAGGTTTTGAATTTGTTGTTCTAAGAGTTGCTCCAGCTTGTTTTTAGAAATATTACCGATTGAACTGAAAACCATGCGGTTTTTGCTATAGTTCCTTTCGATGAAAGCTAGAATATGGTGACGTTCAAAAGACTTCACACTTTCCACAGTGCCCAATATATTATTCCCTAAGGGGTGATTGGGGAAAATCTGCTCTTCAAAATCGTCGAAAATACTATCGGCGGGTGTGTCCTTATAAGAATGAATTTCATCGATAATAACCTCCTTTTCTTTTAAGCACTCCTTCTCTGGAAAGGTGCTACGAAAAGCAATATCGGAGATTAGGTCAATGGCGCGCTTATAGTCGGCGCTAAGAAAGGAACAGTGAATAACGGTTTCCTCCTTAGAGGTGAAAGCATTAAGGTCGCCACCCACATCTTCCATGCGACTGAGGATGTGATAGGCCTTGCGCTTTTCGGTACCTTTAAACAGGCAGTGCTCAATATAGTGGGCTAAACCTTGCTCGTGCTCCAGCTCATCTCTAGAGCCAGCGGCAACAAGGAAACCAATATGGGCAATAGGACTATTTACTTGGTGATGCACCACGCGCATACCATTGCTTAACTCAAAAATTTCGAGCTTCATTAAAGATAATTAAATGCCTGCAAAGCTAGGCTTTAATGCGCGGCTAACCAATAGCAATCAGCTATCGAGCCACGCCTTGAAAGAGGCAGTTTTATCGCGACTCACAAAAATGTCGCTCTCCTTGCAATTGCGTAAAATTAAACGTAAACGGCTACCACTGTAGGTCTGCATCTCTGCAATGCTATTTAAGCCCACCAAATATCCTCGGTTCACCCGGAAAAAGCGTTCGGCGTCGAGGTAGCTTTCAATTTGATCGAGACTTTGATCGATAATAAACTGTGTGCCTTCTTTATTCTGAAGAAAAGAACTGCCGCCGCTACTCACAAAAAAGTCGATATCCTTCACCTCCACTAATACGAGCTTCTCCGACTGCTTAAGTACGAATCGTTCTTTTAACTTCTTGGTTTTAGGTTCTAGTAGCTCCTTTAATAAATCCCCATCTAGGGAAACCGGGCTTTGGCGCAACTTTATAAATTTAGCAATGGCCTTATAAAGTTCTTCAGGGTCAATGGGTTTTAAAAGATAGTCGATGCTATTTACCTTAAAGGCCTCCAAGGCATATTGATCGAAGGCGGTGCAGAAAATAATGGGAATATCAACCTCGCGGTTCTTGAAAATAGTAAAACTTGGCCCGTCGCTTAAGTGGATGTCTAGAAAAATTAAGTCGGGCTTGGGATTATTTTCTAGCCAATTTATACTAGCCTCAACGCTTTCCAATGGTCCATGCACTTGAGCATCGGGTAGGGCTTTGGATAATAGGCGTTCTAATTGCTTGGCGGCGGGTTTTTCGTCTTCAATTAATAGTATTTGCATTTTAGCTAAGGATTAAGGGGAGTTTGACAGTAAAATAATCGGCGCTTTCACTAATTTCTACTTCCTTCTGGCGCAGTAACTTATAGCGTTCTTTAATATTGCTCAGGCCAATTCCGGAGCTTTCGGCAGGGCTTAGGCGCTTTTGCAGATTGTTTCTTACCAAAATATAGCCCTGCTCTTGGTGAATTTTAATTTTTAATGGGGAATCTTCCTTAAGCTGATTGTGCTTAATAGCGTTTTCCAATAATAACTGTAATATCATGGGAGGTATTAAAGCCTCGGCATTTATGGTATTTTGATCAATCTTCAGTTCCATGGCATCTGCGCTAAAGCGGCCTTCTTGGAGGCCCCAATAGTCGCGTGCGAATTTTATTTCTTGCGATATGGTTACCACATCTTCATTTTGTACTTCTAACACATAGCGGTAAAATTTACTAAGCTTTTGGATATAAGCTGCTGCTTGATCGGCATCTTCATAAACCATATTGCTTAAGGCATTGAAGGAGTTGAAAAGGAAATGCGGGTTTAACTGATCCTTAAGCATACGCACTTCGCCACGGTAACGCTCGGTTTCCAGTTTTTGGGCGCGGATAGCAAGTTCCTTCAGACGTTTTAGAAAACCTGGGGAAATAAAGAAGGCGGTAACGCCATAACCTATATAGAGGGGGTATTGCGCATAAATGGCCATGGTTTTCCAAGGAAAGTTAGTGTAATCAAGCATTCCGAAGAAGCTATAAAAAAGCACATTCATACTATAAGATGCACTAAAGCCAAGAACAGTTACTCCTAAAATTTCAAAAAACAAACGGCGGCCTGCATTTTCCAGCCAAGGGAAATGTTTGTTTAAAAACCTTTCGTTTAGTCCCACGGCAATGCTAATACCGCATAACATCATAAAGCCGTAGAGAATATCGTCCCAGATGGATCCCCAACCTTCTACGGATAGGTATTTTCCACCTGCATAAAATAGGGACACACAGAATCCGATTAAGGCATTAATGCCGAACCATTTTAATAGTTTCTTAGAATCGAGGAGTGATGCTTGGCTCATGCTGCAAATTAGTTATTTCCCTTACAATTCGTAGCCATAGCTACTGCCTGATTTTTACATTAGCTATGCAGTAAATAGATGTTTACGCCCGCAAGAGGATTTTGCTTGGCATCTAAGACCTTAGCATTAAAAGTATTCTGAGCGAATAAGCTTTGCGCTAGAAGGATAAAAAGTAGCATAGAGCGATTTATATATCTTGATTTGCTGGCTAAACTAGAGGGAGAGCTCCTTTTGCCAAAACAGAATCTATGAACCGTAGAAATTTCAGAATGAACGGTAAAAAAGAAACCCCGACGGTTAGCCGGGGTTTGGGAAAATAGTAGCAGGAAGGATTTTATTTCAAATAAGTATCCAACCAATTAAAGAACTGATCGTGCCATACTAGGCCGTTCTGTGGACTTAAAATCCAGTGACCTTCGTTGGGGAAGTATAAAAAACGCGCGGGAATACCGCGTAATTTTGCGGCTTGAAAAGCTTCCATCCCTTGGTTAATAGGAACGCGGAAATCATTGCCACCGTGAATTACCAACATGGGAGTATCCCAGTTTTGTACATAATCTTTAGGGTCGAATTTGCTGTAGGTTTCAGTATTTTTCTCTTCCCAAAATGGTCCGCCTAAATCATAGTTGGCGAAAAACATTTCTTCGGTGCTGAGGTACCAGCTTTCCAAGTCGAAAAGGCCACAATGCGAAATGAAGCTCTTAAAACGCCCTTCATGAATACCCGCTAGCATATAAACGGAATAGCCACCATAGCTAGCCCCAATGCAGCCTAGATTGTTTTCATCCGAATAAGCTTCGGCACTAACCGCATCAATTGCGCTGAGGTAATCGCGCATGGCTTGTCCACCCCAATCTTTAGAAATCGCTTCATTCCATTCTCTACCGAATCCGGGCAAACCGCGACGATTAGGGGCTACTACAATATAACCCTGAGCCGCCATTAATTGGAAATTCCAGCGGAAGCTGTAGAATTGTGATACCTGACTTTGGGGGCCACCTTGACAGTAGAGCAGGGTGGGGTATTTTTTATTAGGATCGAAATCGGGTGGGTAAATAACCCAAGTAAGCATGTCTTGGCCGTCGGTAGTTTTAACCATACGCTTTTCAACTTTGCTCTTTTTTACATTGCTATAGATGGCCTTATTAACACTTGTGAGTGGGCTTACTTTACCATTTTCTTTTAAGAAAAAGATTTCGGTAGCATTATTCATGTCTTGACGCTCCACCACGTAACCACCTTTAGCAATTTCAAAATGGTTGTAATTGTAATCGCCTTGCGAAATTCTCTCTAGCTCTAATTTACCATTCTTGTATTCCACTTCAAAAAGATGATTGCTGCCGCCGATGGGAACGCCGGTAACTATTTCATTTTGGTTAGCCCAAGCAAAAGATTGAAAGGTTAATTCGTCGTATTTGTTAAGAGTTTTTAAAACGTGAGTTTTAGAACCGCTTTTAATGTCCATTACAATAAGGTCATTTACGTCGCTTTCGTAACCATTAGTAGCCATAGATAACCACGCTATTTTAGAACCGTCGGGTGAAAACTGTGGGTTTTTATCATAACCCATCATGCCAGTGCTAATGTTGGTAGTGATTTTAGTTTCAAGATCAACGAGGTAAATATCGCTATTGGTTTGTTCAGCGAAGTCTTTTCCTTTTAAAGCCTTTAATTCGTAGGCTACGGTTTTACCGTCCGGACTAATAACATAACTTTCCGATCCTCCGAAAGGGGGAACAGGACTTTCGAACTGATTATCTTGAATAAGAATTTCGAAGGAAGTAGCAGAGGAATTTTTATAATCGGTAATACATACTAAAGATCCCTCATGGTCGTCCCAGCTATCCCAGTGGCGATACATCAAATCATCAATAACTTTAAATTCTGCTTTAGGTAAATCGGGGTAGAGATCAGACGAAGTTTTAGAATTCTTAAAGGACTTCGAGAAAATGATGCGGATATCTCCATTGGCCATTTTCAAGGCCTTTGCACCAGAAATGCCTCCTTCAATATCGGTTAAGGCACTGATAGTTTTATCAACCATTTTATAAAGGTGTAGCTGCCCCGCGTGATTAAAGGCAATGTCGTTTCCTACAAAATGAGCACCGTATTCTCCTCCTGGGAGATCCGTAATTCTTTGTGCTTCTCCACCTTTTACAGACATGAGATATAGATCGCGGCTACCCTTATTGGCTTCGGTATCATAATAGGTTACACCGTAAACGAAGCTAGTCCCATCGGGGGAAACCGCGTCTAAGCTTACTCGCCCGAGCTCCCACAATTTTTGGGGCGTCATTACCTCATTTTGCCCGCTAAGACCCAAGCTTAAGGCGCAGAGAAGAAGAATATATTTTTTCATGATCAATTATTTAATTCGCTCGAAGGTACCAATTATAAGGCTTTTGCATAAGCCCTGTGATCGCTTTTTTAAGAGCGGAATAGCAGTTTTGAATTATCAATATTTAACGGTGATGTGAAAGTTGGCGAAACGGTTTAAGAAATGGCTATTTTGGATTAGGGTAAAAAAAAAGACCGTCTTCACAGACGGCCTTTATTTAAGAAATTTTTAAAATTCTATTTTGCTTTTTCCATTCCTTCTTCAATCAGTGAGTAGAACTCATCTAATTTTGGAAGAATAACAATACGAGTGCGACGGTTTTTAGTGCGACCCTCAGCTTCATCGTTGGATGCTACTGGAGCGTGTTCACCTTTACCTGCAACAGTGATACGTGCAGGATTAATAGCGAAGTCACCTTCTAAGATGCGCACTACGGAGGCAGCACGTTGGGTACTTAATTCCCAGTTATCTTTGAAAGGAGCACCATTACGAGCGGCCTTGTTGTCGGTATGTCCTTCAACCATAAAGTCTAATGTAGGCTGAGATTTTAAAACTTTCGCCACTTTCCCCAAAACGTCTTTGGCAGCTGAGCTTACTTTGGAGCTGCCGCTTTCAAATAAAAGTTTGTCGGAAATAGAAACGTAAACCACACCTTTTTCAACATTAATGCTAATGTCTTGGTCGTTAATGCCAACGGTGGCACCTTTAAGGCTGGTAACCAATGCAAAAGTTACAGAATCACGTTTGTTAATTGCGGCTTGTAAGCTGCTAATCGTCATATCTTTTTCACGAATTTGTTCTAAAGATTTTTCTAAGTTTTCGGCTTCTTTCTTAGTTAAGGTAGACATATTGCCTACATTTTTAAGGAGCTGATAATTCGTTTTCTTTAGATACTCAATTTCGCTATTGGCGTTTTTGCGGTTATCTAAGCAAGCGGTTAACTCCATACGAGTTTTACTTAGTTCACCATCCATTTCTTGATACTGACCCTGTAATTCAGTATACTTTTTTTTACTTACACAAGAGCCGAGTAATACTACCGCTCCTAAAATTGCTAATGTTCTTTTCATGCTGTTGATTATAAATCGAAATTAATAAATCCCCCTAATATAAAGGCTTTGCGAAGCATTAATTAAGCTCAAATTTCTCGTCTTTGTCGTTGAAAAAAGCGTACTCCAAGAATTTAAAAGAATCACGAGGAGTGATTTTCAAGTTCTTGCTATATTTTTTCGCCCATTTTCTTCTAACACTATTGAAAAGTCCTTTGGTAAGGTAAGCCGCAATAAAGGGGTGCAGGTGGAGGTAGATTAATTTTGAACTATCTCTTTGGGAGATCAGGTCGAGCTGATTTTCAATCTCATCAACAATAAGAATGGGAGCTTCAACTTTTCCGATACCGTCAGGGTTTTCCTCGCGCGTTTGTATGTCCATTTCTGGGCGTACACGTTGGCGCGTAATTTCAATTAGTCCAAAACGAGAGGGAGGTAAAATTTTATGTTTGGCACGATCCGTAGCCATTTCCTCCTTCAGTTTTTCGTACAATTTTTTGCGGTTCTCATTGCGGTGCATGTCAATAAAGTCAACCACGATAATTCCACCCATATCGCGCAAGCGTAATTGGCGTGCAATTTCTTCGGCGGCAGAGATATTTACTGCTAGTGCGTTAGCCTCTTGGTTTTCATCTGAATTCGTACGATTACCACTGTTAACATCGATAACGTGCATGGCTTCAGTGTGTTCTATAATAAGATAGGCTCCTTTGCCCATGCTTACAGATCGTCCGAAACTGCTTTTTATCTGTCTTTCAATGCCGTATTGTTCAAATATGGGGATGCGTCCTTGGTAGAGCTTTACAATTTTTTCTTTTTCAGGTTCGATTGAGCGCATATACTCTTTAAGTTCGTTAAAGAGTTCGGGGCTGTCTACCGCAATGCTGTTAAAGGAATCATTTAGCACATCGCGCAGTAATGCAGATACTCGGTTCATTTCGCGCAAAGCTCTGCTTGGGGGCTTCATGCGCTGCACATTGCGATGTAATTGTTTCCATTTGCCCACCAAATCTTCCACGTCCGCATCTAAGTCGGCTACGCTACAATCTTGGGCGGCAGTCCTAACAATAATGCCAAAACCACCCGGTTTAATACTAAGTACCAGTCTTTTTAAACGGTCCTTTTCTTCTTTATCTCGTAATTTACTACTAACGCTTACGCGGTTAGAGAAAGGCACCAAAACGACGTATCTGCCCGCGAGGGAGATTTCTGAAGTTATACGTGGGCCTTTGGTAGATATCGGTTCTTTAGCGATTTGTACCAATATGGTATGTCCTTCGCGCAGAACAGAATCTATACTGCCGTTCTTATCAATATCGGCCTCAGGCTGAAAGTCGGTCAAAGACCAACGTTGTTTGCCTGTAAGCGTGCGGCGGGTAAATTTATTCAACGACTTAATTTGTGGCCCTAAGTCGTGGTAATGAAGGAAAGCATCCTTTTCATAACCCACATCAACAAAGGCCGCATTTAAGCCGGGAACAATCTTCTTTACCTTGCCCAGATATACATCACCGACGGAAAAGTCCACCTGATTATCGTAATGTAACTCAGATAGCTTACCATCTTTGAGTAGCGATACTGCTACAGAATCGGCAGTACGAGAATTAATAACTAATTCTGTACTCACCTTAAAATATTTTAGTCCTATACTCGTATAGGAAGATTATGCAGAAACACGAAAAGCACCTTGTAATAAGGTGCTTAAATAAATCAGTAGATTCTATAAGATTCCACTGTTATTTTTTCTTGTGACGGTTTTTACGTAAACGCTTTTTGCGCTTATGAGTTGACATCTTATGACGTTTTCTTTTTTTACCACTTGGCATAACCAAAAATTTTAATTGTTAATAATACTTGCCATTTCATCGCGAATGGCTTTCAATGTTTTTTCGTCGCTAAGTTTTTCCAGTGCGTCTTCTAACACCGACTTAGCTGCGGTGCTATCTCCTAGAAACATTTGTGAACGGGCATACAATAAGTAAGCATCTCCATTTAATGGATCTTGGTCTATTACAGTTTTAAAGCGATTTAAAGCTTTAGAATACTGCCCAGTTTGCATACTCATTACCCCAAGGGTGAAATTCGCTTTAACATTTTCGGGGAATTTCTCTGCGACGTCGGCAATGGCCATTACGGCTTGCATTGGAGGCAGTTCACCCGATTCTAATTTACTTAAAGCATCATCTACTAGCGAATCTGCTATTGAAATAAAGCCCTTCCCCCCGCTATGATCGTGTACTACACTCTCTGCCTCAATGGATTGAACTTCCTCTGGCTGTGCTGTTTTAGGTAATAAAAAAACAGCCCCAGTAACGAGGATAGCCAACAGTACTAATATAGCGGGCCCTTTCTTCATGGTCTAATTAACCAACTTTCACTTTTCTCTTTACCGAGTCAACGAAAGTTTTCGCTGGCTTGAAAGAAGGAATGTTGTGTGCAGGAATAATGATGGTGGTGTTCTTAGAAATATTACGTCCTGTTTTCTCAGCACGCTTCTTAATAATGAAACTTCCAAAACCTCTCAGGTACACATTATCGCCAGTTTCTAGACTATTGCGGACCTCCTTCATAAAAGACTCCACAACGGCCTGTACATCAGACTTCTCCATCCCTGTTTTGTCTGTTATTCTGGTTACAATGTCAGCTTTTGTCATTTGTGTATATTTTTTACGTTAAAACTCTAATTTTGAGGGCTGCAAATATAAAGTACTTTTCTAGAACCTCGAAAGGCTTAATTAGATTTATTTTATAGCCTAAAGCACTCAAAAACAAATATTTTGGATTTAGCATCTCTTAGAGTAAAACTTCGCGATTGGTATATGTGGAATAAAAGGGATTTACCCTGGCGTAAAACTAAGGACCCTTACCGTATTTGGTTAAGTGAAATTATCCTACAGCAAACGCGGGTAAATCAGGGTTTGCCCTACTATAATAAGTTTATTGCTAATTATCCTGCAGTGAAAGATTTAGCAAGTGCGACTCAAGAAAAAGTTTTAAAAGATTGGGAGGGTCTAGGCTACTACAGTAGAGCCCGAAATATGCATCATAGTGCCAAGCAATTGGTAGAAGATTTTGGGGGAGAATTCCCCTCTACCTTAAGTGGAATTAAAAGCTTAAAAGGGGTGGGCGATTATACCGCCGCCGCCATTGCATCTTTTGCTTTTAATATCAATGCAGCGGTTTTAGACGGCAATGTTTTTCGTTTTTTAAGTCGTTTGTACGGTGAAAACACTCCCATTAATAGCACTGGAGGCAAGAAACTCTTCCAAAAATTGGCAGATGATTTCATAGATCCCAAAGACCCCGCAACCCATAATCAAGCAATCATGGAGTTTGGTGCCCAATTTTGTGTCCCTAAAAATCCCGCTTGCGCAGATTGCGTTTTTAATGCTGCTTGCATTGCGTACAAAAATGATCTGGTTAGCCAGCTGCCTTTTAAGGAGAAGAAAACGTACGATCGCAAGCGTTATTTGAATTACCTCTTCCTGGAAAAGGATGATAAAGTAATGGTGCAAAAACGTGCTACTGGCATTTGGCAGGGCCTTTATCAGTTTCCGCTCTTAGAGTCGAACACTGCCGTAGAGGAGCAAGGGCTTCAAGTCTACTTGTCTGAACAAAACTTGCCCATAGAATTGTGGAGTCTAAATCGGGTTTATACCTTGCCTCTGCACAAACTATCTCATCAAAGTCTTTACATTAAGGTTTGGTATTTTAAAGCATTGGAATTTAATAAACTAGACTCTTTTGAAGCACTGGAGCTTAGGCCAATAAGTGCTTTAGATAATTTGGCATTTCCCCGTCCTTTGCGCAAGTTCTTGGACGAAAAACAGCTAACTTTGCCCTTTTAATTTTGCAGGTAGATTTATACCTCTCAATTCCTATATTTGATAAGAATTAGAATTTATGGCAAACGGATCATTAAACAAAGTGCAACTCATCGGAAATCTAGGCACCGACCCCGAGGTAAAACATTTCGATAATGGTGGTTCTTTAGCTCGGTTTCCAATAGCAACTTCAGAGTCTTATACCAATAAAGCAAACGAAAAAGTAGAATTGACCGAGTGGCATACCATTATTGCCCGCGGTGGTTTGGTGGATGTGGTTTCGAAATATCTTAAAAAAGGCGACAAGGTTTATATCGAAGGTCGCATACGCTCGCGTAGTTGGCAAGATCCAGCAAGTAAGGAAACGCGTTATGCCACCGAAATTGTTACCGATAACCTTATTATGTTAGGCTCGCGTGCTGCTGGTCCCAATGATCAAAGTAATAGCACTCCCGCGAAGCCTCAGTCTTATGGAGAATCTAACTTATCTAGTGCTACCCTAAATATAGCGGCAGAGCAGAGTCAAGATGAGGACGATTTACCTTTTTGATTATTAACCAAGAACCCACAATTTGGATCCTGACCCCTCGAGTTTCTTGTTTCTTTTAGATATTCTAAAACCCTTTGAGCCACTAAGTCTAGTGCCTTTGTCGATCTTAGTGCTTTTGCTTTTTGCTTCAGCCATGGTTAGTGGCTCCGAAGTAGCTTTCTTTGGCATACAACCACGTGATCTTGATACTTTAAAAGATGCTGATAAAGGTGGACACGACGCGCTCACAAATTTATTAGAAGGTCCTAAGACCCTTCTGGCCACTATTTTAATTTGGAACAATTTCATTAATGTAGGTATCGTAATTCTCTCATCTTACCTTAGTGAAAGTTTTTTCGACTTTGGCGATTCTTCAAATTTGAAAATCGCAGTGGAAGTATTTGCAATTACCTTTCTAATCTTGCTTTTTGGGGAAGTGTTGCCGAAGGTTTATGCTACAAAAAACGCGATTAACTTCGGACTGTTAATGTCTAAACCCATGTTCGTTCTGCGCCGGATAAGCAAGCCGCTTAGTTTTTTACTAGTACGCAGCAGTAGTTTTATCGAAAAGCGTCTGCAGCATAAGTCGGAAAACCTTTCGGTAGATGACTTAAGTCAAGCTTTGGAATTAACCTCGAACGAAGAGAGTAGCGACGAAGAGCAGAAAATTTTAGCGGGTATCGTGAAGTTTGGTTCTACAAATGTTACCCAAATTATGAAACCCCGTATTGATGTGAAAGCCGTTGATATAAGCTGGGAGTATGGTAAAATAATGAAAGGCATTCT
This sequence comes from Bacteroidota bacterium, assembly GCA_003045865.1. Lineage (GTDB taxonomy): Bacteria > Bacteroidota > Bacteroidia > Flavobacteriales > Schleiferiaceae > Croceimicrobium. The sequence continues at coordinate 1,408 of PZPB01000072.1, read as the reverse complement.
CGAATCAGGTTATTCACGTATTCCGGTTTACGAAGAGAATTTCGACCAAGTTAAAGGGGTTCTTTACGTAAAGGATTTACTGCCACATATTAATGCTAGCAGCAATTTTGCTTGGCAAGAATTGGTGCGCGAGCCTTTCTTTGTGCCGGAAAATAAAAAGATAGACGACTTATTACGAGAGTTTCAAGAGCGGAAAATTCACTTGGCCATTGTGGTTGACGAATACGGTGGCACTTCCGGAATCGCAACTTTAGAAGATATTATTGAAGAAATTGTAGGCGAGATTAGCGATGAGTTTGATACGGACGAGTTGTTCTATTCTAAGCTGGACGAAAAAACCTACGTTTTTGAAGCCAAAATTCACCTCACCGATTTCTTTAAGGTAGTAAGTGCGCAAGAAAGTGATTTTGCCGAGCAGACTGCTGAAGCAGATACCTTAGCTGGCTTTCTTTTAGAAGTGGCGGGTAAATTTCCTGAGGTAAGCGAGGAAATCAAATTCAAAAACTACCTTTTTAAGGTAGAAAGCTTAGAGGGGAGAAGAATAAAACGAATTAAAGTTACTCTTTTGGATGAAGATATTTAAGACAGGAATTTTTTTCGCGTTCACCGTTTTGCTAGGCATTCTTAGTTCTTGTGAGAACAATTATAGCCCTAAGCCAAAAGGTTATTTTAGAATAGCGACTCCTGCTAAAGAATATCAAAGCTCATCTATTCCTTGTGCCTATAGTTTTGAGTACAACAAGCAGGCAAAAATAGTAGCCAAGAAAAATTGTTGGTACGATTTGAAGTATCCAAACTTAAGAGCAACACTACAATTAACCTATAAAGCGGTTACCGAATCTAATTTAGATACGCTTCTCGCCGAGGGGCATAATCTTGCCTACGAGCACACCGTTAAGGCTGATGGCATTGAAGAAAAACTTTTCCTTAATGAGGAAGATAATGTTTATGGCATTCTCTTTCAATTAAAGGGCAACGCTGCTACCAGTATGCAGTTTTTTGTAACGGATAGTACGGAGCATTTCTTAAGGGGCGTTTTATACTATTATGCTACTCCTAATGCCGACTCCTTACAACCGGTTAATGAGTTTATGCTAGGCGAAATGCAGCACCTAATGGAAAGTTTAAAATGGCAGAATTAGTTAACGTGAATTCGACAATAAATTAGAGCCGCAGATTTTCAATGGAAGGAAAAGACTAGTCTGGATCGTGCAGCTGTAGCGGGCTACAGCAAATGAGCTAGATGCAGGATTTTCATTTTTATTGGAAAATCCGTTTAGGCCCCTTCTAAAAAGCGACTTTCCACGCCTCAGTAGCTCACAATAGCCCGCTATTGCTTCACTACTTCGGCTTGAAACCCACTATTTACAAGAGGTCTGAGGCCTAATTTTACGTCGAACTCACGTTA
>PZPB01000160.1 GCA_003045865.1 Bacteroidota bacterium | reverse complement strand
TAATGGTGGTAATATTTGGATGGGATGTCATGATGTTAGCATAACAGAAAGTTTATTAACAACATCTGATGGCAAACAACTTAACTTCCTGTCAAACAATGGATTAATCCCTTATGTAACAACAAGTAACATAAGCACCAATTATCCCTATTTAAATAGCTATGCCATTGGTGATCAAATATTGTCACATGATAAAAATTTTGACACAAATAACGTATTATACAATATAAACTCTGCTGGAAATCCACTTATGCAATTTATGGAAGAAATTCATGATGCTCAAGATGGAAATTCAGAACATGTTTATGTTCCTTTTACCGAAGGCTGGAGAACAACAACAACAGCACCTATATATGATCCTACACACGCCGACTTACCCGCTGGAAACAACAGAACTCCAGGTGAGGCTGCTTTAGTTGCCTATGGACCTGCTTTTGGTAATAGCATGTATGGAACCATTTTATATCATGCGTCACATATTAACTCGGCAAATAAGGGAAGTACAGCTGAATATGTTGGTGATAGACGATTATTTGGTAACTATTTATTAGAATCTGCCATTAGATACACCAAAGATGCCGGTGCAGATCAAACTTTTTTAGCACCTACCTGTGGTGATATATCTACAACTTTAAATGCCTCTACTCCTATTAATAGTGCAGGTGTTTGGACTATTGTATCGGGTATAGGTGGAAGTTTTTCCGATATTACAAATCCTAAATCTGAGTTTTACGGTCAAGAAAATGAAACCTACAACTTAAAATGGTCTATTAATTGTGACGAAGACAATGTACTAGTTAGTTTTGTAAACGCATGTAGTACTATTGATTTCGATGGTATAGATGATAATATTACCTTTAATGACAACTATGATTTCTCTGGTAATTTTAGCATCGAACTATGGGTAAAATCTGAAGCATCAAATAGTAATATACAAACTATATTTTCTAAACGTGATGCAAATAACCTTTCAACGGGCTATGATTTAAGATTGTTAAACAATACTCTATCTTTTAACTGGAATGATACTGGCTCTATCGCTTCTCCCTACGCAATAAATACAAATAGATGGTATCATGTAGCCGTAACATTTAGTAGCGGCATTTATAAACTTTATATTGATGGAGTAGAAGTTAATTCTTGTGCTGGAGTAGTTCCAACAAATACAACAAGCACTGTAGACTTCTTATTGGGTGCTATGGATCAAGTCACGACCTCTCCGTTTAAACCTGTTAATCATTATAATGGTTGGATGGACGAATTACGTATTTGGAATGTTGGCTTAACGGCTAACCATTTAAGAAGCATGATGAACCAAGAAATTGAAAATAATAACGGAACTGTAAAAGGATCAACTATTCCTTTAGATATTAATAATTTATCTTGGAGTAATCTAGAGGGCTATTATCAAATGAATCAATCCACAGATATTGTAAGCGGTAATTTACAACCAATATACGGGTCTACTCAAGGTAGACTAAGAAATAGCGACACTTATCAAGCAGAAACAGCTCCCTTGCCTTATACTTCAGGTAAAGATGGCAATTGGGCAACAACCGGAGCTAGTAGCCCATGGACCTATTGTGCTGGCGTTTGGTCATCTCCCAACTCAATAGGTATTGATGGCACTACAGAAGTAGATTGGAATATTGTAACGATCTCTCATAATATTACCATCGACACAAAAAATGTTACTGTTTTTGGTTTATTACAAGACCCTAGTACGAGTTTAATTGTCACAAATTCAGGAACTCAAGATGAAACAAATCTTGGACATAGTTTACGTGTTACTAATTATTTACAATTAAATGGGTTCATTGATCTTATAGGAGAATCTCAATTACTTCAAGATGAAGGAAGTATACTAGCTGCTAACAGCTCTGGAACACTTGAACGTGATCAACAAGGAACAAGAGATTTTTACACGTACAATTATTGGTCTTCCCCTGTAGGTATAAGTAATACTATTAGCAATAATAATAACTATACACTACCCGATGTTTTAAACGACGGGTCAGTATCAGCTTCTACAATGTCTATTAACTTTCTTACATCGGGATATAATGGAAGCCCAGGAACTCCTGGAGCAACACCTCTAGGAATTGCAGACTATTGGGTTTGGAAATATGCCAACAGACTCTCTGATACCTATTCACAATGGCAACATGTAAGAAGCACAGGTAATCTATTAGCAGGTGAAGGGTTTACTATGAAAGGTGTTCACAATAGTGGAACTTCATTTATTGAAAAACAGAATTATGCTTTTAATGGCAAACCAAATAACGGTGATATTAGTTTAACACTGTCTAGTGGCAACGGATATTTAATTGGAAATCCATATCCTTCAGCTATAGATGCTAATGAATTTATTTTAGATAATATAAGCGATGGTGCTGGTAGAGCTGCTAGTAATATAATTGATGGCACACTTTACTTTTGGGATCATTTTGCTGGAAACACACATACGCTAAGAGAATATCAGGGTGGGTACGCTACCTATACATTAATGGGTGGTATTATTGCAGTTTCTACCGATATTAGAATTAATGCCTCGGGAGCCGAAGGCACTAAAATCCCTGAACAATATATCCCTGTTAGTCAAGGCTTTTTTGTAACTGCTGATACTGGCGGAAACGTAAGGTTTAAAAATAGCCAACGTGTTTTTAAAACAGAAGCTTCAGACCCTTCTCTTTTCATGAAAGGAGACAACAAAAAGAATAAATCGAGTGCCATAAAAACGAATACAGCTGCAGAAGATTCCAGACAAAAAATCAGATTAATGTTCGACTCCCCAAAGGGGTATCATCGTCAAATATTAGCTGGTGTTGATGAACACACTACAAATGATATTGAAAAAGGATATGACGCGCCTTTAACTGAGAGCAACGCTGAAGACATGTTTTGGGTTTTTAAAGAAAATAAATTTGTAATTCAAGCAGTAAACAATTTTGATAAAAATCAAGTACTCCCTATTGGTATTAAAACTAATATTGAAGGTATATCAACCATTAAAATTGACGATTTAGAAAATATTACAAGCGATGTTGATATTTATTTTCATGACAAAGAATTAAATATTTACCAAAATTTAAAAGAAAGTAATTACGAAGTATTTTTAAGTGTTGGTATATATTTAAATCGTTTTGAAATAACTTTTGCTAACACTCAAACCCTAAATACTAATGAAATTGATAATAACACTGCTGTTGAAGTCTATTTT
>PZPB01000159.1 GCA_003045865.1 Bacteroidota bacterium | reverse complement strand
AAACGTTCCGCAATGGTCTTCTTTCGACCAATTCGCGAGTTCCAATTTTACGCGTGCTTTTTGGATTATCCTCTACGTTCTTTTCTTTGTGAAATTTGCCACAACTTGGTGGATGTGGCTCTTCTTACCAATGATAATGCTAATGGCTCCCATACACGGTTTGATTATTAATTGGTATGCCCACATTTATGGCTATGTCAATTTCAAGGTGAAGGATACTTCCAAAAACCTATTGCCTTTCGACTTTTTAATGATGGGGGAAGCCTATCATAATAATCATCATAAATACGGGGGAAGAGCCAATTTCGGCGTGAAATGGCATGAAGTTGATCCGACTTATTTGATAATGAGGATGCTAAACAGTTTAGGGCTGATAAAATTGAAGGCAAGTGCTTAAGAGCCAAGGGATTTACCTTATTTAAAGGTTTATCCTGCTTCCGTAATTTCAATGCTATACTCAGCCCTATAACTTTCGCTCGCGGGCAGATGAATTAAGCCCATCTTTTCGCTAAAAACAGAAAGACGATCATTAGGGTCGGTTAACCCCTGCCAGGGTTCGATGCAGATAAAATTAGCATTAGGCTTAGCCCACAAACCGAGATAAGGGAAGTCTGCGAAACTAACTTTTAGGCTGTTTTGCGATTTCCGAGAACGTAAAGTGACGGTGCGAGATTTTAAATCGGTAAAAACCAAGGCATCCTCATGGAACATATCACTATGCAGAGCTAGTTCTTTCGTGGCTGCTAGGTAGGGGCGACGAATACCGTTTAGTAATCCCTTGTCATCTAGCATCCAGCGCGAGGCGGTCTCCGCTTCCGTAAATTCTAAATAGTAATCGCTATAATCCTCCTGGGCATTAAAAGGACATTTAAAAGCCGGGTGTCCTCCTAAGGCAAAAGGCATGGTTTTCTCGTCGCGGTTTTCCACCAGATGCGAAACAATTAAGCGACTGCCTTCTAATTGATATTTTATAGTAAAAGCGAATTTAAAAGGGTAAAGTGCTAAAGTCTCTTCTGAATACAAAAGTTGAAACTCGAGGCTATTTTCGGTTTTAGCGATGAGTTCTAAATTATTGTTGTGACGAATAAGTCCGTGTTTAGGAATGGCATAGAGTGCATTCTCAATCTGCGTAGCGCCATTGTTTAGAGCGCCAATTATAGGGAAAAGTACCGGCGCATGGCTGCCCCAAATCTCAGGTTTTGCATCCCAAATATATTCGGTATCGGTTTTAAGTGACTTAAGACTGGAGATTTCCACGCCTTGCTGCTGAATGCCTAGGCGGAATAATTCGTTAGAGATAGTATGAGTCATGATGCTAAATACAAGTGGATATTAAGGGGCAATAATAAATTTAATTTGCACATCTCCTTGCTCGGAGCGCAGGTAATATAGGCCTTGCGGGAGATGCCTAAGATCAAGCTGCGATTTCTTAGCCGCGTGTAGGTGTTTTGCACAAAGCTTTCCCTGGCTATTGATTATGCTAAAGTTTAGCTGATCGGCATTTAAGCTATGGAGGTAGAAAAAACCATTATTGGGATTTGGGTATAGACTATAGTAGCGATTGTGATCGATAGGATTAACTATGCCTAAAGAAGCACTAGCACTGGTGTCGGCACTTATCATCTGAAAGTAATCAAAGGCAACAGTGCTGCTATTAAGATTTGGGTTGATTCTTTCGCTGTAAAGACTAATTAAGGTGCCGTCCGAGTAATCGCTGGTATCCCATAAAGCATTGGTGCTAGGTCTAATGCGGAGCGAGCGATGATCGTCCAGTAATTTCACTGCACTAATAGATTGAACGCTAGTAGGATCAAAATGCTGATTGAATTCAAGGCGCCATTCATCTTGCCAGAGGTGGAGCTTGATGGCTTGTTTAGCAGAAGCGCTGAAATCGATAAAACGGCCACTAAATATAGTGTCGCCATAAAAGCCTTTACTGGGACTACTAATTAGAACCGAAACTTTAGGGGCGATAGAATCGAACTGATAATTAATAAGAAAACCAGGCGTACTTGAACGGAGCGAATCGCCAATCGATTGATTGAAAATACTGCTGTCTAACAAGTCGTAGAAGGCGAAATTGAGAGTGCTGTTTTCGGCGAAATTAAGACTGTCTAAACGAAAGGAAGCACGAATTATAGCGCCTTTGGGGTCGTTCCAAAGCAAGGGATTACGGCTATAAGCGCGGGGTTTTTGGTCTGGGTTTAAGACCAAATTGTTATTTAGGATGTTCGCATTTATTAGTTTAAATCCATTACCTGTAATAGGGCCGCTAATAGCGAAAGAGTCTTTTAAGACTTCCCAAAATGGATGCTCGAGGAAGTTTAAACCATCGCGGAAGTGCTCGGTACTAGTGTTGCAATGACTACCGCTTATCTCTAAAATTTTAGCTTCAAAACCATCGGGTTCGGCCCCATTGTGGTAGATATTCATTAGGTCGCCTTCGCGGAAATCATCGTAAGCGGTAAGATAGGCTAGAATAGGATTAAAGCTTTTTACATAAGCGAATTGAGCGCTGGTATAGGGGAAAATATACTCGTAATGCGAATTAGGGTTTTGGGTTTCATAGTCTTGGTTTACTTGACGAAGATAATTAGCACCGCAATTGGGAATCATACCTGCAAATATTTCGGGAAAGCAGAACATGAGGTGACTGGCCGAGCGACCACCGCCTGAAGCGCCAGAACTATAAATACGCGTGCTATCAATATTGAGTGTTTCTTGTAGTGATTTGCAAGCAGCCAACACAACGCCAATACGAGTGTCTATCGCCACACTATTACCTATATTATTACCCGCAACTAAAATGAGTTTTTTCTCCGCTAAAACGGGCAACCAGCTTGAAATCAAATTACCATTATTTGCGGCATTAATAAAAGTGATTAGTCCAAAGGCCTCGCTGCCATTATAATTTGGAGGGATGTGGATATTATAATCGTAGTTGTTTAGAAAATTATTGAGATGAAAGCTTATTCCCACATGCGAAGTGATCGTATAATCTGCTTCCAGGCTATCTAAGCTCTGATTAAAAACGGAACCTGTTCCCCAAGGGCTTGGTTGTGAAAAAGCGCTAAAAGTGCCTAGGAGAAAGAGTAGGAAGTATTTTCTCATGCCGTGCTTTACATGGATTACATTAGATTCTATGGGAAAGAGGTTCAAAGATACCAAGCCCAAGCTTAAAGGGAATAGGAACTTGTTCTTTATAAGCCAAAGACTTGTTTTACCGCCTTAGCGATTGCAGCGGAAAGCCCACAGCGAGGTACGAGCGAGGACTT
>PZPB01000008.1:8701-60175 GCA_003045865.1 Bacteroidota bacterium | reverse complement strand
TCGTTTTAAACACTCTTTATAAATACACGCAGTTACAATCTAGTTTTTCGGTAAATAACATTGCCCTGGTAAATGGTCGTCCTCAGCAACTTACCGTAAAGGACATGATTTACCATTTCATCAATCACCGTGTTGATGTAGTAATTCGTAGAACCAAATTCGATCTGCGCAAAGCAGAAGAAAGAGCTCATATTCTCGAAGGCTTAATTATTGCCAGCGATAATATCGATGAGGTAATCCAAATCATTCGCTCTTCAAGTAGTCCCGATGAAGCAAGAGAGCGCTTGAAAAATCGCTTTGAATTGAGCGAAATTCAGGCAAGAGCGATTGTGGATATGCGCCTACGTTCTTTAACGGGACTAGAGCAAGACAAGCTTCGTGCTGAGTACGATGAACTTTTAGAAAAGATATTATACTACAACCGCATCCTGAACGAAGAAGACCTTCGCATGGAAATCATTAAAGGTGAACTGCAAGAGATTAAAGATAAATACGGCGATGAGCGTCGTACTGAAATCAACTATGCGGGCGGTGATGTAAGTATCGAAGACATGATTCCCGATGAGGAAGTAGTAATTACTATTTCGCATGCGGGTTACATTAAACGTACTGCTTTAGCTGAATATAAGAAACAGGGCCGCGGTGGTATTGGACAAAAAGGGGTAAACACCCGCGATGCCGACTTCGTAGAACATATTTTTGTAGCAACCAATCATAACTACTTACTATTCTTTACCGAATGGGGACGGTGTTTCTGGTTGCGCGTTTACGAAGTGCCAGAAGGTAGCAAAGCGAGTAAAGGTCGCGCCATCCAAAACCTAATAAATATTCCTCAAGATGATAATCTTAAGGCTTTCATTAATACGAAAGACCTTAGAAATGAGGAATATGTAAATAATAACTTCATTGTAATGGTTACCCAGAAGGGTATCATTAAGAAGACTAGCCTCGAAGCTTATTCTCGTCCGCGTACCAATGGTATTAACGCTATTACTGTGCGTGAAGGGGATACTCTTTTAGAAGCGAGACTTACAACTGGTAATGATGATATCTTAATGGCTATCCGTAGTGGAAAAGCTATTCGCTTCAACGAAAGTACCGTGCGCTCCATGGGTAGAAATGCCAGTGGTGTGAAAGGGATTAATATGACCGATGATAACGATGAGGTAGTAGGAATGGTTACTATTCCCGCTGATCAAGCGGATACCAGCATCCTTGTTGTTTCTGAAAAAGGGTATGGTAAGCGTACCCACTTGGAAGATTATCGGATCACCAATCGCGGTGGAAAAGGTGTTAAAACTATTGGTGTCTCTGAAAAAACAGGGCACTTAGTAGCCATTAAGGCGGTAACTGATGCTGATGATTTAATGGTAATCAACAAAAGCGGTGTAATGATCCGTATTGGTGTCGCCGATTTACGCGTAATGGGCAGAGCAACCCAAGGAGTGAAGCTGATTAATCTTCGGAAGAATGATGAGATTGCCTCAGTTGCTAAAGTTCCTGCTACCGAGGAAGAAGATGAAATCATCGACCTTGAAAACGGTAAGCCTATAATTGAAGGAAGCGCAGAAGGCCCAGTAGAGCCAAGTGCTGAAACCGATAATGCGGAAGATAGTCCCGCACCAAGCGAAGATTAGTAAAATAGAAAAAGCCCCGCAAGGGGCTTTTTTTTTGTTAAATTTTTAATTTAGAGTCTTAGATTTTCACTCTTATCTTAGCATGTCTATCATTAAATTTCGTACACACTGCTCTGCTCATCTAGCTCTAGTTATGCTCTTGATGTGGCAGACGAATGTCTATGGCCAAACAATACTTAGTGGCCAAATTAATAGCTTCGATACTCTTGTTTCTTATAATTCTGGCTCATGTGGAGATGAGATAGTAAGTGCGGGACGCATAGCTTTTACAGCGGGTGATTTAGTGCTTATTTACAGTAAGCTCGAGGCGACTTGCTCTCTAACTAATAACAGCAACTTTGGCGATGTTCAAAATTTGAATGAAAGTGGTCATTATCAACTCGTACGCGTTCAACAAGTTTTAGCTAATGTTCTTATTCTATCGACAAATCTAAAGTACAATTTCCCCAGCGGTTCACAGTTGGTTAAGGTACCCGAATATCAGTTAGCGCGAGTAAACACCAGTATAAATGCACCAAAATACACAAATGGTATGGGGGGCATATTGTGCCTAAAAGCAGATAGGTTTATACTAAATGGCACGGTAGAAGCTACAGGTAGAGGATTTAGCGGTGGTTTTAGTACCGCCAATATGGGTTATGCTTGCGGTGCTACAGACTATTTTTATCCGGCAACAAATTTTAATGGTGCGCCAAAAGGAAATGGAATTACTCCCCTTAGCAGTGCTTATGCGAATGGTCGCGGAAAAGCCTCAAATGGTGGTGGTGGTGGAAATAACCATAATGCCGGGGGTGGCGGCGGTGGCAACGCAGGCGCTGGTGGAAAAGGCGGTAACGAATGGTCAAATTGTTCGCCAGTAGCGAGTGTGGGAGGACTTGGAGGAGAGGGCTTAGTAGTGGATACCAGTCGCTTTTATTTTGGTGGCGGCGGTGGTTCGGGGCATAATAACCTAAGCAACACAAGCTCTGAAGGCGGCGATGGTGGGGGCTTAATTTTAATATTTGCCGATACAATTGAAGTTCTTTCAGGCTCTATTTCTGCGAATGGATTAGATGGAAAAAGTATGAGTAATGGCGCTGAAGGCTCAGGGGGGGGGCGCAGGTGGAAGCATAGTTTTACAATTCTCAAAATTAATCGGCAACCTTACTGTAAATGCAAATGGTGCTAATGGCGGCAACAGCACGGGCGGATCAGCTGGTCCAGGCGGTGGTGGCGGCGGTGGTAGTATTTTTCTACCGCCAAACAGCGCAGTCGATTATAGTTCGGGATCCCTTAATTTAGCTTACAATGCTGGCAGTGCGGGACATCTTTCTAACCAAAGTAATAATTATGGTAGCCTTCCTGGGCAGGTCGGTTCTGAAAGCAGAAACCTAGCAATTCCAATTCCAATGATGGGGGGAGGGCTTGCCAATCCCTCAAATATTTTAGGCAATGATACTACGATCTGTTTGCCAGACTCTTTGCTGTTGGTGGCCAATGTAACAGGACTTAAAACTTGGAGCACAGGGGCTACTAGCGATAGTATCTATGTAAATAGCACTGGAAACTACTGGCTTGAAATTATTCAAGGGGCCTGCATTACTCGCGATACGATTCGGGTAACAGTAATAAATGCGCAACCTTTCAGTTTAGGGCCCGACACAAGCGTTTGTGGCGCAAGCTTTACTTTAAGCGCACCATTAAGTGGTAGTTGGTTATGGAGTACGGGTACTATTCGAGATAGTATAATTACTATTAGTCAAACGGGCTGGTATTGGTTAAGTATTGGCGTTGCAAATTGTATGTATGTTGACAATATTTATGTGGAGTTTATGCCTTATCCCGATTTTGATTTACCCGCTGAGATAATTCTGTGCGAGGGAGATAGTGTTAACTTATCTGCCCCGAGCGGACTAATTTTTACTTGGAATGATGGCTACCCATTGCGGCAAAGGTGGGTTAATACGCCTGGATTATATTGGCTAGAAGTGAGTGCTGCTAATGGTTGCATATTGCGTGATTCGACCATGGTTTCCATTAGCAATGATTTGGATAGTATCGAACTATTTCGAGGTAGTGATACCACCTATTGCATAGAGGAAGGAATAACTTTTGACTTTATAAATTTGGGATTAGACCTTGTTTGGCAAGATGGAGTGAATTCCAATGTGCGACGTTTTAGCAGCAGTCGTTTAGTTTGGGCGGAGTATACTTCCCAATGCGGAATTAAGCGGGATAGTATTTTTATAGAAGCCTTACAATGCGATAGTTGTATTATCACTTTTCCTAATGCTTTTAGCCCTAATGGAGATGGCCTTAATGAATTATTCTTACTCCAAAGTGTCTGCGATTTTGAAGCGTATCATCTTAAAATATTCTCCCGTTGGGGAGAACTGATTTTCGAGAGTAATTCTACGAATCAAGCTTGGGATGGTTCCTGTAAAGGCCAGTTAGCCATGGAAGGATCTTATACCTATGAGCTGATTTATAAATTGCCATTTCAAGAAACCAAACAGAAACTCGGGGTTTTAAATTTAATCCGTTAAGCGGGAAAATTTGGTAAACGAATACATTTTTTAAAGAAACGCTTTTGGGTAAAGAGGCATCTGCGAAAGCGTAAAAAAAACTGAGGCTGCCTAGCCAATAAAACCAATTACCTTCTGGTTAAACTCTAAGGGCTTTTCAACATTTACTACGTGTCCACAACTTTCAATAACCATAAGTTGCACTTGCTTTTTGGCATTTTGCGCCTGACTAACTAGCTTTCTAATGGAAGGTAAAAACATGTGATCTTCGTCGCCCATTAGGTATAAAGTAGGGTGGGAGCTGTGCTTTTCGCGATGCGAACTTAATAAAGGGTTGATTTCCGCCGCCAGTTTAAACCAACGAATGAACTCTTTTTGATAAAGCTTTTTGGCCTCGCGCACAAAAAGGTTACGCGATTCTTTATGTTTGGATTTCGGCATAATGATCCAAGCAAAAAGCTTGTAAAGTAAAATGTAAGGAACCACCGATTTGCACCACACGCCTAATCGCATCAGTAATTGCGAGCGAAAATTCAGCTTAATAATGGCTCCGCCTAAAACCATTTTATTAACACGTTTCGGGTGGTTTTCTGAAATTTCCCGAATTATAATGGTGCCTAAAGAAATGCCAACAAAATTTGATTTCTCAATTTGTAGGTGGTCTAAAACTTCTATCACATCTTCGCTAATATCTTCGAAGGTGTAGGTAGGAAAATTCTGCTTGCTAAGGTGAGATTTGGAATCCCCGTGCCCGCGCAAGTCAACCAACAGCACATTATACTTTTCTTTGAAATCGCGAATTTGTCTAAACCAAATACTACTGCTACCTCCAGCCCCATGAATAAAGGTTACCCAATCTCTGTGGTTGTCGCTGTGGCGGTATGTTTTATAGTGCAACATAAGGTTTAAACAAGCTATTCTTATAATCGTTCACTGCCTATAGATATTGACAAATGAAAGATTAAATTTGCGACTTCAATAGTACAATATTATTTTATAAAATATGGGAAGAGCATTCGAATACCGCAAAGCTGCAAAAGAAAAACGATGGGGAAAAATGTCGCGTTTGTTTCCCCGTCTCGCGAAAGCAATAACCATGGCGGCCAAAGAAGGTGGCGATGATCACACTACTAACTCTGCCTTGCGCACCGCCATTAACAATGCTAAGGCACAAAACATGCCCAAGGATAATATTGAGCGAGCGGTAAAAAGAGCGACTGGAAGTGATGCTGCCAATTACACAGAAATAAATTACGAAGGGAAAGGCCCACACGGAGTGCTTATTTTTATTGAATGCGCTACCGATAATACTACTCGTACCGTGGCCAATGTAAAGTCTTACTTTAATAAATCGGGCGGACAAATAGTTCCCAATGGTTCTTTAGAGTTTATGTTTGACCGTAAAGCAGTTTTTGAAATTGCCATTCCCGAAGGTTTCGACGAGGAAGAAATGGAACTCGATTTAATCGATTTTGGCCTAGAAAGCATTGAAGCTGACGAAGAGTCGGTTTATATCTATGGCGATTATACCGATTTCGGTACTTTGTCTAATGCTTTAGAAGAACGCAAATACGAAGTTAAAAATGCGAGCTTAAAACGCTATCCAACTACCGAAGTAGAATTTACAGAGGAGCAAAACGTGGATATCGAAAAATTACTCGATAAACTCGACGATGATGATGATGTGCAAGCGGTTTTCACCAATATTGCCTAAGAACATAGAAAGGTCGGTTTAGCCGGCCTTTTTTATGCGCCTTAGTTTCTTTCGCCTCGCTTGGCAATGGAGCTCCCATTAAGAATACTTTCTTTAATCGACCAGAAAAAAGGTAACCAAGGCATTTGATACATAATCTGTAAATCTTCGCCAAAGCTTGTTTCTTCGTCTAAAAAACGCAAAATGCGATCTAAAGGGTGTTTTTCAAACAAACGCACAAAGAGCTTTTTCGATAAATCTGGCTTCTGATTTAAAAGGCGCAGCAATAGCTGATCGTAATATTTAAAATTTACTTTTTGCACGGGGCGCGGCAGGCGTTTTTCGCGCTTATGCAGATGCGCTGCCAACTGTGCACTGTGCTTTAAAATGTTTTTAAAGGCAAAGCCAGTGGAAGCTTTCGCATTGCCAGCACTCAAACCAATTGGTATGATACGCTGCCCTTGCGGGTGAAAACGGGCGGCCTGGTTCAGCTCTAAACTCATAGGAATTTTATCAACTTCCCATTCTTCAATTTCATAAGTGGCAATACCCATCTCCGCTAGGTATTTTTCCATAATAGGAACGGATTCCTCTTTGCTAAGTACCGCCGACCCAAAGCGGGTAAATTCAATTAAAGCCTTGTTGTCCGCGGTTGGAAGCAAATACATAAATTGTAAGGCTCCATTTTGAGGTACTTCAAAATCCATTAAAGTACAAATGTCGGTATCAAAAACCGCTTTGTCAGTTTTGATGCGCCAGCCTACAAAACTCTGCCAGAGTAATTCGCTGCTTTTTAGTTTAGGAGGGCGGCTATCGAAAAGCTTATCGCAACTAAAATTTTCCTCTCTAGTGCTAATTAGTAGCCGGTCTTTTTGTTCCTCGAGGGAGATGACTTTATCCCTTATTCTTTCGATCTTCGGATACTGCAATAATATCGCATCTGCCTTAGCGTAAAAATCGGCCGAGCGTATTTGAATGTATTCGAATGGTTTTAGAGCGCTAATTTGCTGATGTACATTGTTAATCTTTGCCCAGCGATGATCGATTATATCTTCTACCAAAGGGTAGGCACTATCGCGGTGATCGGTCCAAAAACACCAAGTTCTATCGTTGGTGTTTTTAGTATTGGGTTCAATTATTAATACCGAGAAGTCTTTAAGTCCATCGATATTATGCAGCGCTAGCAATAAAGCTAGACTGCTCCCGCCGCCGCCGGCAAATATGAAATCATAGTGCTTCATTCTATAAAGGAAACCTTTTCTTGCCAATCTGCGGCAGCTTTAAAAATGCGATCGCGTTTGGCAAGGTCCATCTTATCTAAACTTTTTAGCATAAAGGCCATCCGAGGGTTATTCGCAAAGGTAGGACGATGTTGGTCAATAAAGCGCCAATATAAACCATCCATAATATCGCACCAATCACCTTTGGGATAATGACTCATCTTACGTAAGTAATTACTGCCGGCAATATATGGTTTGGTGGCAAAAAGGTCGCCTGCGGCATACTGACTCATGCCGTAAACATTGGGTTCCATCACCCAGTCGGCACTGTCAATATACATTTCCATAAACCAGCGGTTTACCTCGTCGGGATGCAATCCACACATCAGCATGGCATTTCCCAGAACCATTAGTCTTTCGATATGGTGATTGTAGGCATAGCTTTGTACCTTTCTAATGGCATCGTCAATAGGCGGAATGCCCGTTGTAGCGGTGTACCAAGCTTCTTTCATTTTTCGCTCTTGTCCAAAATGGTTTTGGCGAAAGTTGAAATTGCGGTACATACCTCTTATAAATTCGCGCCAGCCAATTAGCTGGCGGACAAAGCCTTCGTAGCTAGGGAGGTGACTGCTATCGGGTGAGAAATTTGCGAGTACGGCGTCTAAAACTTCCGCTGGCTGCAAAAGGCCAATATTTAAATAGGGAGAAAGAGTAGAGTGGAAGAGAAAAACTTGATCGGGCTCGAAGGCATCTTCGTAAGGACCGAAATTATTGAGTTTTTGGGAAATGAAATCTTCTAAAACCTGCAGGGCTCCTGAGCGTGTGGTTTGCCATTGGTAATAATCGAGATTACCGGGATGATCTTTAAATTTTTCGGTCACTTCGGCCATAACTTCTTGGTCAATGGCATCGGCATCAAAATTAAGGCTAGGCGGAATACCTATGTTTTTAGGTAACTTTTTACGGTTATCCTCATCGAGACTCCATTTCCCTCCGAGAGGTTTTCCATCGCTATCGAGCAGAATTTTCAACTCTTTACGCTTACGCTGATAGTATTGATAAAGAAGTGGTTTTTTAGTTTCAGCGAGATATACTTTAAAGTCATCTTCTGAAAAGAGAAACTTAGGCGATTCCCTAAAAATGAGACTGAGTCCTTTTTCTTTCGCCCATGCTGTTAGTTGTTTTTCAAAGAAAGCGTCTTCTATCACATAGCTTTCGACTTGTTTTAGGTCAGGGTTTTTAAGGCATACTTCGTCGAGATAGCTAAAGTAATTTCCATCGCCAGCCTTTGCGGCTAGTGGCTGATAGACTAAGTTATACTGCCTTTTTAAATCGGCTGCATGATGCCGCATGGCACTTAAGAAGAAAACTAGCTTTTGTTTGTGATACTTAAAGTGGGTGCACAATTCCCAGTCCTCCGCCATGAAAATGATACAATCATTATTTAGCTCCAAAGCTTTATGATTAGCAAAGAGGGAATCGCCCAAGATTAAGATTAAGCGCTGCGGCATACCAAATGTTTATATTAGAACTTGCTAAGGCCTTAATTGTTGATGGATTGGCGGTTTTTCCCAGAGATTTCTTGAATTTCCTAGGGCACTAGCATGGCTTTGCTAAAGCCACAGAATGCGTAATTTCGATTTCTTTTCGGAGACGGGCTAGTTATCAATTCCTTAATCCAGTCTATTAGCGCTAAGGGTCTCTAGGAACTAAGAGCCGTGGTTTTCTGGCTTTTACGAACTTCTCTTTAATACCCGCGTTATCACCGCATGAAAAAAAGTGATTTACCTACAAAAGTATGTGCCCATTGTGAGCGGCCTTTTACTTGGCGTAAGAAATGGGAGCGGAATTGGGAGGAGGTTAGGTATTGTTCGGAACGTTGCAGAAGAGAGAGAAAAAAACCGAACCCACAATAAGAGGAGGGGTGAAATTAGGAATAAGGTGTTTACTATGAGTCCGGTTTCATACTGTCATAAACAATACCTTTAGCAAATTAAATACATCCCGAATTAAGCGTATTGCAAATTTTAAGGAGCAGATTTGCCGTAAAACTCATTTTTCACAATTCTCTAAAATGTCATCTCCTTAATTGGAAAAAATGCAATTGATGAATTGGAAATTTTGAATTTCCGCATTTGAGAATGGGCAAAGCTTTAGTTAAGCGATATCAAGAGCGAAATTTGAGTCTATATTTTCTCTAATTCTTTAAAAAACCAAGTTTTCAAGTCTTGTAAATTCTCGGGCCCAATACCATGGCCTTGAGGGTACTCACGGTAGATGTGATTGATTTTCAATTGTTCTAATACCGCTAAACCCTGGCGGGGAGCGGCGATGGGAATTACATCATCTTCTTGACCATGGGAAATAAAGAAAGATATATTTCTAAGTGCACCCTCTTTGAAGGTAGTAGGAACAATTTCCTTTAAAATATAGCCGCTTAAAGGCATGACGCATTTAAACTGCTCCGGATAGTTAAGTGCCAAGCCATAGCTTAAAATGGCACCCTGGCTAAAGCCTAGTAACCAAACCGGATTATCTTCTAAATTTTCAGTCGCTTTATACTCTTTAATAAAACGCATGAGTAAGTCACGACTTTCGGCTGCTTGTATGGTGTCTGATTCTTTCTTTCCTAAATTATCGAAGTTAATAGGATACCAAGCAAAGCCACCAAAGCCTAAATTTAATGGCGCCCGCACGCTAACATAATGTGCATCAGGAGAGAGATAATCCTTTAATCCAAACAGATCATTCTCATGACTGCCATAGCCATGAACCATCACCACTAAAGGAGCTTTAGTGCCAAATTTAGAAGATGCGGCTTGCTGTACATAATGAAGGGGAAGGGTGGTACTGCTCATAATTTAAGAAGGAAAGCTGCCAATTGAAAGGCTGTTTAGCTTTGGGTTTTCTTTAAGGTCGATAAGGTGTTTGATAGCAAATGCATTACTCGAAAAGGCGAGTTCTTCCCAAGGGATCTCCTTTAGGGAAAAAAAGGCTATTTCGGTACTTTCGGGGGTAAGATGAATATAGTCACCTTGCATCTTTGCTTTGAAAATTAAGTAAACTTGTTGCGCTTTGGGAAGATTATAAACAATGTGCAAGCCTTCAAGTTTCACTTCGGCACCGGTTTCTTCTTTTACTTCACGTAGAGCGCCGTCTTCAATCTTTTCATCATTCTCTAAAAAGCCACAGGGTAAATTCCAGAAGCCCAAACGTGGCTCAATCCCGCGGCGACAAAGCATTATTTCTTGGGCGTCATTTTCTATGATGCAGCCCACAATCATGCGGGGATTGTCGTAGAAAATGGTTTGACATTGTGAGCATACAAAGCGTTTTCGCTCATCTCCGGAAGGGATAATGAAATCTATCTTACTGCTACCACAATTGCTACAAAAATTCATCTATTAAAATTGCCATCTTAAACTTAAAGCCAAATCTACTCCAATCAAATCAAAATAACCGCTAAAAAACTGCAAGGAAGGTTTTACGTCAATTCCTGCTTGTAAAGGAATGTCTGCCAATTCTTTAAAAGAATACTCTAAACCCACCATTCCGTCTAGGCTAAAGAGAGTAGTGCCATAATTTTCGCTTGGGAAAAGGCCTTGATCAAAGGAAATAAATCCCAGTCCAGCGCCGAAACCATAATGCCAATTAAAGCCTTCCTCTAGTTGCGGTAAATCTTGTACCCACTGATATAGGCCGCCGACTTTAAAAGCATCCACTCCTTTGCGGCTGCGCAAACCGAAATCTAACTGAATGCGGTTAAGGTCATTTAGTTTATACTGATAAGATAATTCAGCCCCAGAAACTTGACCACTGCCCGTGCGGAAACCTAAACTATGCTTTTGAGCACTTAAATTTAAAATTGCGAAAAGACTAATAGCAGCTAAAAAACAGAACTTTTTCATGTTAAAATTTTGCTGCCTTAATTTAAACTTTCTCAGTAAATAAGGCATCTACAGCCGAATTAGTTACAACCTTAGCGCCTAAAGAATGCAACATTGAGTAAAGTCCAAAATAGGTTCGGTTTAAATAAATCGCATCCTTTGGACCTCGGCCAGCTTTCGCGTTTTTAACCATCTTATCATTCTTAAATATATCGCTCATGGCATATATTTTCTCGAAGTAAGATTTGTCGGAAAAGTCGAAGGTATCGCTGAAAAAGGGTCGCCCGAGTAATTCTAAAACATCTTTATAGATTTCCTTAAAATGGCTAACTTCTTCGGTCTTGTCACTTTTTAATAAGAATTGCAATTGGTAAAGTAAGTCACTAAACTCCTCGTCATCATCGCTAATGGCAGGCTTCATAATTTGGAAGTACTTACGGTAGAAATTTTCCTGAAGTTCCTTGATACAGCCAAAATCAATTACCCCTACGGTACCATCTTCTTGAAAAAGGAAATTACCAGGGTGAGGATCGGCATGCACTTGCTGTAAGCTGTGTATTTGAAAATCGTAGAAATCCCAAATAACCTGCCCAATCTGATTGCGTATTTCTTGGCTAGGGTTTAGAGCTAAAAACTTGTCGAGATGAAAGCCATCCAGCCAATCCATGGTAAGCACTTTTGCGGAAGATAAATCTTCATAGTACTTTGGGAACTCTAGTCCTTCAATGTGAGCACAAGCTTCGGTTATTTCTCGGCTGCGCTTTAGTTCGAGGAGATAATCGGTTTCCTCTAAAAGTCTTTCCTCAACTTCAGAAAGGTAATGGCTAATTTCCGTTTGGCTAATATTGAACATAGCGCCAACTACGGGACGAACCATTTTTAAATCAGACTGGATACTATTGGCCACTCCAGGGTATTGAATTTTAATGGCTAAGTTTTTTCCGTCTAGTTTGGCCTTATGCACTTGGCCAATACTAGCCGCAGCAACACTATTACGCGAAAATTCATCAAAAATTTCACTGGGCGCCTTTTTAAAATGCTGCTGAAATGTTTTTACAACCAATGGGTAAGACAGTGGTGGCGCCGAATATTGAGCTTGAGCAAATTTGGTAGTATAAGCCTGAGGCAATAAACCTTGGTCCATGCTTAACATTTGCGCTACTTTTAATGCGCTACCTTTTAGATTGCTGAGTGCATCATAAACGTCTTCGGCATTTCGCTCTTGTAATTCTTCTTGATTATCCTCACCGCTAATTAATTTCTTAGAATAGTGCTTAAGGTAATTGCGGCCAATTTTTGCACCCGTAGTTATAAACTTGCCCGTTCTTTGGCTACGACTGCTATAAATTTTGTCTTGTTCTTTCATCGGTTTTGGAAAATAAATTTCCCGAAATCAAAGGCCGAGTCAATGGCATTTTTTTCGATTAGATCGAAGGAGAAGTTTACGGATTTCTCAATGGCTTCATCGGTGCTTTCAAAGCCAAGAGATTTGTCCTTGCGCCAGAAATCCATTAAGAAGAGGAATTGATACCAGAATAGGTCATCATAAATATCATTGAACTTAGAGCGACCGGCAATTTCTTCGCGGCTGCGCCCTTCAATTAAGATTTGGTTGAGCCATTTTTTAAAGGCGGCTTTCAGTTCACTTAAGTCGCTACTGCCTTTCTTTAGATTGAACATCTTGCTATCTAAAACCAAAAGGACATAAGAACGGTTACTTTTTAATTGCTCAAAAAAGCTAAAGTAGAAGGAAAGCAATTTCTCACGTGTTCTAAAATCTTCCCATTCGGCGCTCCCTTCTAAAGCACTAATATTTTTATGGAAAAGTTCCATCCAAAAAGCAGCTGCCACCTGACCAAAGTCGTTGAAGTGCGCGTAAAAGTCTGCTTCTGAAATTTCTAAGTCCTTGCAAAAAGCAAAAACACTGGCGGGATTTTTCCCTTCTAATAGAAGATTTTCTTGGTATTTTTCAACAATCATGGTGCGGATATCTTCCACTTTTTTGCTCGTCTTTTTTGGTGCTGCTGCCATATTATAGATTTCTTATTTAGTTAACCTTAAAAAGCTCTATCTGTTCTGTATTTTTTAAAATTTTAACCAAAGATTCACATAATCGCCATTGGGGTCATAGCGTTCTTGTTGCGAATTAATATTAAAGCTACGTTGTTCGCGTGGGTCATTGCCGTTTCCGGCGAGATAGGTCCAATTGCCGTAATTGCTAGATACATCATAATCGATAAGGGCCGACTCAAACCATGCGGCTCCAAGGCGCCAATCGCCTTTTAAATTATTGATAAGATAGGAGGCAACGTTTTGTCGCCCCCGATTACTCATAAAACCCGTGAGGGCTAACTCGCGCATATTTGCATCGATAAAAGGATGACCCGTTTTTCCTTGCCGCCATTTTTCAAATTGCGCATCTACCGATGAGTGATAATCTAAAGGCATTTGAAAGAAGTTAGCGCCTTTTTTAGCCGCATTTAAACGAAAGAATTCGCGCCAAAGTAATTCAAAGTACAACCAATAGGTAGATTCGTTAGCGCCAAATTGTGCTTCGTAATCTTTTATTTCGTGGTAAATTTTTCGGGGAGATAAAGAACCATTAGCCAGCCAAAAAGAGAACTTAGAGCTGTAATCGCTTCCAATCATGCCGTTGCGGGTTTCTTTATATTGAGATAAGTTTTTACTGCTGAAGAGGTAATAATGCAATCGCTTTAATCCTTCTTTTTCCCCTCCTTTGGGTTTCAAGGCGGCGCGCTCGTCGATCGCATCTGGGCGCAGACCCAAAGCAATTAAACTGGGCAGGGGAGTAGAGGCCACTGGGCTAGTGGATAGAGGCGATTGCGACGAAGAAAGAACTGCAGCAGGACTAATTACGGTTTCTATCTTTTTGCGAAAGGTGGTAAAGCCACGTGGCAATTTATAAAGGGGGAAGGGTAATTCGGAGATATTAAAAAGTTGGTTGGCTTCGAAGCTTTGCAAGGGAATATCTAGGGATTCTAACTCATCTGCCTGCATGATTTCTTCGTAGGCATATTCTTCACTATAAAAAATGGCATCAACAGGAAAGTTTTGATGCAGCGTGTTAATACCTTCCCATGGTTTACCAATACTTATTTGCAGCGGAATATTTAAGGAGGCTAAAGATTCTTTTAAATCTTGCAGCGATTCCAAAATAAATTGCGCCCTGCGGGCACCAATCCGGGGAAAAGCGGACTTATTATCACCATAGTATTGACTATCAAAACAGTAATAGGCAATTACTTCGTCTGCCTGAGCGCAAGCCGCACTAAGCGCAGGGTTATCATGTAAACGTAGGTCGTTTCTAAACCAAACTAAAATCCTCATCATCTTCTAATTTATAATTGAACTCAGTTTATTAGAAGCGCGAAGAGGATTAAAATGTTTTCGAAAATTATTTAAGCCTGAATTATTCCTGGATTATAGGCTTTTTCAATGGGAGCATGATTAGCCATTTCTATCCCCATGCTAATCCATTTGCGCGTATCAATGGGGTCAATAATTGCGTCGGTCCACAAGCGTGCTGCCGCGTATTCGGGCTTCATTTGCTCTTCATAATCGGCATGGATACGATCCAAAAGCTCTTTTTCAACCTCAGGGGTAATTTCTTTACCCAAACCTTTAAGGCGAGATTTTTCAATTTGTAATAAAACCTTGGCTGCCTGGGCGCCGCCCATAACCGCTAATTTGGAATTTGGCCAAGCCACAATTAAGCGCGGATCATACGCTTTACCGCACATGGCGTAATTACCGGCCCCAAAGCTATTATTCATAATAATGGTAAACTTCGGCACTACCGAGTTACTCATGGCATTAACCATTTTAGCACCATCCTTAATTATTCCGCCGTGTTCACTGCGCGAGCCTACCATAAAACCCGTAACGTCTTGCAAGAATACTAAGGGAATTTTTTTCTGATTGCAATTAGCAATAAAGCGTGAAGCCTTATCGGCGCTGTCGGAATAAATTACGCCACCAAATTGCATTTCGCCCTTCTTACTGCGGATCAATTCGCGGTTATTGGCTACAATTCCTACCGCCCAACCATCGATGCGGCCATAACCGGTAATAATGGTTTTACCGTAACCCGCTTTATATTCTTCAAATTCAGAATTGTCGAGCAAACGATCAATAATCTCTTGGGTTTTGTAAGGCTTAGAAGATTCCATGGGCATTAATCCATAAATCTCTTTTGGGTCTTTGGTTGGTTCTGCGGGTTTAGCGCGATTAAATCCCGCTTTGTTAGTATCGCCTATTTTATCAATAATATTTTGGATGGAGCTTAAACAGTCTTTATCGTCTTTGCTCTTATAATCGGTTACGCCCGAAATTTCACAGTGAGTTGTAGCGCCACCGAGGGTTTCATTGTCAATGTCTTCACCAATAGCGGCTTTAACGAGGTAAGAACCCGCTAAGAAAATGCTACCTGTTTTATCAACAATGAGGGCCTCGTCGCTCATAATGGGTAGGTAGGCACCACCGGCAACGCAACTGCCCATTATTGCTGAAATTTGGGTTATGCCCATGGAAGAAAGAATAGCATTATTGCGAAAGATGCGCCCGAAATTTTCTTTATCGGGGAAGATTTCATTTTGCATGGGAAGGTAAACTCCTGCACTATCTACCAAGTAAATAATAGGGATATGATTTTCCATGGCAATTTCTTGAGCACGCAGGTTTTTCTTGCCCGTAATTGGAAACCAAGCACCAGCTTTTACGGTGGCGTCGTTGGCCACAATTATACACATACGGCCTTTAATATAACCTAAAACAACCACAACGCCGCCGCTCGGACAGCCGCCATGATCGGCATACATGCCGTATCCAGCAAAGGCGCCAATTTCAATTTGAGGCTTACCTTTATCTAAAAGATAAGCCACTCTTTCGCGGGCACTTAACTTGCCCTGCGCGTGTTGTTTGGCAATTTTTGCTTCTCCACCGCCTAAATGGATTTTTTTGAGCTTTGTTTTTAGTTTAGAGACTAAGATTTTCAGATGATCTTCGTTCTTATTAAATTCGATATCCATTAATTATTGGCAATTTGTGAGGGTGAAAACAGCTCTTTGAGTAAATAATTCTTTGCTAGGATTAGCAACACTTTGCAAAAAGGTAAATACATTTTTATCTTCAAATGCACTTACATAGATGATATCGCTAAGGCCATCGCCGCTAATATCACCATACCAGTAAAGGCGCGGAATTTGGCAATCGCCGAAATTGGGGATTAATTCGGCTAAATTTTGTTCTAATTTTAGACCATCATTTTGATAGCTAATGGTAATCTTATAATCCTTTAGGGTAGGGCAATCGCCAGCTTTTATTACCTGACCAGTAGCTGTAAGTTTTACCTTTCTAGTATCATCCAAACTTAATTCTTGCCCGGGGAAAAGTTTCGAACCGCGAACACGCATGGCTTCACTTTGATCGTAAAGGCTAATCTCCTGAAAGGGAATGACCTTATTGGACCCTATTAAAAAGAGGCTTCTTTCGTCTTTATTGGTGAGAATATCGAATTCTAGACCACTACCCACTTTTTCTTTACTGAGAATCAATTTTAAATCGAGCGGTTGGATGCGGTGCAAGCCATTTGGTTCGGATTCACTCTGTAGAAAAACACCATACCAATAGAGAGTCGGGTCCAAAGATTGGATATCACCACAAAAGTTATAACTTTCTACGGCCAACTGCAGATTATCACTTTTTAGATAAGGATGTAAGGGGTTTAATGTTTTTTCGGAGCTGAAATTTTTAGAATTATTGGTTCCTAATATACTATCGCTCACGGCACTTATTTTAGCCGCACTAGTGCGCAAGCTGTCAAAATCTAGGCTGTCTTTTGGTGCTTTCCGTAAGAAGCCATCAAACATATAGCCTTCTTTTTTCTTGAAGTAAACTTTACGCCAATCGCCCTTAATGCCTTCATATTCTGCTTTTCCGAAGCTTTTGTTGGCGCAGTATTTTACGGTATCCCCAAAAGGAACAGTAGTAATAAACCCTTTGGCCACTTGCTTGCGCAGAATCAATCCACTGGGAGCATTAACCATTGCATTTACAAGATTACAATCTTGACCACTAAGCGAGAAAGCAAAAAAGAGCAAGAGGAGAGAAAGGGGAGAATTCATAATTTTTCTAAACTTGCCACGAAAGTACAAATTAAAGCTGCGTTAAATAATCAAAAGCAGCGGGTCCTTCGTTGCAAATCAGATCGAGAATAGAAAGATTTTCTTTGAATCCGCCTTTGTGCTCAAAAACTTGCGGGTAATAGGGAAGGTTTTTTTCTAGATTTTTCTTAGGATGAAAATAGTTTCTATAATCATCACAATTAGTACTTAGTTCATGCCAATCTTCGCTGTAGGTCAGCTGTGGCTGGATGCGCAGCCATTTGCAAACGAGTTTAAAGGTATCAAGATTTAAGTCCCATAAACGCTGATAGGGCTTTTGGTAAAGGGCTTCCAAGTCGGCCGATATGGCATCAAAAAACGGACTAGAGCCATAGGAGGTTTGTAGCGCCTGCCAGTGTTTCTGAGCCCAATTTTCTGCTTGATTTAAAGTGATTAAATCAATTTGCCTTGATGATTGGTGATTTACACTAAGGTTGAGCATTAGGGCACCATTCGGCCCATCTACATAAGTGCGATTGCGATAAGTCTGTTTACTAAAGCTTTCTTTCGCTTCTAAAACCAACTGATCATATTGCAGCATTTTGGCAAAGTAGGAGATTGGTCCCCAGTAAGTAATACTAAAAAGTGCAGCTTTCAATTAGGCAGCTTTTTTCTTTTTGAGCCAAAAATTAATAGCGTAACCAATAACTACAAGTACCAAAAATGGCCAGAAATAGGATTTACGTTCACCATCGCCGCCAGCTAAACTAAAGACGCGGTCGGTTCTAATTTTATCGCCCGAAGAACGAGCAAATTTATCGTAGCTCATCCAAATGAAAACCGGTTTACCCACAATGTGATCTTCGGGAACAAAGCCCCAGTAGCGGCTATCCAAAGAATTATGGCGATTATCTCCCATCATCCAGTAATAACCTTGCTTAAAGGTATAGTGGGTGGCTGCCTCACCATTAATACTGAAATTATTTCCCTCTTGCTTAAGGGTATTCCCTTCATAAACCTCAATTATACGACGATAAAGGTGAATGTTATTTACGGTAAGTTCTACTGAAGCACCAGCTTTTGGCAATACAATGGGTCCATAATTATCGCGCGTCCATTTGAATAAAATGTCTTTGCTATTTGCGGGATTAGGGAATATCTCGCTATTAACTTGATAAGGAGTATAAGTGTGATAAATTTGATAAAGAGTAGGAGAGATATCGGCAGGATAATCTTGAAGGTTTATTTCGCTATTAATTACTTCTACTTCAACCACATTAGGCATCGCTTTAAACTCTTCGATTTGTGAATCGCTTATGGTTACAATGTATTCGTGGAAATCAGGCCCGCGATTTATTAAACTAGCCGCGCCACGTTCTTGCTTTTCTCTTTGTTCGCCTTCGGTTAACATATTAATGTCGAAGCGATCTTTAACCATAATCGGATTAAGCGGCGTACTATTCGTACGAACAAAATATTCGAATTGGCGATCAGCTAAGTCGGGTAATTGATTGATTTCACCATTGATATAGATTTCTCTATCTACAATTTTAAGGGTATCTCCCGGAAGGCCCACACAGCGTTTTACGTAATGCTCACGCTTGTCGATAGGGTATTCATCTTCCATGGGGTAGTTAAAAACCACAGGGTCGTTACGTTCTACATCGGTAATTTTCGGGAAACGTAAGTAGGGGAATTTTATCTTATCGCTAAAGGCTTTTATATTGGTGAAAGGTATTTTGTTATGCATCAGCGGAAGCGAAAAAGGCGTCATTGGTAAGCGACTGCCATATTGCAATTTGCTAACGAAGAGGAAATCACCCACCATCAAAGATTTTTCCATGGAGGGCGTAGGAATTGTAAAGGCTTCGAAGGTGAAGGCACGGATTAATGTAGCCGCCACAATGGCAAAAACGATGGAGGAGAAGCCCTCTCCAATATGTTTGCGGATTTCAACTTTATCGCGCCCCTCATATTTTAATTTGCTGGTAAAGGCGAGGTAACCGAAATAGAGACCTAGGGTAATTACCCCTAAAACCGTGTTTTTTGTATTTGCGATGCGGTAAACATGCAATAATTCATAAAAAATAACCACCATTATAATATTCCCTACTACGGGTAAAATAGCGAGGATTACAAACCACCAAGGACGATCTATCACCTTGGTCATTATATAAATATTATAAAAAGGAACTAATGCTTGCCAAGCTTTATAGCCTGCTCCTTGAATAAAACGGAGGGCCAAAAGGCCATAGTAAAAGTAGAGGGCAAAAAGAAAAATTAGGGTTTCAGTTACGTTCATTCGTTTAGATTTAGGACATCTTGCATGGTGCAAACGCCAGTTTTATCAATAAGGTATTCGGCGGCTAAAACGGCACCAAGTGCAAAGCCTTCGCGGCTATGAGCGGTGTGTTTTATGCTAATCGAATCAATTGTGCTATCGTAGTTTATAATGTGAGTGCCGGGAACATTCTCTTCGCGCAAAGCCTCGATGCTTAAATCATCTTTTTGAGCATTTTCCTTGAGTTCCCATTTTTTATACTGACTATTTTCCGCTAAGATTTGCTCGGCTAATGTAATACCCGTTCCACTAGGAGCATCAAGCTTTTGCAAATGATGAACCTCGGTTAAACTAGCTTGATAACTCGGGTAGGAACCCATCAGCCCGGCCAACTTTTTATTAAGGGCGAAGAAGAGATTAACGCCTAAACTGAAATTGGAGGCATAAAGAAACCCTACTTTTCTACTTTGGCTAAGGGCGGTGATTTCGGGATAGTGTTTCAGCCAACCCGTAGTGCCAGAAACTGCAGCAATACCGGCTTCCAGACTGGTTTTAATATTGTTGAAAGCCGATTCGGGTTTACTAAACTCAATGGCGATTTCTGCTTTTTTTAATTCGCTTAAGTCGATGCCTTGAGAATTGAAACGTGCCACAACAGTATGTCCCCGTTCTATAAGCTTTTGTTCAATAATATGGCCCATTTTGCCATAGCCAATAAGTGCTACTTTCATTGCAAATCAAGTCTTAGCCGCAGTCCTACTGCGGGCAAATTATTCACAAAAAACATATTTGGTTCTACTCTCAAGGAGAGGTCATCATTAACATTATAATCGTAGAGATGCGCATCTACATGGGCATCTACTACATTAAGAGCCCAAACAACGGCACCAATAATAATGGCTAAATCGCGCCAATCGCGGTAGATATTCTGCAGCTCGATAAGTTCCCTTTCACTATAAATATTCAGGTACTGATCTGTTGCGGTGGCATTGGTATCAATACGCAGAAAAAAAGCATCTAAATAGCGACGATAAGATTGGTGGTTATCAATGGCCATATAAATACAGGCGCCTAATCCACCATAAATAATAGGCATTTTCCAATAAGCCTTATTGTAGTACTGTCCTGCTCCTGGTAGCGCGGTAGAAAGCCAAGTTGCTTTACTTACAGAATGAACTTCTGCCGAATCCACCTGAATTGTATCCACCGCAGTAGCTTTTAATTCTTCTTGAGCTCGAAGGTTAGCAGAGAAGAAAAACAGGAAGAGAAAACTGATATGGAGCAAGGTAAACTTGGGCACTTTAGTTTTTTAGTAGGTCCAGCAGTCGCTCTAATTCTTGGTCATTTTTAAAGGTGATGGTAATTTTCCCACGACCACGGTTATTGCGATTTAATTCCACATCGGCCTCGAGGTGTTCTTTCAATTCTTCGTGTATACGCATATACTTTTCGGCAAGGGGGGGCTTTTCGCGCTGGGTAGTTTTGCTAAGACCTTCTTTTAGTTTTCGGGTGGCTTCTTCCACCTGTCGAACGCTAAGATCTTTAGCTATTACCTCTTGATAAAGGTTGATTTGATCTTCTTCGTTGCTAATATTAATGAGCGCCCGAGCATGTCCTACGGCAATCATTTTATCGCGTAAGCCTGCCTGAATAAGCGGCTGTAATTTTAATAAGCGTAAATAATTGGTAATAGTAGAGCGTTTTTTTCCAACGCGGATACTCATTTCTTCTTGCGTAAGCTGGCATTCGTCAATTAAACGCTCGTAGCTTAAGGCCACTTCAATGGGATCTAATTCTTCCCTTTGAATGTTTTCCACCAAAGCCATTTCCAACATGCTTTGGTCGTCGGCTAACCTAATGTAAGCAGGAATGCTTTCTAACCCAGCAATTTTAGCGGCACGAAAACGTCTTTCCCCACTAATAATCTCAAATTTAGATGGCCCGGCTTTGCGCACGGTAATGGGTTGGATTATCCCTAGAGCCTTGATAGACTGTGCTAGTTCGTCTAATGCTTCCGCATCAAAGATAGTCCGCGGTTGATCTGGATTAGCTTGAATATCAGCGATATCAAGCTCGGCAATCGTGCCAATCACCTGATCCGCATTTGTGTCTTCCGCCGAATTTAATTCTGCATTGTCCTTGAGTAGCGCGGCTAAGCCTTTGCCCATTGCTCTTCTTTTTGGTGCTGCCATCTATTATTCTAAATTTTTTTACTCTGCTTCTATCGCTTCGTTTTTCTCTAAAAATTCGCGCGCCAAATTTAAGTAATTCTGAGCCCCATTACTGGAAGCATCATACATGATTATGGTTTCACCATAACTCGGAGCCTCACTTAAACGTACATTTCTTTGAATTATGGTATTAAAAACCATTTTTGAGAAATGCGTTTTCACTTCTTCCACAACCTGGTTACTTAGTCGTAAGCGCGAGTCGAACATGGTAAGTAATAAACCTTCTATATCTAAATCGGGATTGTGAATGTTTTGTACGCTCTTAATTGTGTTCAGCAATTTGCCTAAACCTTCTAAAGCGAAGTACTCGCACTGTATAGGGATGATAACACTATCTGCTGCAGTTAAAGCGTTTAGCGTAATTAGTCCTAAAGAAGGGGCACAATCAATTAAAATATAATCATAGTGTGCTTTAATTTCTTCCAATGCACTTTTAAGCATGTGCTCGCGACGGTCCTTATCTACTAGTTCTATTTCCGCGGCAACTAGGTCAATTTGGGCAGGTATTAAATCCAAGTTTGGATTTTTTGTACTAACTACGACATCAACTGCTTTGCATTCGTGTTCTAAAACTTGGTAAGTACCTAGCTTAATTTCGTCGGGGTCATAACCTAAAGCTGAAGTGGTGTTAGCCTGAGGATCAGCATCAATAATTAAAACCTTTTTTTCCAAAACTCCTAGACTTGCGGCGAGGTTAACAGCAGTAGTTGTTTTCCCCACGCCACCTTTCTGATTGGCAATTGCTACAATTTTTCCCATAAATAATTAATCCTTATAATCTTTTTCGCTCCTTGCGTTGTTCCTTTATTTTAAGAGGGTAATTATTAAAGAAACAACGTTATTCTTACCCTCTAATAAAAGGAAGCCTAAATTACAATTTCTAGTTAGTTTGAAAAGGATTTTTTCTTTGTTTTACCAACAATAATTTAATAAGATGATTACCGTAATTTGTGCTACGCACCGCCCGCAAAACCTTACGCAAAAGGTTGTCTCTCAGTATGCAACAATTTTAGAGGCTCTGGGTCAGAAGGTGCAGATATTTAATTTGTCGGAATTACCCGAGGGCTTTGTTTTTAACGACAGCTTTGGAGGGCGTACCGCCGCAACCCAAGAGATAATTAATCAAAAATTGATTCCCGCTGATCGCCTAGTTATTGTAGCTCCTGAGTATAATGGCAGTTATCCTGGCGTTTTTAAGGCTTTCTTAGATGGCGTAAAACCCCATATCTGGAAAGGAAAAAAAGCCGCTTTAGTGGGCGTAGCTTCGGGAAGGGCAGGAAATCTTCGTGGTTTAGGGCATCTTACTGATGTGTTACACCATTTGCGAATAGAAGTATTTTCTCTACAAGTGCCACTTTCTAAGATAGAAGGACTTTTAGACGAGAAGAATGAATTGACTGACGAATCTACTCTACAGGTGTTAAAAGCGCAAGCGAAGGAGTTTCTAGAATTTTAAAACCGAGAATTCTATTTTTCCTACAAAATAGAAAAGGGGATGTGATTAAAATCGCATCCCCTTTTTGTTTAAAAATCGGCTGTACTCTAAATATCTTCGAAAGAGACATCGGTAAACTCTTTATTGCTTTCCTCAGAATTATCTTCTTCTTTAAAGGCTTCTTCCTGATAATTGAAATCGCCATGATGTTTTTTCTGGTAATC
The DNA here is from genome assembly GCA_003045865.1 of Bacteroidota bacterium. Classification (GTDB taxonomy): domain Bacteria; phylum Bacteroidota; class Bacteroidia; order Flavobacteriales; family Schleiferiaceae; genus Croceimicrobium. The sequence continues at coordinate 36,941 of PZPB01000008.1, read as the reverse complement.
CGGCTCATGTCGATCAGAGATTACTTCTTCCCCGCGCTTATCGATAATATAGTCGGTGGCTTCCTTTAACATATCCTGAAATTGGTCGAAGTCCTCTTTATACAAGTATATTTTGTGCTTCTTATAAAATACATTGCCGTTGTCGGCGGTATGCTTTTTACTTTCTGTAATAGTCAGGTAATAATCGTCTGCCTTTGTGGCTCTTACATCAAAGAAATAGGTTCTTCTACCTGCTCTTAATACTTCAGAATGAATTTCTTCCTGCTCATTTTGTCCGTGGTCGCTCATGTTCTTTTCTTGATTAGCTTAGAGCAAATCTAAAAAAAACAATGATTTTGTTTAGCAATACACTAAAAATAAGCCGCTAGCTAAGCATTTTCTTTCCTTGTTCTAAAAGCTGTTGATCGTACATGTTTTGATAATATCCCTTAAGTTCCATTAAATCAGCATGTTTACCTTGTTCAATCACTTTGCCGTCTTCCAGTACAATAATGTGATCGGCATTTTTAACCGAAGAAACGCGATGACTAATAATCAAAGAGGTGCTTTGGTCGATTAGTTTTTTGAGATTGGTAAGGATTTTTTCTTCTGTTTCGGTATCTACTGCCGACAAGCAATCGTCGAGGATTAAGACCGGTGGTTTTTTAATAATGGCACGAGCGATGCTTAATCTTTGTTTTTGGCCACCACTTAAAGTAACCCCTCTTTCGCCCACTTTGGTTTGATAGCCATTGGGGAACTCCATAATATTATCGTGTAGATGGGCATTTTTAGCCGCTTCTTCTACCAATTCAAGGGAATTATCATCTATTCCAAAGGAAATATTGCGTGCAATATCGGTGCTAAATAAAAAGGCTTCTTGCGGTACATAGCCAATGCTTTGCCTTAAATGATTAAGATTTACTCTATTAATGTTTTGGCCATCCACTAGAATATCGCCAGAATCAACATCATATAAACGCGCTACTAAATTTGCTATCGTACTTTTTCCACTGCCCGTTTTACCTACAATGGCGAGCGATTTTCCAGATTCTAAACTAAAGCTAAGGTTTTTTAGTGCCTCTATTCCGGTGTCAGGATAGCGGAAGCTTACATTTTTAAATTCGATATTACCTTTAAAGTTAAAGTCTTCTTGGCTAGGGTTTACAATTTCTGGTTCAATTCGTAAAAATTCATTGATCCTTTCCTGACTAGCCGCAGCGCGCTGTACCAAAGAGGTAACCCAACCAATAGAGGCCACGGGCCAAGTAAGCATATTTACATAGATGATAAATTGGGCAATAACTCCAGGCGATATTTTACCCGCAATCGTTTCTTGTCCACCTATGAAAATAGTAAGAATGGTAGAAATGCCAATTAGCAAAATCATGAGAGGGAAGAAGAGCGCGTTGATGCGGTACAATTCTTTGTTGCGCTCGAAATAGTGATTGGCTTCATCGCCAAAATCTTGCAATGACTTTTCTTCGCGGACGTAGGCCTTTAAAACACGAATCCCTGAAAAGGCTTCTTGCACAAAAGAAGAAATAGTGCTGAGCTGACGCTGCACTTGTTCACTTTTCTGATTAATTTTCTTACTTACATAATAAATGGAGCCCGCTAATACGGGCAAAGGCGCCAGCACGTAAAGGGTGAGGCGAGGACTCCAGTAAAACATTATGGGAACAATCAGCAGGAGCGTAATACCTACGTTAAAAGTATACATTATAGCTGGGCCGAGATACATTCTTACTCTGCTTACATCTTCGCTAATGCGGTTCATTAAGTCACCCGTTTTATTGCGCTTGTAAAAGGCGAGGGAAAGTTTTTGATATTGATCGAAGATTTCGTTTTTCATATCATATTCGATATGGCGACTAGCAACAATAATGGTTTGGCGCATAAAGAACATGAAGAGACCTTTGAGTAAGGAGCTACCGATAATTATGAAACCGAAAAGTACCAGCTTAGAGCGTAAATCGCTGTAATCGAAGTTCTCGTCGGTCTGATATTGCTTAATGGCTTCTTCTACGATATTAAAAGATTCGCGCACTAATTCTGCGGGCAATATTCCGAAAATTACCGAAATGGCTACGAAAAAGAGCCCAAGGAGCAGTTTCCAACGGTATTTAAAAATATATTTATTGAGACTTCTTAGGGATTTCATCAATTGTTGGCTCAAAAAATTAGCCTAATTTCGCAGTCCGAAAATGGCATCATTACAAAGCGCAAATGTAGTCCATTGAACGAATTTAAATCCTCTCTACTCATTACTTATTACAATGAAGGACTTTAATATTACTGATCAAGGCGAAGTGGCCGGTGGTATTTTCACCCACGTTTCCTTTAAAAATCACGAACAAGTTGTTTTTTGCAACGATCAGGAAACTGGTCTGAAAGCAATTATTGGCATTCATAATACCACTTTAGGTCCGGCATTAGGCGGCACTCGAATGTGGAATTATTCGAATGAAGCCGAAGCCCTTAATGACGTTTTGCGCCTTTCGCGCGGAATGACTTTTAAAGCATCCATTAGTGGTTTAAACTTGGGTGGTGGTAAGGCCGTAATTATGGCCGATAGTCGCAAAGACAAAACCGATGCAATGATGCAGAAGTTTGGTGAATTTGTAAATTCCCTTTCCGGGAGATACATTACTGCTGAAGATGTTGGTATTACAACCCATGACATGGAAATGGTGAAAATGAAAACCAATCATGTTAGCGGTATTCCCGAATCGATGGGTGGTAGTGGCGATCCTTCTCCCGTAACTGCTTATGGCGTTTACATGGGAATGAAAGCGGCCGCAAAATACAAATATGGCAATGATAACTTGGCTGGCCGAAAGGTTTTGGTACAAGGTATTGGTCATGTTGGAGAAACCTTAGTGCATCACCTTTGCCAAGAAGGTGCCCAGGTGATAATTAACGACATTCATCAAGATCGTATTAACGAAATGGTTACTAAGTATGGCATTAAAGCGCATATTGGTAGTGATATTTTTAATGCAGACTTTGATATTTATGCGCCTTGTGCCTTAGGCGCTACTGTAAATGCCGAAAGCATTGCCCGCATGAACTGCGATATTATCGCTGGTGCAGCGAATAATCAGCTAGCTGAAGAATGGAGCGATGAGATTTTACTGGCGAAGAAGGGTATTTTATATGCTCCAGACTTTGTGATTAATGCAGGAGGATTGATTAACGTATACTCTGAAATTGCAAAATACGATCGCAGCGAATCTTTAAGAAGAACCGAAGAAATTTACAATACCACCCTAGATATTTTCCGTCATGCGGAAATCGAAGGAATTACTAATCATGCAGCTGCTGTGAAAATAGCGCAGGCTCGCATTGATAACGCGAAATAGAACGATAAACAACTATGCTCACTCGGAGACATTTAAGAATTAAGGTTTTTCAGGCGATTTATGCCTATCAATATGATGGTGCCAAAGGTTTGCTTGCCGCAGAGAAGCATCTCAGGAAATCCATCGATGACATTTATAGACTTTACCTCCATGAATTATCAGCTTTGGTTTTAGTTCATCGCTTTGCCAAAGAACGCATTGAGATAAACCGCCAAAAGAAATTGGCGACTAAGGAAGATATTAACCCTAATACTCGTTTTACCGAGAATCGCTTTCTTACTTGGTTATCAGGTAATATGAGTTTGCAAAAAGATGTGCAAGATTATCATATTTCCTTCGGCGACGACAAAGAAATTATCCGTTCGCTTTACCGCGCATTTTTAGAAGATGAGCGCTATCAGGAATACATGGATAGTGAAGAAAGTAGCTTATTAGCCGACAAGAAAATTATTAAGTATCTATACGGAGCATACATAGTAGAGAACGAAACCTTGCAACAGGTTTATGAAGACCATAATATGTTTTGGTCGGATGATTTAGATGCGGCTCAAGCTATGGCTGCGAAAACCATTAGCAGTTTTGATGCTTCTAAAGATGAACAAAGTAAGCTGCAGAGGCTTATTAAAAATCAGGAGGATCTCGATTTTGCGATGAAGTTATTTCGTACGGCTATTAATGACAATGAAAAGTTGGAGGAGCGCATCTTGGCGAAAGCCCAACACTGGGAAGGCGACAGAATTGCAGTGGTCGATAATATTTTTTTGAAAATGGGATTGGCGGAATTAATAACCTTCAATCAAATTCCTGTAAAGGTTACCCTTAACGAATATATTGAACTCGCTAAGCAGTACAGCACTAACAAAAGTGGACAATTCATCAACGGAATTTTAGATAAGTTAAAAACCGAGATGATAGAAAGCGGTGAAGTGCGTAAAATTGGCAGAGGCTTACTTTAGCAACGGAATTCGATTAAGGGTAGGAGCCCGAAGGAAGTTTTAATTTTAAAAAGAGCAGAGCACATAGGAAAGACTGAAATTAAAAAAAGCGATTAGCGGAAGAGTCTTGGTTCTAATTTTCCAAGAAAGAGAAAATCTGCTGCGCTATTTTCAGTCCAACTCAGCTTTAGTATTATTTTTGCGAACAAAGAGAAATTTAATTTAACAACAACATGAAAAAGATCTTATTAAGTGCCATCGTACTTTCAGGTTTAGTAGCAGTTTCCTGCGATAATGCAGCGAGCAAAATTAAATCGGGTGAAACGGCATCCACTAGCACCGAAAGCAATGTTAGCGCCAACAACCAATCAAACAATGCTATGGAAACTCAGGTAAATACCAATGGTGCTTTACCCGTTTTCAGCTTTAACGAAGAAAATCACGATTTCGGATCAATCGAAGAAGGCGTAATTGCTAAGTACGATTTCGAATTTACTAATACTGGTGACGCTCCTTTAATTATTACCAATGCTTCCGGAAGCTGCGGCTGTACCGTGCCATCTTGGCCAAGAGAACCAATTGCACCGGGCGAAACTGGTAAAATTCACGTAGAGTTTAACTCAAATGGTCGCACCGGTAACCAAACTAAAACAGTTACTCTTTCTTCTAACACAGTGCCTAACAAGAAAGTATTACGCATTTCTGCGCAAGTAAATCCTGATCCTAATAAAGCTGCTGAACAGCAAAACGGTTAATACAAACTAATGATTCAAGTATTTTTACAAGCGGAGTCTTCTCCAATAGCCTCATTCTTACCCCTAGCTTTAGTGCTAGTAGTAATGTACCTTTTCTTTTTCCGTCCTCAAATTAAGAAGCAGAAAGAAGAGAAAAAGTTTAGAGAAGAGATTGCCAAGGGCATGCGAATTGTTACCAATAGTGGTATTCACGGAAAGATTTTGGAAATTCAAGAGCATACCATGATTATCGAAAGTGAAAACACTCGCCTGAAAATTGATAAAGCGGCAGTTAGTAAAGAGTTTAGTGCAACCTATCTCCCCAAGGAGGAAAAGGCGGCTAAAAAAGAAGAGAAGAAAAGCGAGAAATAATCGCTTGACAAATTCAATCAAAAATCGGTCTTCGGGCCGATTTTTTTTGTTTTATACTTACCTTGGTTCCCTATGTTGCTGAGCAAAATTAAAGAAATACTAGAAGGTTTAAGCTCTTGGTTTTTAAGGGGTAATAACCGCGTTAAGCTACTTTTCCTTTTAATATCGCTCTTTCTATGGTTTATTATTAAGCTTTCGCAGACGGGCTATCGTAGTCCCAGTCACTTCATGCTTGACTATTACGATTTACCAGTAGATCGCATTCTTCTTCAAGAAGGCCCCGAAAACATTCAAATTGAATTTGAAGGAACAGGTTTTAGCTTATTGCGCTATAAGTGGTTTAATGGCAACTCCATTGCCATAGATATTAATGCTTTACCCGAACTAGAAGATGGACGGCGCTACTGGCTTACCAATGATAATCTGGGCGAAATAGAAAGCGATTTAAGTTTAAATGGTACGCGGATTTTGCGGATTAATCCCGACACACTTTTCTTTAACTTGGGGCGCCTAATGTCTAAAAAGGTTCCCATTTTAGCGCGTTATCAAGCCAATTTCGATACCAATCAGTTTGTGCTATATCGTAAAATTCGTCTTTCACCGGATAGTGTGTTATTAACGGCGCCAGCGCAAGATTTATGGAAAATCAATGAAATTTACACAAAGCCCATACTTTTAAGCGAGCCAAGTGATTCCATAGCAGTGGAGATTGACTTGAACTTACCTAAAGTGGAAAATTTTAAGGCCAATATTAGCCGTACAGAAGCTAGGCTTGAGTTTTCTGCTCTGGCAGAAGCGAAAATTGAGGTTCCTATCATCGCGATAAATAATCCTGATAGTACTCTTTTTGAAATTATCCCCAATAAAGCTGAAATCCTTTACCGCACTGCTTTACGCGATTTCAAAGATATTCGGGCAGATGAGTTTTTGATGTATGCCGACTATAATGACATTGCCGACAATCCCGAGGCACGCTTTATCTCTTTAAAAATAGAAAGTCCCCCTCAGGCCGTTCGTTACTTGCAAATTAATCCCCAAAGAGTAGAATTTATAATAACCCCTTTATGATTATTGGCTTAACCGGAGGGATAGGCAGTGGCAAATCGACTGTCGCTAATATATTTCAGCATTTGGGAATTCCCGTTTTTATTGCCGATGAGGAATCAAAACGCCTACTAGATACCGATCCAATTTTGCAAAATAGCCTGCGAAATTTATTAGGAAAAGAATTAATAAAGGATGGTGTGATTGATAAGGTTTATATGGCTCAAAAGATATTTTCGGACGAGTCTTTACTGCAAGAGGTTAACGCTCTTGTACATCCTTTGGTAGGAATTGCCTTTAAACATTGGGCCTTACAACATTCGAAAGCTCCCTATGTGATGCGTGAAGCAGCTATACTTTTTGAAAGCAATACTTATAAAGACTGCGATAAAATTGTAGTGGTTACCGCTCCAGAATCTTTGCGCCTGGAACGCGTTATGCGTCGTTCTAACTTATCTGCGGAAGCGGTAAAAGCGAGAATGGACAAGCAATGGCCGCAAGAAAGAAAAGATGCCATGGCCGATTATTTAGTTGACAATAGCGGAGAGAAATCACTAATAAAGCAAGTAATTGCCATTCATGAAAATATTATCGGCCGAACAAAGTAGAGCAGCGGATTTATATACCATTGATCAAGAGGAAATTACTTCCCTCGATTTAATGGAAAGGGCCGCCTATGCCTTATTTAGTTTTTTAGAAGAGCATTTTCCGGAAGACCAAGCTTACCACATTTTTTGTGGTATGGGCAATAATGGCGGCGATGGCTTAGTGTTGGCGCGTTTGCTTCATCAAAGTAATTATCCTGTATCGCTCAGTATTATTAATCTTAAGGAACAAGGTTCGCCCGATTTTGAAGAGAGTTTAAAGGCGCTTCCAGCAGATTTAAATCCCCAGTACCTAAGCGAAAAAGATGCTGAAATTAACTTGCAACCTAAAGTCATTATTATAGATGCGATTTTAGGAAACGGCTTGGATCGTCCGCTAAAAGGAATCCTTGCTAGGGTAGTGGAGCTCTTGCGAAATTCCTCAAATTTCAAAATAGCTATTGATATTCCTACCGGTCTTTTTGCCGATAATAATAGTAAAAATGAGCTGAATAAAGTATTAGCTTGCGATTTGTGCTTATGCATTCAATCGCCTAAAAAGAGCTTATTACATGCTTTTACGGCTCCGCTCGTGGGCAGATATGTTCTGATAGATATTGGTTTAAACCAAGAGTATATTGGCAATTTAAAGAGCGATTCGTATTTATTGGAGAAGCGTGATATTGAGGAAATTTACCGTCCTCGTAAAAAGTTTAGTTTTAAAGGAACTTACGGTCACCTTCTCATTTTAGCCGGTAGCGAAAACACGATGGGCGCTGCGCATATTAGCGCTGAAGCGGCTTTGAGAAGTGGTTGTGGTTTGGCTACGGCCTTGGTTCCTTCTTCTAGTTTTAGCGCTTTTAATATTCGCTTGCCCGAGCTTATGTTGTATGCACAGGATACTGAGATTCATAAAGTGAAGGGCAATTTTTCCGCACTTGTGGCAGGACCAGGCTTATCAACCGCTCAGTCGAGCGCCCAGTATTTAAAAAATTTAATTCAGGCTGCTCCCGGACCAATGGTTTTAGATGCAGATGCCTTAAATATTCTTGCTGAAAATCCTACTTGGCTGCGTTTTTTAGCGGCAGGTACCATACTTTGTCCGCATCCCGGCGAAATGAAACGTCTTTTAGGACTAAAGAAGTTTGAGCATAATTACCTTGATTTAGTACTGGCCTTTGCCCAAAAGTATCAGCTCAATATTTTGCTTAAAGATGCGATAAGTGTATTGGTAACCAAGGAAGGTAATTTCATTTACTCCGATTTTGGCAGTCCCGCCTTAGCGAAAGCCGGATCGGGCGATTGTTTAACGGGAATAATTGGTTCCTTATTAGCACAGGCTTATTCGCCTCAAGCAGCAGTATGTTTAGCTACTTATCTACATGGTACTGCCGCAAAATTAGCAGCGGAAGAAGGCGCAGCGGAATCTGTTTTAGCTAGTGATGTAAATGCACATCTTGCGAAAGCATTTGCCAGTTTAGTTTGACTTGCGATAAAAATGGGCCTTAATAAGGTTTGAAGAAAGCGTAAAATTATAGTAGGCTAATATCGCCGCGCCCCTCTCTAATTATGCTTACTTCTCCTTCGCTTAAGTCCACTACGGTAGATGCGTATAAATTACCAATTCCGCCATCAATTACCAGATCTACGTCGTGATCGAATTTCTCGGCAATTAATTCGGGGTCAGTAGTGTATTCTAAAATGGCATCATCATCATGCACAGATGAGGCGATAATAGGACGGCCAAGTAGCGTAACAATTTCGCGCGGTATGCTATTGTCGGGAATACGAATACCAATAGTTTTTCTCTTCTTTTGGAAGAATTTAGGAATGGCATTACTAGCGTTAAGAATAAAAGTAAAAGGCCCTGGCAAGCAGCGTTTTAAGATTTTGTAAGTAGAAGTGTCAACCGACTTGGTGTATTCACTGAGGTTACTTAAGTCGAAAAAAACGATGGCAAATTCGGCTTTTTCGGGCTTAAGTCCTTTTAGTCGCGCAATGCGCTCAATGGCTTTAGGTTTGGAAATATCACAACCAAAGGAATAAACAGTATCGGTGGGGTACACAATTACCCCACCGCGGTTTAAAACTTCTACAACTTTCGCCAATGCTTTCGGATTGGGATTGTCGGGATAGATGCGAATTATTTCCGCCATAATTTATTTATTCCCCTTCGCGTAGTCTTCTAAAAACTTCGCTAAACCGATATCGGTTAGTGGGTGGTTTAATAGTCCCATAATACTGCTTAAAGGACCGGTAATTACATCAGCGCCGATTTTAGCACAATCTACCACGTGCATGGTATGACGCACTGAAGCGGCTAAGATTTCGGTTTCAAAACCGTAATTATCATATACTAAGCGAATGTCTTCAATTAGCTGAAGACCATCGGTAGAAACATCGTCTAAACGACCAATAAAAGGCGATACGTAAGAGGCGCCTGCCTTGGCGGCCAAAAGAGCTTGCCCAACTGAAAAAACCAAGGTGCAATTCGTTTTGATTTCTCGATCAGAGAAATATTTTAAGGCTTTGATACCATCTTTAATCATGGGAATTTTAACCACAATTTGTGGGTGTAAGGCCGCTAGAGCCTCACCTTCTCTTACCATTCCTTCAAAGTCGGTAGAAATAACTTCTGCACTTACATCGCCATCAACTGCTTCGCAGATATCAATATAATGTTGGGTAATTTTATCAGCACCAGTAATACCTTCTTTAGCCATTAAAGATGGATTGGTAGTAACGCCGTCTAATACGCCAAGATCTTGCGCTTCTTTAATTTGATCCAGGTTAGCTGTGTCGATGAAAAACTTCATGTTTTCTTATTAGTGATTTGCTGGCAAAAGTACATCGCAAAAATGGAAGAAGCCTAATTCACACGAAATCGAGGTGAAATTAAGTTTGGCCCTATTATGAAAAGCACAACACAAGCCGAGGTTTGGTAGACTTCTTTCAATAAAAGTGAAAATCTGTGGCGATAATTTAAGTCGAACTCAGGTTTAGAAGTAGGAGAGGCGAAGAAATCGGTTGGTCCAATGAATAAGGTAGAACTCAGAATAATTTAATTTTCCGCAATCGGCAAGCGGAAAAAGAAGTCGGAGCCCTGATTTAAAACACTCTGCACTTGCAAGGGGCTACCATGGGCCAAAAGAAGTTCTTGCACTAATTTCAAGCCGATGCCGGTTCCTTTTTCACCATCACTACCTTGTTTCGCTTCGTGATAGTCGTGGTGAGTCAGTTTGTTTAATTCCTGGCTAGACATCCCCATGCCGTTGTCTTTAATGTGGAGGATGATATAGTTTTCATCGCCCATTTGAGTGAAAATGGAAATTTCCCCTTTATCCTTTTCACTAAATTTAACGGCATTAGAAAGAATATTACGCAAAACTGAGCGTATCAATTCTGAGTCTATGAATACTTTTAAATTAGGATCGATGTTATAATTAGTAGCAATATTTTTAAGACGAATCTTATCTGCCATGCTACGTTCTACATCTTTTACCAATTTAAGAAGGTTAATTTTACGGCGCTTACTGCCTTGCTGGTTTCCTTGGTCTTTTACCCAGTCGAGGGTTTTATATAACAAGTTTGAAGTTTTAGCCAAATTACTTTCCAGCATTATAAGACTACTATCTTTTTCTTCTTTGGGCATCTCATTGTTAACTAGATAACGAGTAAGTTCTAGACTAGAGTTAATGCCTTCTTTAAGATCATGCGCCAAAAGTGAAATCATGCGATCTTTAGCATTGTTTGCGCTTCTTAACTCAGCCGACTTTTTCGCCAGTTCCATATTGGTCTGTTGAATTTCAGTAAGATCGTTGATACTAATTATTCCACCAGCATAGGATCCATCGGTTTTTAGAACTCGAGTAAGATCGTAAACATAATAATACTCTTTTCCTTTATTTGTTTCTAGGCTTACGTTTTGGGAGTTGCCTTCTTCTCTAATTCTTAAAAAGATATCGGACCATTCAGCACTGCGGCTACTGCTATTAAGTTGATCGGGGAGGTTTTGGTTTAATTTCACTTTTTTGAGACCGATGCTTTTTAAGTATTGGCGGCCTGTAGGATTGATAAAGCGTAAAATATTTTTAGAATCAAAGGAAATAATTGCCGTGGTCATTGATTCGGATGCCACTCTTGTTCTTTCTCCAATTACTTCAAGGATGTTTTTAGTCTTATTTAAATTTCGGTAAAAGTATATGAAAATTAAAATGCCAATTAAGGAAAGTAGAGTAATAACAAGAGTAAGGAATATAGATCTTTCTTGTAAAGCAATAACCTCTGTTTTACGCTGATCTTCAAGTTTGAGCATCTGGTTTTGAGCGCTCGTTTTAATATATTCCTGATTGGCTTTAAATAGTCTTTTTACAATATCGCTTTTCAGGTCGGATTGTTTCTTGTATAAATTAGATAGTAAATGACCGTTCGATTTTAATGAGTCTGTGTTCCAATTATCACTCGATCGAAAGGCAATGCTTTTAGCTTCGGAGAATTCAACTTCAAGATCAATATTGCTTATTCTTTTGGCAAGATTAATACCTTGTCTGGCGTAAATTAATAAGCTATCACTATTATTTAAGGCACTAAATATTTCAATTTTTGTGGCTAAATAGTTGTAATTATTAGCGGCTTTTTGCCTATTTTCAAGGGCATTTAAGTAAGCATTTGCTTCCAGGTAATTTCCTTTAGAAATAGCAATTTTTGCCCAACCAACTTGAAGGTCAATTACAAAGATTTCTTCGTTGTAAGACTTGTTGAAACTTTTTGCCAATTGTAATATTGAGTCTGCTTCGAGTTCTTTGTTTTGGGAAAGGTAAATTCGGGAAATATAAAGAAGGTTATGTGTCATTAAAAACTCGTTTTGCATTTCTTTTCGCAAAACGTAGCCCTTCTGGAAGTAGGCCATGGCAGAATCTAGTTGCTCTAGTTTGGAGAAACATAGACCAATATTATTGTAGGCCACAGCCATACCATCTAAGGAATGAGCTCTTTTTAATTTTAAGAAAGAATTTTCATAAGTTTCCTTTGCCTCTTCAAAAAGTTCAAATTTAAAAAGAAGGTTACCATATTCGATAAGGTACCAACCACCTTGGTCTGTCTCATAGCCGTCTTCAACTTCAAGGTCTAGATATTTAAATCCTTCACTAAAAATTTCTATGGCTGAAGCCAAGCGTCCTTGTTCTCGATAAATAAATCCTCTGTGCGAATAGATTTGTAAAATATCTTTAAAAGAACAGAGCTCCTTAGAAAGGGTTTCTGCCGTTTCAAGAGCAAGAATTCTAGCTTCGAAACTTATACGATCGTCTTCACCAAGATCTAGATAATATTGGAGATAGGTCTCTGGATTTTCTAAGCTATAGGATGCTAGACGAAGAGAATCAATATAAGAACTAGAACTTTTAGCCCAGCCGTAAGAAAGGGCTAGGGAAAAAACAAAAACTAAATTAAACCACAATTTGATAACCAATACAATAAGCTTTCAATTTTTAGCGGTATTCAGAGTACTAAGAAAAAGAATAGGGGAATAAAAGAAATAAAGGCAAGCGATCCATATCACACCGCTACAACTAATTACCCTTGCTGCGTTCCCGCCCTGGGGGAGTTCACTAGGAGCTGGTTGTATGGGACTTGCCTTTAAGGGTGCAAAGCTAACTTTTTTCTTTTAATTTCTAAAAGAAACGCACCTTTATTAGCTATCTATTTAGCTATCTTTGAGCATCCAAAAATTACAACTTTATGAATGAGTCAGTTAAAAAGTTCGGACTACAGTTTGGGCTCTACATTACCCTGATAAATACCCTATATATAATTGTAGGTTATGCTGTAGATCTTACTTACTTAGTTAGTGCTTGGGGAGGAATTTTCCTTTTTGTAGCAAGTTTAACTTTACTAGTATTAGCCACTATCCAAGCGCGTAAGGAAATGGGTGGTTTTATTGACTTTAAAGATGCTTTTAGCACATTTATGACGGCCTTTGTGGTATACAGTTTAGCCAATATCCTTTTGAGCTATGTACTTTTTGTGGTGGTGGACCCAGAAGCGGCCGCCCAATTAAAGGACATTACAATTCAAACAACGGCCGAGCGCTTGCAGTCTTTTGGAGTTCCCGAAGCTGATATGGACGCAGCTATAGAGGAGTTGCAAAACACCGACCAGTATTCTTTAACTAACCTGCTCAAAGGCTTTGGTTATTCTTTTGTTTTCTACGCAGTGATCGGTTTAATTGTTTCTGCCATCGTTAAAAAGAAAAACCCTGAAGTGATCTAAAACTTTTTGTGAATGGACTTATCTCTGGTTATTCCCCTTTATAATGAGGAAGAATCGCTTATTGAATTATACGATTGGATTAAAAAGACTATTGAAAAGGAGGGATTATCTTATGAGGTGATTTTCGTTAACGATGGTTCCAATGATGGCAGTGACAAGGTATTAGCTAAATTGGCGGCTCAAGATCCGCGTGTAAAGGTCATTGGTTTTCGACGAAATCATGGTAAGTCTGCTGGCTTAAACGTCGGTTTTGCTGCCGCAGAAGGCGATGTGGTTATTACCATGGATGCCGATTTACAAGATAGTCCTGATGAAATACCAGGACTAATTGAAATGATTAATGATCAAGGTTATGACTTAGTAAGCGGTTGGAAGAAAAAACGCTACGATCCGCTTTCCAAAACCATTCCTACCAAGTTTTATAATTGGGCAACACGTCGGATTAGTAAAATAGAACTGCACGATTTCAATTGTGGACTAAAGGCGTATCGCAATGAAGTGGTTAAGGCGGTTGATGTGCACGGTGAAATGCATCGTTATATTCCCGTTTTGGCTAAAAATGCCGGTTTTATTAAGATTGGCGAAAAAGTAGTACAACATCAGTCCCGTAAATTTGGTACTACCAAGTTTGGCTTGAGCCGCTTTATTAATGGTCCTTTAGATTTGCTCACCTTAGCTTTTGTGTCTAAGTTCTCCAAAAGGCCGATGCATTTTTTCGGACTTTACGGTACTTTAATGATGATATTGGGTTTTATATCAGCCTTTTTTATTGGTGCACAAAAACTCTACGCCTTAAGCATGGGACTAAAAGCATCTTTGGTTGTAACCAATCCATTTTTCTATATATCCTTAGCTACCATGGTAATAGGGGTGCAGTTATTTTTAGTAGGCTTTATCGCAGAATTGATTATTCGCAATAGTAATAAACCGGTGGAATACACGGTAGATACGCGCATTAATCTCCATGATTAAACTTTCACTCATTATTCCGCTCTACAATCGTCCTGCCGAGATTGAAGAGTTGCTAAAGAGTTTACTTTTACAAAGTGATCCGAGCTTTGAGGTGATCATAGTGGAAGATGGCTCGTCGCAAAAAAGTGATAAAATAGTGGCCGCATATAGCGAGAAGCTTAACCTTAAATATTTTTTTAAAGAGAATAGCGGTCCAGGTCTTAGTCGCAACTATGGCGCTGCTCGTGCGGATGGAGAGTATCTAATATTTCTCGATTCGGATTGCATAATTCCGCCGCATTATATAGCTGAAGTGCAAAGCTTTTTGGCGAATACTTACGTAGATGCGTTTGGTGGTCCGGATAGGGCCGATGAAAGCTTTACCGCTATCCAAAAAGCAATTAATTACAGTATGACTTCCTTGTTTACCACAGGCGGTATTCGTGGATCGAAGAAAAGTGTAGAGAAATTCCACCCCCGCAGCTTCAACATGGGCTATAGTAAAGCTGTTTTCGAGCTAACGGGCGGTTTTTCAGGAATGCGATTTGGTGAAGATATAGATATGAGTATCCGTTTGGTTAAAGCTGGATTTTGTACCGCTTTAATTGCAGATGCCTATGTTTATCACAAACGTCGTACTAATTTTAAGCTTTTCTATAAACAGATATTCAATTCGGGCTTAGCACGAATCAATCTGTATAAGAGACATCCATCTAGTCTTAAGTTGTTACACTTTTTCCCCTTAGCCTTTACGCTGGCTTGGATTCTTGCCGTAGGGTCTTTAACGATTTTCAGTTTTGGACTATTTGCCTATCTGTTGGCTCCTTATTTGCTGCTTATTTTTATTCACGCCACTATAGTAAACCGCAGTTTAGGCGTAGGATTTTTAGCTCTTATTGCCAGTTTTATTCAGCTAAGTGCTTATGGATTTGGCTTCTTAAAAGGAATATGGGAGCGCTTAATTATGGGTAGAGGGGAAATAGCATCCTTTACCGAAAATTTCTATCAATAGTTTTCATTGCGGTACAAATAACTATTGTTGGGGAAGTTGGCCATCAGGCTCCAGCCAGATGATTCGGCCTTTTCAATAACTTCTTGGTCAGTATCCCCCATTAGATAATAGTAGCGATAGTTTTCATCTTTATAACCATCCCGCGAAAGCGGAAGTAACCATTCCTTTTCGCCCGCGATGCGGTAGAAATTTAAACTGGGCTCGTAAAGCCAATTTATTCCAATACTAACTTCTTCTAGTTCTCGCTTTTGCGCATCCTCTTCAATTAAATTTAGCGCTTCTTTGTTATAGGCATCGTATTGCCATTCGAAAGTATGACTAATATTAATTGCCTTAAGGTTTATAAGCAATAGAATTACCCAAATACTATTCAGGCCTAATTGAATGTTTTCACCGGCTTTAAATTCGTTAAAGCGTTGAAAAAGAAAAATGATATAAACTAAAAATAGGGGAGCGTAAACCAAAGCGGTTCTGCCCATTAAAAACTGATCGCCTAATATCAGGTGTTGTAAAATTTGAACAGTAGCAGTAAGGCAGAGTAGCATAAGGGCCTCTTGGTAAAAGCGAAAACGGCTAAGGCTATTTTGAAAAGTATCATAAACAAAGAATAGAGCACCGACTAAAATTACAATCGCTACCGAATAAGATAGGATGCTAGATATTTCATAATATTGTCCGTATTGCATATTCCAACCTAGGGAACCAACTGTATCACGCCAGAAACTGGTTTCACCTCCGAATAAATCGCCACTGATATTTTTAAGAGGAATAACAATAAAGACAAAGAGAATTCCCGTTACAATTAATACGGGACGCAATAATATACCGATAGTTTTAGTGCCACCATTACCTTCTTGCAGCCATAATATTACCAGTAACATGGTTAATGCCACAAAAGCATAGAGGAAAGTGAAATTGGCGTAAACGGCAAAAGCCGCAAAAATTAAGGTTCGCCATATGTGATGACCATTATTAAGCTCGCGGTACATATACAGATGATAGATACTCGCCATCATTAAGGCTAAACCCATTCCATAGCCACGGGCTAAAGAAAAGAAATCGAAGAAATAGACTTGTAAACAAAGTGCCAGAAAGGCTAAAATTTGGATGCCTGGAAAGCGGAAGGATTTGGCAATACTAGCCGCATACCAAAAGTAAACCAAAGAAAAAAGCACATTAGGTAAGCGCAAAGTAAAAGGCGTGGTACCAAATATCCCACAGCTCATTTTAATAAGTAAGGTGTTTAAAATATGATTGTTAGGGATGTGCGGAGGTTTATAAATGATAATACTCCACCAGTTTTTGGTTACATAATGCAGATAAGTGTAAGCTTCATCGTGTGTAACGGAAAGCTTTAAGGCCCTTAATAGCACGACACTAAAAAAGCCGAGGCTTAGTAAAACCATTACCCAACTTACCCAAGGTTTTCGTATTTTCTTGTTCATTCTATATATTTCGCGCGCAAAATTGCAAAATTAATAGAAGCCCTTTACGTTTCTAGGCAATCATGCCAATTAAAGCTAGTATTTTTGTCGTATGAAAAACGGAATCTTTGTTTTAAGTCTTCTATTGACCTTTAATTTAGCAGCCCAAGAAAGCCTAAGCCCAAAAGATGCTCAAGGCAAGCAACACGGGCAATGGCGTAAACTTTACGATAGTAAAAAGGTGCGATATACCGGAACCTTTAACCACGGAATTCCGGTGGATACCTTTAAGTATTATTTTCCTACCGGTGACTTACAAACCATCAATGTTTTTCGTGGTAAATCGGGAAACTGCTACAGTTATCAGTATGGCGATGGTAAAAAATTGGCCGCGGAAGGACTTTATAAGAACAAAGAAAAAGATAGCACTTGGACCTTTTACAATGCCTCTGGGACTTTAGTAGCCCGTGAGAATTACAAAAAGGGTATAAAAGATGGTCCTTCTTTAAATTATTATCCCAACGGAAAAATTGCAGAAAGCGTTAACTACGTTAATGGCAAGAAGGAGGGAGAGTGGAAACAGTTCTACGAAAGTGGCGAACCCATGGCGAAGGGTACTTACGTAGATGGCAGCTTGCAAGGCCAAGCCATGTACTTTTACAGCTCTGGTAAATTACGCATGAAGGGCGCATACATAAAAGGTTTAATGGACGGAAACTGGTACTACTTCGATACCAATATGAAGGTAGAAAAGAAAGAAGTTTGGCGCAGAGGCCATTTGGTTGAGGATAAAGCAGACAGCAAAAAAGAAGTGGAAAAAAAATAATGGCTAGAGTAGTAGTAGGACTAAGTGGAGGAGTAGATAGTAGCGTTGCCGCCCACCTCTTACAGGAAGAAGGGCATGAGGTTATAGCTCTTTTTATGCGAAATTGGCACGATGAAACCGTTACCCTGCACGATGAATGTCCTTGGATAGAAGACAGCAATGATGCCATTTTGGTAGCAGAAAAACTGGGCATTCCTTTTCAGGTAATCGATTTAAGTGCCGAGTATAAAGATCGCATTGTCGATTATATGTTTGCGGAGTATCAAGCGGGCCGCACGCCCAATCCAGATGTTCTTTGTAACCGCGAAATAAAATTCGACGTTTTCTTGGATAAGGCTATGGCTTTAGGAGCCGACTTCGTGGCTACGGGGCATTACTGCCAGAAAAGTACCACTTTCGTAGATGGGCAAGAACAGCATCACTTGATCGCTGGCGCAGATGGGAATAAAGATCAGAGCTATTTCCTTTGTCAACTTAATCAGGCGCAATTAGCGAAAGCCCTGTTTCCTATTGGTGCTTTACAGAAATCGGAAGTACGCCGCATCGCTCATGAATTAGATTTAGTTACCGCCGATAAGAAAGACTCACAAGGACTTTGCTTTATCGGAAAAGTGCGTTTACCTGATTTTCTGCAACAGCAATTAAAGCCGCGTAAAGGCGATGTAATTGAAATCTCTTCCGAAGCGCATTTAGATTTTAATAAAGAATTATTACCGGAGACCAGTCCTTGGGAAAGCCAAGTAGCGCCCTTTTTATTAGACCCAAACTTTGGCAAAAAGGTGGGAGAACATAATGGTGCGCACTACTTTACTATTGGTCAGCGTAAAGGTTTAGCCATTGGTGGCACGCCCGAGCCTTTATTTGTAATTGGTACGGATACAGTAAACAATGTTATATATACGGGGCAAGGTGAAAATCATTTCGCTTTAAGCAAAGGCGGTTTGTTTGTCGCTAATGCAGATGTGCATTGGTTACGAGAAGATCTTAAATTACAATCGGGCGAAAGTGCGCGTTACGAAGCGCGTATTCGATATCGTCAGGCGCTTTTTTCGGTAGAGCTGCATGCTACCGATTTAGGTTTATATGTGATTTTCGATGAAGCGCAAAAAGCCGTTACTCCGGGCCAGTTTGTGGCTTGGTACCAAAACAATGAAGTGATTGGTTCGGGAGTTATAAATTTTTAATGATGAAAAAAGTACTATTCACCCTCTGTTTTATTTTGGCCTACACTTTTGTAGATGCGCAAAAAACACGAGTTTATTTTAAAGATAAAGGCGAGCAATTAAGCTTATTGAACGAAGCGAATAAAGTTCTTAGCCCAGCAAGTTTAGCCCGCCGCCAAAGGCATAATATTCCCTTACGGGAGAATGATTTACCGGTTTCACAGGAATATATTGCCCAACTGGAAATGCTAGGGGCAAAAATTGAAGGTAGATCGCGTTGGTTTAATTACGCTTTAGTTGAACATCCTAATCCTACGGTACTCGCTACTCTTCCTTTTGTAGAAAGGCTAGAAAATCCTAAGCAATATAAATTGCATTTAAGCGGAACTACCAGTACTTATGACTATGGATTTTCGCGTAATCAGGTGGAAATGTTGAAGGGCGATTTAATGCATGCACGTGGTTACACTGGCAGGGGAGTAACGATTGCCGTTATCGATGCCGGCTTTACAGGGGTGTTGCAAGCCGCTGTTTTAGATAGTTTACGCAATGAAGGTAGAATTTTAGGATCCTACAGCTTTATTAGCAATGATACCAACGTCTACATTGGCGGCGGTAGTCACGGCGCCTCTGTATTATCAACGATGGCGGCCAATGCCGATAGTATATTTATTGGTACCGCACCACATGCTAATTATTGGCTTTTAACCTCCGAAAATATTGCTTCCGAAACACCAGTTGAAATGGACGACTGGTTATTTGCCGCTGAGTTTGCCGATAGTGTAGGTGCCGACGTTATCAATTCTTCTTTGGGTTATTCGACTTTTGATGATAGTGCGGATAACTTCAGCTATAGTGACATGGATGGCAATACCGCCTTGGTAACCCAGGCAGCAGATATGGCTTCCGGGAAAGGTATTGTGGTTGTAGTAAGCGCTGGTAATGAGGGTTCTAGTAGCTGGCAATACATAAGTGCGCCCGCCGATGGCGATAGTGTACTAGCGGTCGGAGCAGTTGATTTTCAAGAGAATTATGTTGCTTTTAGTAGCAGAGGACCCTCGGCTGATAATAGAATTAAGCCCGATGTGGCAGCAATGGGATTAGCAACGACCCTTATCAATTTTAACGGAGAGGTAAGATCAGGAAGCGGAACCTCTTTTTCATCGCCCTTAGTGGCAGGAATGATCGCTTGTTTAATTCAGGCCCAACCCACGCGTAGTGTTGCAGAAATTGTAGATCAAGTAAAACGCAGTGCCCATCAATATTGGACCCCCGATAACCTCTTGGGCTATGGCATTCCTAATTTTGATCGAGCCTATATTATTGGTCTCGATGATTTAGCGGAGCAAAAGATTGGCAGTTTTGCGGTTTTTCCAAATCCATTTAAGGATAAGTTAAACATAAGCTTTGCGGGTGAGCAAGGTACAGTAGATGCTCGCTTGAAAATTCTTGACCCCTCGGGTAAAGTTTTACTGGAAAAGGAGCATCGTTTTTCGGTAGGAAGCGAACTAAGTCTGGAATTAGACTTGGCAAGAGGTCTCTATTACCTGAATATAGAAACTAATGAAGGTTCTTTCAGTCAATTAATTAAGCATTGATGGAGAATAGAATTTGTAAGCTCTTCGGTATAGAAAAGCCAATAATTCAAGCTGGTATGATTTGGTGCAGTGGCTGGAAGTTAGCGGCGGCGGTTTCCAAAGCAGGAGGATTGGGAATTATTGGGGCAGGCTCCATGTATCCTGAAGTTTTAGAAGAGCACTTGAAAAAAGCCAAAACAGCTTTAGGAGAGATACCTTTTGCGGTAAACCTCCCCATGTTATATCCACAAATTGAGGAATTGATCGATATTATTAGTAAGCACAAAGTTCCCATTGTGTTTACCTCGGCGGGTAACCCGAAAACTTGGACGGAAAAGTTAAAGTCTGAGGGAATTACGGTGGTGCACGTAGTAAGCAGTTTAAAGTTTGCGCTTAAAGCAGAAGCGGCGGGTGTAGATGCCGTGGTTGTAGAAGGTTTTGAGGCGGGTGGACATAATGGTAGAGATGAAACCACCACCTTTTGCTTAGTGCCGATGGTAAAGCAAAAATTGCAAATTCCCATTATCGCGGCGGGTGGTATAGCCACAGGGCGACAGATTTTAGCGGCCGAAGTTTTAGGTGCCGATGGTTTTCAGATTGGTTCACGCTTTGTGGCAAGTGAAGAAAGCTCGGCCCATCAAGCTTTTAAAAATGCAGTATTAGCAGCGCAAGAGGGTGACACCATTCTAACTTTAAAAGAATTAGCCCCAGTACGCTTGATTAAAAACCCTTTTTATCAGAAAATTGCAGAGGCTTATGCTAAAGGCGCATCTGCCGAAGAGCTTAAAACTTTATTAGGCAGAGCACGCGCAAAAAAAGGCATGTTTGAAGGCGACTTAATTGAAGGCGAGCTGGAAATAGGGCAGGTTAGTGGCCTGATTGAAAATATTAGTCCTGCTGCTCAAATTATTAAAGAGTTGTGGGAGGATTATCTCACTGCCAAAAAAGAACTTTTTGCTTAAAACGACTTATCTAAAAATAGGATAGTATTAGCCTTAAATAAGTGTGGCTTGCCTTCCTATCATTATTAAAATATATTTGTGCACAAATCAGTTTAGGAATGAAGAATTTGAAATGGTTAGTTGTAGCAGTAATTACACTGTTTAGTACTAATAGTAAAGCCTCTCACCTTTTAGGAGGGGAGATCTATTGGGAATGTACCACCAATGGTCAATATATTTTTACCTTAGTACTTTACAGAGACTGTACTGGAATCTCCATTCCAACAGGAACGCAAAACGTTCAAGGCCCATTTGGTAATATTCCTTGTACTTACATTCCTGCCCTTTCGGGAGATGTGTCTCCGGATTGCCCTAGTTCAGCCTTTGATATTAATTGTTCCTCGGGTGATGATGGTGGAATTGAAAAAGGGGTATACCGCAGTTCTCCGGTTTCCTTAAATGGCGTTCCGCCCGCCGCGGGCTGGGTATTTAGTTGGACACAATGCTGTCGTCCCTCTCTGGTAAACACCAATGCATCGGGTTATTTCCTTCGTTCTAAGATGTATCCTTATACTCCTCCTGGTGCTACACAACCTTTAAATGCAAGTACTTGCTTTGATAATAGCCCTGTATTTGCTCAAGATGCGAATGCGGTAACTTGTCCTAACTACCTTTTTGAATTTAACCACTTACCATCGGATAAGGATATCGACTCCTTAGTTTTTGATTGGGGTCAGCCTTGGGATGCATCCAACTCTAATATTGCGTATAGTTCTGGTTATTCCAATATCGCTCCCTTTCCTGATGGAACAGAAAATGCAAGTAATGGTCCTAACACCTTAGACCCTCAGTCTGGTGAACTAACGGCTTTAGCGAATAATCCAGTAGAGGGTTGGTATGCGAGTTGCGTGGTAATTAGAGAATATCGTTGTAATCAGCTTATCGGAGAGGTTTACCGTGACGTACCCGTTTATTATTTAAATGGTACCCGTTGCCCAACTAATAATAGTACCCCAGCCGCAGAAATCGACACGTCGATTTACACCGATGTAGTGCGTACGGGTAATGTATATCGTATTAGAACTTACCCCCAAGATACAGTTCAGTTTAGAGTAGTAGCGCGTGATTTAGATCAATTTGCGAATGGATCCTTCCAGCAGATTTGTATGAAAGCGGGTGGACTGCAATTAAACTCGAACAACTATGCCTCGAGCACGGGTTGTAATGGAGCGGCCCCTTGTGCTACCTTAACTTCTTTTAACTCTACGGGAACCTATTGCAGTGTTATTCAAAATACGGTAGAGTTTTATTGGATTCCTGATTGTGTTCACCTGAACTTTGGGGGTTGTGGCTCGGCTTCAAATACCTATTATTTTACGGTTCGGATGGAAGATGATGGTTGCGCTGCGCCGAAGGTGGGTCTGGCTACGATTATTGTAGAAGTTATAGCGGGTGAACCTAATCCACCTGGACTTAGATGTTCGGATGTGCAAAAGGATGGTTCGGTTCGTTTAGGTTGGAGTCAACCGGTAATGGACAGTATCTTAGAGTTTAACTATTGGCGTATTTATGGTTCAAGCAGTCCAAATGGTCCTTGGACGGTAGTGGATAGTATTCCTCATTTTGATACGCTTTCTACCCTAGTACCTTCTCAGGGAGCAACGAGTTACTTCTACATGGAAATGAGTACGGGTCCTTGTGATTTCATCTCCTTACCAAGTGATACTATAAATACGATGACCATGAGTTTAACAGCGGTGCCAACGGGTAGTCCTGAATATGCACAGCTCAGTTGGACTCCTTACAATGGTGGCGGTTTAAATCCTTTCCGCGGAAATATTTACGAGGTTTGGGTGGAAGCACCCGAGAGTAGCGGTAATTGGCAAAAAGTAGGGGAGACCACTACTACGAGTTTTATCGATACGGTGAGTGTTTGTGATTTAACAGTAGCGTATCAAATTCGAGTACCCGATACGGTAGTAGGCTGTTATTCGGGTTCCACCCAAGACACGAGCCGTTTCTTAGATCGCACCAATAATGAGAATCCAGAAATTGGTAGCGTATCGGTTAGTATAAATAATAAAGCGGAAATTGATTTTGATGCGAGTCAAAAGAAAGATATCGTAAGCTTTTACCTTTTCTATAATGATCCATTGAATGGATGGGTGATTGTAGACACGATTCCTGCGGGAACAGCTATGCCTTACGAATGGGCGGGAAGCCAAGCGGATAGTCGTTCGGAGCAATTTAAAGTGGTATCGGTAGATAGCTGTGGTAATCAGAGCGATGATTTAGCAGTGACTCCCCATAACACAGTATTCTTAAGAAATTACATTAATAAATGTGAGGGCTTCTCTCGCATTAGCTGGAACGCTTATAAGGAGTTTCCTGGTGGCGTACATCAGTATCGGGTGTGGACTTTAGTAACGGAACCCGATGGTACGATTATCGGGCCGACGGTATTGTTTACCGCCTCTCCGGATGACACAACTTACCGTCAGAATGTACTGCAGAAAGATTTTCAGTATTGTTATACGATAGAAGCG
Organism: Bacteroidota bacterium; assembly: GCA_003045865.1. Taxonomy (GTDB): domain Bacteria; phylum Bacteroidota; class Bacteroidia; order Flavobacteriales; family Schleiferiaceae; genus Croceimicrobium. The sequence goes on along the minus strand of PZPB01000008.1, from coordinate 13,218 downwards.
ATGGATACCATCAATGGCTACAGTTCGATATCGAATACAGTTTGTATCCAAGCGGAAGTGCCGCGTCAGTCGGATCAGTTGTACATCTCAAGTGTAAGCAACGATTTTACGCGTAAGTCTTTAGATATCGATGTATATATCGATGGCAAGGCGGATGTAAGAAGCTTTCAGATCCAAAGAGCGCCCGAGTATTTTGGTCCTTACCGCACGATTGCTACTATTGGTAAGCCTACGGCGCCTCCTTATATTATCACTTTCCAAGATTTTGGGGTGCAAGCGGATAAGTTTGATTATTTCTACCGTGTAACCGCAACGGATAGCTGTGGTGGATATGACACGATTAGTAACATCTCACGTAACATGCGCCTAAATGTAAAAGGAGAGCCCGATTTAACGAATCGTTTAACTTGGACCTCTTACCAAGGTTGGGGCGGATATGTTGAGAAATACGAGATTTACCGTCGCGATGAAGGAGACTTCAATTACGTGAAAGTAGGCGAGAATGTAAACGTGAATGGTGGTGATGATACTACGTATACCGATTACGAGATTGCAGATTTAGTGGCCGCCGATCCAGATGCAGGAGCGTATTGCTACTATGTTAAAGCGATAGAGGGCGGAAATCCGCAGGGTATTATTGATAATTTCGGTAATCCGATGAATGCCTTTTCGAACGAAGCTTGCAGCCAACAAGAGGCGCGCGTATTCTTAGCTACGGCTTTTAGACCAGGCAGTGGAGTAGCCGAAAATACCACCTTCGGACCTTCGATGCGCTTGAATGATATTGAGAACTATCAGTTCTATATTATGAACCGCTGGGGCACAAAAGTATTTGAAACGAATGACCCGCAAGTGCGTTGGGATGGAACCGATGCTGGTAATGCAGCTCCACAAGGAGTGTATATCTACTTTATTAAGTACGCCACACCGGGAAAAGCACCCGTGGAAGAGCGCGGAAACTTTACTTTGATTCGTTAAATAAGAACGTAAACTAAATTATTAAGGCCTCTATGCAAATAGAGGTCTTTTTTATGGATCACTTTTTCACGCCATAACTCGCTAAAAGCCCTCGTTTACTCAGCTTTCTGACTTATTAGGCCTAAACTGTTAATCCTTTGGCAAGAGCTTTACTAAATGTGTCTGCTCAATAGATAAAAAGATTCTACATTTATAAAAATTTACAGAATGAAAAAATTCTCTGCCCTGCTCGTTATCATGTTTTTCCTGATGGTACCTAAAGCACAAGCCTCTCACCTTTTAGGAGGGGAGATCTACTGGGAATGTACCACCAATGGTCAATATATTTTTACATTAACCCTTTATCGCGATTGTACTGGTGCCAGCATTCCAACAGGAACGCAAAGTGTAAGTGGCCCATTTGGTAATATTCCTTGTACCTATATTCCTGCCCTTTCGGGAGATGTGTCCCCGGATTGCCCTAGTTCAGCCTTTGATATTAATTGTTCTTCGGGTGATGATGGTGCGATTGAAAAAGGGGTATACCGTAGCTCTCCGGTTTCCTTAAATGGCGTTCCGCCCGCCGCAGGCTGGGTTTTTAGCTGGACTTCTTGCTGTCGTCCTTCTTTAGTAAACACCAATGCATCGGGTTATTTCCTTCGTTCTAAGATGTATCCTTATACTCCTCCTGGTGCTACACAACCTTTAAATGCAAGTACTTGCTTTGATAATAGCCCTGTATTTGCTCAAGATGCGAATGCGGTAACTTGTCCTAACTACCTTTTTGAATTTAACCACTTACCATCGGATAAGGATATCGACTCCTTAGTTTTTGATTGGGGTCAGCCTTGGGATGCATCCAACTCTAATATTGCGTATAGTTCTGGTTATTCCAATATCGCTCCCTTTCCTGATGGAACAGAAAATGCAAGTAATGGTCCTAACACCTTAGACCCTCAGTCTGGTGAACTAACGGCTTTAGCGAATAATCCAGTAGAGGGTTGGTATGCGAGTTGCGTGGTAATTAGAGAATATCGTTGTAATCAGCTTATCGGAGAGGTTTACCGTGACGTACCCGTTTATTATTTAAATGGTACCCGTTGCCCAACTAATAATAGTACCCCAGCCGCAGAAATCGACACGTCGATTTACACCGATGTAGTGCGTACGGGTAATGTATATCGTATTAGAACTTACCCCCAAGATACAGTTCAGTTTAGAGTAGTAGCGCGTGATTTAGATCAATTTGCGAATGGATCCTTCCAGCAGATTTGTATGAAAGCGGGTGGACTGCAATTAAACTCGAACAACTATGCCTCGAGCACGGGTTGTAATGGAGCGGCCCCTTGTGCTACCTTAACTTCTTTTAACTCTACGGGAACCTATTGCAGTGTTATTCAAAATACGGTAGAGTTTTATTGGATTCCTGATTGTGTTCACCTGAACTTTGGGGGTTGTGGCTCGGCTTCAAATACCTATTATTTTACGGTTCGGATGGAAGATGATGGTTGCGCTGCGCCGAAGGTGGGTCTGGCTACGATTATTGTAGAAGTTATAGCGGGTGAACCTAATCCACCTGGACTTAGATGTTCGGATGTGCAAAAGGATGGTTCGGTTCGTTTAGGTTGGAGTCAACCGGTAATGGACAGTATCTTAGAGTTTAACTATTGGCGTATTTATGGTTCAAGCAGTCCAAATGGTCCTTGGACGGTAGTGGATAGTATTCCTCATTTTGATACGCTTTCTACCCTAGTACCTTCTCAGGGAGCAACGAGTTACTTCTACATGGAAATGAGTACGGGTCCTTGTGATTTCATCTCCTTACCAAGTGATACTATAAATACGATGACCATGAGTTTAACAGCGGTGCCAACGGGTAGTCCTGAATATGCACAGCTCAGTTGGACTCCTTACAATGGTGGCGGTTTAAATCCTTTCCGCGGAAATATTTACGAGGTTTGGGTGGAAGCACCCGAGAGTAGCGGTAATTGGCAAAAAGTAGGGGAGACCACTACTACGAGTTTTATCGATACGGTGAGTGTTTGTGATTTAACAGTAGCGTATCAAATTCGAGTACCCGATACGGTAGTAGGCTGTTATTCGGGTTCCACCCAAGACACGAGCCGTTTCTTAGATCGCACCAATAATGAGAATCCAGAAATTGGTAGCGTATCGGTTAGTATAAATAATAAAGCGGAAATTGATTTTGATGCGAGTCAAAAGAAAGATATCGTAAGCTTTTACCTTTTCTATAATGATCCATTGAATGGATGGGTGATTGTAGACACGATTCCTGCGGGAACAGCTATGCCTTACGAATGGGCGGGAAGCCAAGCGGATAGTCGTTCGGAGCAATTTAAAGTGGTATCGGTAGATAGCTGTGGTAATCAGAGCGATGATTTAGCAGTGACTCCCCATAACACAGTATTCTTAAGAAATTACATTAATAAATGTGAGGGCTTCTCTCGCATTAGCTGGAACGCTTATAAGGAGTTTCCTGGTGGCGTACATCAGTATCGGGTGTGGACTTTAGTAACGGAACCCGATGGTACGATTATCGGGCCGACGGTATTGTTTACCGCCTCTCCGGATGACACAACTTACCGTCAGAATGTACTGCAGAAAGATTTTCAGTATTGTTATACGATAGAAGCGATGGATACCATCAATGGCTACAGTTCGATATCGAATACAGTTTGTATCCAAGCGGAAGTGCCGCGTCAGTCGGATCAGTTGTACATCTCAAGTGTAAGCAACGATTTTACGCGTAAGTCTTTAGATATCGATGTATATATCGATGGCAAGGCGGATGTAAGAAGCTTTCAGATCCAAAGAGCGCCCGAGTATTTTGGTCCTTACCGCACGATTGCTACTATTGGTAAGCCTACGGCGCCTCCTTATATTATCACTTTCCAAGATTTTGGGGTGCAAGCGGATAAGTTTGATTATTTCTACCGTGTAACCGCAACGGATAGCTGTGGTGGATATGACACGATTAGTAACATCTCACGTAACATGCGCCTAAATGTAAAAGGAGAGCCCGATTTAACGAATCGTTTAACTTGGACCTCTTACCAAGGTTGGGGCGGATATGTTGAGAAATACGAGATTTACCGTCGCGATGAAGGAGACTTCAATTACGTGAAAGTAGGCGAGAATGTAAACGTGAATGGTGGTGATGATACTACGTATACCGATTACGAGATTGCAGATTTAGTGGCCGCCGATCCAGATGCAGGAGCGTATTGCTACTATGTTAAAGCGATAGAGGGCGGAAATCCGCAGGGTATTATTGATAATTTCGGTAATCCGATGAATGCCTTTTCGAACGAAGCTTGCAGCCAACAAGAGGCGCGCGTATTCTTAGCTACGGCTTTTAGACCAGGCAGTGGAGTAGCCGAAAATACCACCTTCGGACCTTCGATGCGCTTGAATGATATTGAGAACTATCAGTTCTATATTATGAACCGCTGGGGCACAAAAGTATTTGAAACGAATGACCCGCAAGTGCGTTGGGATGGAACCGATGCTGGTAATGCAGCTCCACAAGGAGTGTATAT
>PZPB01000008.1:0-8601 GCA_003045865.1 Bacteroidota bacterium | reverse complement strand
AAGTGCGTTGGGATGGAACCGATGCTGGTAATGCAGCTCCACAAGGAGTGTATATTTACTTTATTAAGTACGCCACACCGGGTGATGCCCCTACAGAAGAACGCGGAAACTTTACGCTTATCCGTTAGAGATTAAGGTTTTATATTTTGCTTGTTTGATAAAAAGGCTGGACTTTTGGGTTCAGTCTTTTTTTTTAAATTAAAATCTGATCGAGTCTAACTATATCGCTTAGTATATGAAGGAAAAATCGGTTTTAATTCTTAATTTTGCGCGCAATTCAATTTAAAATTGCAAGCGCTCTATGTCAACTTTTAGCGATAAAGTCATAAGTGAAGGACTAACTTATGACGACGTACTTTTAGTACCAGCCTTTTCGGAAGTCTTACCCCGCGAAGTTGATCTTACCACTCGATTTACCCGTAATATTACCCTGAAGGCACCGATTATTTCGGCAGCCATGGATACTGTTACAGAAGCACGAATGGCTATTGCCATTGCTCAGGATGGCGGTATTGGGGTTTTACATAAAAACATGACTATCGAACAACAAGCGGTAGAAGTGCGCAATGTAAAAAGAGCCGAGAGTGGAATGATCCTCGACCCGGTTACTTTACCACAAAGTGCCTTGGTTAAGGATGCCAAGAAAATGATGTCCGATTTTAAAATCGGAGGAATTCCCATCGTAAGCGAAGATAAAACCTTAATGGGTATTATTACCAATCGCGATTTACGCTTTGAAAAACGCGATGATCGTCCTTTAAAGGAGATAATGACCAGCGAAGGATTGGTTACTACTCTCGAGAATACCAGTCTTGCGCAAGCAGAAGTAATCTTGCAGAAGTATAAAATCGAAAAGCTACCGGTAGTAGATGCTGAGAATAAACTGATCGGCTTAATTACTTACCGTGATATTACCAAATCGCATATCAAACCCAATGCAAACAAAGACGATTTCGGTCGTTTACGCGTCGCTGCGGCAGTAGGCGTTACCGCAGATGTGCTTGAGCGTGTTACTGCACTAGTAGAGTCTCATGTAGATGCCATTATTATAGATACGGCCCACGGACATTCGGCGGGTGTGGTTAAAGCCTTGAAGGCCGTAAAAGCCAAATTCCCCAATTTAGATGTAGTAGTAGGCAATGTGGCAACAGCCGAAGCCGCTAAATATTTAGCCGACGCTGGTGCTGATGCGATTAAAGTGGGTATTGGTCCTGGTTCTATTTGCACTACGCGCGTCGTAGCCGGAGTGGGAGTACCTCAATTAACCGCTATTATGGAGGTTAAAAAAGGACTAGCCGGAACCGATATTCCCATTATAGCCGATGGTGGTATTCGCTTTACAGGCGATATTGTAAAAGCCGTAGCTGCGGGTGCAGACACCGTTATGTTGGGTTCTTTACTAGCTGGAACTAAGGAAGCGCCAGGCGAGACCATTATTTATGAAGGTCGTCAGTATAAAACCTACCGAGGAATGGGCTCTATAGAGGCTATGCAGCAAGGCTCCAAGGATCGTTATTTTCAAGATGTGGAAGACGATATTAAAAAATTGGTTCCCGAAGGTATTGTAGGACGGGTAGCCTATAAAGGAGAAGTAGGTGAAGTTATGTATCAGTTTATCGGTGGTTTAAGAGCCGGTATGGGATATTGTGGTGCTGCAAATGTGAAAGCCTTGCAAGAAAAAGGTAATTTCGTGCGAATTACAAGTGCGGGTATTCACGAAAGTCATCCACATGATGTACAGATTACGAGAGAATCACCAAATTATAGTAGACATTAATTTTTAATTAAAAGAGAGTTTTTCCCTATGAAGAAAGTATTTGCCAGCATTTTCTGCGGTGTTTTATTTCTATCTGCGCAAGCACAGGAGAAATGGGCCAATCAGGTATTGTTTACAGTAGCAGACGATACAGTTCGAGCCGATGAGTATATGGCGGTTTACAATAAAAACCGTGATATTGGCGAAGATATTGATCCCAAAACACCCTTAGAATATCTTGACTTATACATTAATTTTAAGCTTAAGGTACACGATGCCAAAGAGCTAGGAAAAGATACCATGCCTAATTTCTTGCGTGAGTTTAGAAATTACCGCGAGCAATTAGTGAAGCCTTATCTTTCGGATAAAGACGTTACCAACGAATTAGTACGCGAGGCTTATACCCGCATGAAGTTCGATATTCGTGCTTCGCATATTATGGTGAAACTCGATAAAAGCCCTAGTCCAGAAGACACTTTAGTGGCTTATAATAAGGCGCTTTCTATTCGCAATAAAATTGTAAAGGATGGTATGTCTTTCGAAGCTTTAGCCGCGAGTTCAGACGATACTTACAGTGCCCAACGTCAAGGCGATTTAGGCTTCTTTACCGTTTTCGATATGGTATATCCTTTCGAATCAGCTGCTTACACTACCCGCATGGGAGAGATTTCAATGCCCGTGCGTAGTCAATATGGTTACCATTTGGTAAAGCCTACCGACAAGCGCGCTGCAAGAGGTAAGGTTACTGTGGCGCATATCATGTTAATTGACAATGATAAAACCACCGACGAGCAAAGAGCAGATGTGAAAACTAAAATTGAGGAAATTTACAGCAAGCTAGAAGCAGGCGAAGAGTTTGAAACTTTAGTACGTCAGTACAGTGAAGACAAAACCTCTATTCCGCGTGGTGGACAATTAGATCCATTTGGAATCAATAAAATGTATCCAGAATTTGAAGATGCGGCTTTTGCCATTACTGAGATTGGTAACTATACTAAGCCCGTTAAAACTCCCGTGGGTTGGCATATTATTAAGTTAATTAAGAAAGATGAGGAACTGGGATTTGAAAAAGTACAGTCTGAAATCAAATCGAAAGTAGAGCGAGATATTCGCGCGCAACAAAGCGAGGTAAGCGTGATGAAGCGCATAAAGCAAGACTATAACTTTAAAGAGTATCCTCAATTATACAAAAAAGCATTTGCCCAAGTAGATGAGGAAAGCTACAATAAAGGAGAGTGGAAAATTAAGAAGCTAAAGAACGGCGATGTCGTATTGTTTAGCTTCGACAATAAGGAGTACACCATTAAAGACTTTCTTACTTTCTTAGAAATCAGTCAAACCAAATTCCGTCGCGGTAGTACTTTAGATTCTAAGCTTTATAAAGCGATTAAAGAATATGCAGATGGTGAGCTTTTGGCTTATGAGAAGAGCCGCTTATCAACCAAGTATCCTGAATTCCGTCTATTAGAGCGTGAGTACTTTGAAGGTATTTTACTTTTCGACTTAACCGAAGAAAAAGTATGGCGTCAGGCGATGTCTGATACCAGTGGATTAAAAGCCTTCTTTGCGATGAATGGCGATAAGTACCAATGGCCCACGCGTTACCAGTCTTATAAAGTTGATGCCTCGTCTAAAAAGATTGCGAAAAAAGCAGTTAAGCTTCTTAAAAAGGGCAAACTAGTGGCAGAAGTTTTAGCGGAATTAAATGAAGATTCAAAATTAGACCTTGCGATTGATAGCGGTTTATATAGTTCAGAAGAGTTGAACTTGACATCGGTAAAGGAAATGAGCAAAGCGGGAAAATCTGACATTGAAGTTCAGAACGATCGTTATATCCAAGCCTATGTGCTTAACATTGAGGCGCCAAGGGCTAAAACATTTGAAGAAGCAAAAGGAAAAGTAATCAGCGACTACCAAGAGTATCTGGAAGCCCAGTGGTTAGAAGACCTGAAACTGAAATATCCCGTACAAGTAAATCAAACAGTACTTGATAAAGTGGTAAGCGAGCTTGAATAAAAGCCTCTTCCATAGCATCCTTTTTTTAAGTCTAGTTCTCTTCAGTTCTTGTGATAGTATATTCAACAAGGGCATCGAAGAGGAAGGAGAGATGGTGGCGCGGGTTTATGAATCGAAGCTTTATCAGCATGATATTGTAGCCGTTCTACCGGAAGGTTTAAGCCCCGAAGATAGCGCCAATTTTGTGCAGAACTTTATTAATGTTTGGGCCAAAAATGAATTGATGGTTTACAAAGCCGAATTCAATTTAACGGACGAGCAAAAGCAATTTGAGGAGCAAATTCGCAATTACCGCAACGATCTTTTAAAGTATGCCTATCTACAGAAGTATGTAGATGACAGATTGGACACCAGCATTTCGGAATTACAGATAAAGGATTATTATCAGGCAAACAGCCAAAACTTCTTGTTAAAGGAGAATATCCTTAAAATCCGTTATATCGTGGTTCCCCAAGATGCGCCCGAATTAGAGGATCTGAAAAAATGGTTTAAATCGAGTGAGGCTAAAGATTTAGAGGCATTACTAGACTATAGCCTTAGCTTTGCGCGTTCTTTTTCTTTGGAAGATACGGCTTGGATAAGTTTCAATGATTTTAGGAAGCTCATACCTATTCGTACTTACAATCAACAAGATTTTTTAGCGCGTAATAAGTGGATTGAGTTAGAAGAAGAAGGCTTAATTTACTTGGCGCAAATAAAGGAGTTTAAGATTAAAGACAATTCTGCTCCAATTTTTTATGTGAAAGATATTATCCGCAATACCCTTTTGAATAAGAAACGATTGGACCTTATTGCCGATTTAGAGAAAAACTTAGTTAATGATGCTCTTAAAAAGAAGGAATTTGAAACTTATCCCTAAAACCGCTGGCCTCGTGCTATTTATTGTTGCTTCATTCGGACCGACGCTTTCCGCCCAGGGAGTTTTAATTGACGGTGTTTTAGCTGTAGTAGGTAAGAATATTGTTTTGAAAAGCGATTTGAACCAAGCGATGGAAGCGCAAAAAAAGCAGAATCCACAGTTTGAAGTCGATCAATGTGATGTTTTTGAGGAGTTGCTTTTAGAAAAGCTTCTGCTGCACCAAGCGGATTTAGACAGTGTGGAAGTTTCCGAGGAAGAAGTGCAAGCCAATATCGATCGTAGAATTGAGGTGTTTATTCAGCAAATTGGTAGCAGTCAGAGGTTAGAGCAGTATTATGGCAAATCTATCCTTGAGATTAAAGAGGAGATGAGTGAGCTTATCCGCAATCAAATGACGGCGCAGCGTATGATGCAAACCATTAATGGTGATATAGAAATTACGCCTTCGGAAGTACGTTTATTTTACAATGACATTCCCAAAGACAGTTTACCCTTAATTAATGCCGAAGTTAAATACGCGGAAATTGTAAAATTCCCGGAGGTTAGTGAAGAAGCCAAGCAAGAGGCCATCGATCAATTAGTAAATATCAAGGAACGTATTCTTAATGGTTCCTCTTTCAGTACCATGGCGGTGCTTTATTCGGATGATGAAGGAAGCTCGAAAAACGGGGGAGAGTATAAGGGTATTAAGCGTGGACAGTTTGTAAAAGAGTTTGAAGCCATTGCCTTTAACTTATCCTTAAATGAAATTAGCGATCCCTTTAAAACGGAGTATGGTTATCACATTGTTCAATTGCAATCCAAGCGTGGTCAGGAGTTGGACTTGCGTCATATTTTAATCAAACCGAAGATTTCGGCTGAAAATTTAGAAGCTTCTAAAAAAGTAATTGATAGCGTACGCACCTTAATTTTAGAGGGAAAGATCAGTTTTGAAGAAGCGGCCAAGCAGTTTTCAGACGATGAAGACTCTAAACTGAACGGTGGATTAGCGGTAAACCCGCAATCGGGCGAATCGGTTTGGGAAACGGGTCAATTAGATAAAACTATTTTTTACGCTTTGGAGAATATTGAAGAGGGAACAATGAGTCCTGCTACCTTCTTCCGAACCCGCGATGAGAAGGAAGGTTATAAATTAATTAAACTAATTGATCGCACCGAGGCGCATACAGCCGATTTAGGAGCGGATTACCAGCGCATTCAGCAAGTTGCAAAAGCTCAAAAGCAACAAAAAGCTTTAGAAGATTGGGTAAACGATAAAATTGGTGAGACTTATGTGCGGGTGAATAATGAATATTTGTCGTGTACCTTTAAAAGAAAATGGCTAAACGCTTCTCAATATGCAGAATAATACGAATGATGTAGATGCGGTTAAACAGTTAGGTGTAAAATACCAACAGTTAAAAGCGGAAATTGGGAAGGTAATTATTGGTCAAGATGATGTTATTCATCTTTTGTTGATGTCTATCTTTTGCAAAGGCCACTCCCTATTAGTAGGGGTGCCGGGATTGGCTAAAACACTTTTAGTGAATACGGTTTCAGAAGCCTTAGGTTTAAGCTTCCGCAGAATTCAGTTTACCCCTGACTTAATGCCTTCGGATATTGTGGGCTCGGAAATATTGGACGAAAACCGTCAGTTTAAATTTGTGAAAGGTCCCTTATTTGCGAATATCATTTTGGCAGATGAGATTAACCGAACGCCTCCTAAAACTCAGTCGGCTTTATTAGAGGCGATGCAAGAAAGATCGGTTACGGCAGCAGGGCACACCTATGCCATGGCCAAGCCATTTTTTGTTTTAGCTACGCAAAACCCCATTGAACAAGAAGGTACCTATCCTTTGCCAGAAGCGCAATTAGACCGTTTCATGTTTAACATAGAAGTAGGTTACCCTAGTTTTGAGGAAGAAGTAAGCATCGTTAAAAACACGACTGCGGGCGTTAATGCTGTGGTTAATGAAGTATTGAGCGGTGAAGAAATCATTTTCTTCCAAAACTTAGTGCGTAAGATCCCCGTACCCGATAATGTGTACGAATTTGCCATTAAATTGGTGCAGGCCAGTAGACCTAATACCCCTAATGCCGCGGATATTACTCAAAAGTACATTTCTTGGGGAGCGGGACCACGCGCATCGCAAAACTTAATTTTAGGTGCAAAAGCGCATGCTGCTTTAAAAGGAAAATTTAGTCCCGATAAGGAAGATGTTTTGGCAGTAGCCAAGCCAATACTACGTCACCGTTTGGTTAAAAACTACAAGGCAGAGGCGGAAGGGATAAGTATTGAAGAAATCATTGATAGCTTGTTTTAATTTCTCCTTCTTAAACCCTCATTAATTACTAGCTTTGCGCCGTCTTTAGCCAATTCAGCTAATATTATATGCCTTCAACAAAATACATTTTCGTAACCGGTGGGGTTACCTCTTCTTTAGGGAAAGGTATTATCTCCGCTTCGCTAGCTACATTGCTACAATCGCGGGGTTATAGCGTGACAATCCAAAAGCTAGATCCATATATCAATATCGATCCCGGTACCTTAAATCCTTACGAGCACGGGGAGTGTTTTGTAACCGACGATGGGGCAGAAACCGACTTAGATTTAGGACATTACGAGCGATTCTTAAACCGACCTACGTCACAAGCTAATAATGTTACTACCGGTAGAGTATATCAAACGGTAATTAATAAAGAGCGTCGGGGGGATTATTTAGGAAAGACCGTGCAGGTTATCCCGCATATCACGGACGAAATTAAACGCCGTATTCAACTTTTGGGGAATACCGGAGAGTTTGAAATTATCATTACAGAAATAGGAGGAACGGTAGGTGATATTGAAGCCCTTCCATATATCGAAGCGGTACGTCAGCTGCGCTGGGAATTAGGAGAGTCTAGTTTAGTAGTACATCTTACTTTGGTGCCCTATCTGGCCGCGACCGGTGAATTAAAAACAAAACCGACTCAGCATTCCGTGCAGAAATTGCAGGAATCGGGAATACAACCTGATATTTTAGTTTGTAGAACAGAGCATGATTTAGGCGAGGATATTCGTCGAAAATTGGCCCAGTTTTGTAATGTAAAGAAGGAAGCCGTAGTACAAAGTATTGATGCGGAAACCATTTATGCAGTGCCCATTTTAATGCGTAATCAGCATTTAGATGAAGTGGTGCTAAAGCGTTTAAACCTGCCTATCGACGATAATCTTGATTTAGTAAACTGGAAGGATTTCCTTTACAAATTACGCTATCCTAAAATGGAAGTGGAGATTGGTTTGATTGGGAAGTACGTTGAACTTCACGATAGTTATAAATCGATAGTAGAGTCCTTTATTCATGCGGGGGCTAGCAACGAATGTCGTGTTAAAATTCGCTGGATACATTCTGAAAACCTTTCCTTAGATAATATTGTAAAAACTTTAGATGGTTTAGATGGGATTCTGGTTGCACCAGGATTTGGTGAACGAGGCTTTGATGGTAAAATTGAAGCGATCCGTCATGCTCGTGAATCTAAAATACCATTTTTAGGTATCTGTTTGGGTATGCAGGCGGCGGTGATTGAATTCGGAAGAAATGTATTAGGCTGGGAAGATGCCAATAGTACCGAAATGAACCCTGAGACTTCTTATCCCGTAATTGACATTATGGAGGAGCAGAAAAATGTTACCGAGAAGGGCGGAACGATGCGATTAGGAGCTTGTGCCTGTGATTTAAAGGAAGGTTCTAAAGCATTTGCGGTTTACCGCAGAAAAGGTATTAGCGAAAGACACCGTCACCGTTTTGAGTTCAATAATAAGTACTTAGCTGAATATGAGGCTAAGGGAATGATTGCGACCGGTATAAACCCAGATATGTCTTTAGTAGAAATTGTTGAAGTACCCGATCACCCTTGGTTTATGGGCGTACAATTCCACCCAGAATATAAGAGTACGGTAGCGAATCCGCATCCACTTTTCGTAAAATTTGTTGAAGCTGCCATTAAGTAC
>PZPB01000158.1 GCA_003045865.1 Bacteroidota bacterium | reverse complement strand
ACGGTTCGAATAAACGCTGGGCGGTATCTATTATTTGTGGTTAAAATTCGTGCTTATCATTTGCAATAAAAAGCGTCAATTGAAAACGTAATTCACCGCCTTGCGTTTATTTGTTGTTGTGTAGCGTTTTCATTGTCTTCTTTTTGACAGTATTCTTAAGTACCATATTATTTCTTTATTTTCGTATATTACGTTCTTTCTGAAAGATATTATAGTCATTATTAAAATATTGAATGTAACAGCAATTAGAAAAACTGGTTAAACTGTCTGAAAGTTGAATGGTTTTAAAAAACGGCAACGACAAAAATTAAAAGTATTTGGTATTATGCTTAAAATAGTTGACTCGAAAATTAAAGCAGAAAGAGGTGCTGGTATTGATTCAAATGAATGAAAATTTTTGGTGAAAACCCTTGCTAATCATCTGACTAACAAGGGTTTTTGCCTTTTTTTAAGTAGCTTAAGCGGGAGTAGGTACTACAAATGAGATCATAAATAACTTAAAAGCAATACCATAAGCTTAAAAGGCCCTGATGTAAGGCGCTTGAAAGACCCATCTATGGCTTAATTCAAATCTTCAATATAATCATCAATAGATATCTAAGTTTTTAGCCAAATGAAAAATAGTGTCTGTAAATGTATACCTTCCAGAAAGGCGATCATATTCAGGATCGCCTAGGTTTACCCAGGAAACATGACATGCTGGACTAAGCATATTTCTCTGAACCGTATTACTTGTGTCATTTTCTAAACAGTTTTCCGGAACAAATGTTACTTGATAGGCACTGTCGACTATAGTTACGATGTAAGGTCCTGGAGGACTGCAAGGCAACCCACAGCCACTTAGCTCTTTGGAAGAAACAAATTCTCGGCTATCGTTTGCTGTAAGATTAAACTCAACTGAACTATTATTGGCTAAAAGTCCATTAGGTACTTTAATGTTCAAATTATACTGGGACTCGTTTTTAAAAATCAAAGTAACCTGATAAGGGCCTCTGTCTCTTTCCACAATACACGATCCTAATATAAGAATCCAAAAAAATAAAATTGTATTCTTCATGATTTTTAAAAAATCATTTGCCATACGCAATTATTATTATCTGTTGATCCAACATGAGAGTAGTCCGCAATTAGAGTATCTAACCTAGCACCTTCACCTCTGTTGAAATACAAGTTACGAAGATTATTCTTAAAGCCATTCAAATTATATGCATGTTGAAGCGCGTTCTGCCATTGGTAAGGTTGATATCCACTAACTAAGTCTCTTTGTCTTGGGTGAAGGTTGTTGCACATAGTATAGATTGATCGGTCGTCCACAAATGAAAGCATTGCTGGAGGGGCTGGTCCACAATCACAGTTTTGTCCATCGAAAGTAGCGTCATTATTACATGGAGTACCACCAGCAATCGGAGTATAATAGAAACGATTATTCAAGATAAAAGGTGTGCTCCCTTGAGGAGCAGTCACCATCAAGCATGCTTGGCCATCTCTAGAATTATTCAAAACGCCACCAATTGATATACATTCATTCTGCGCAGTAGCATTTAAGTATGAGGGGCCTTGATTATCTGTATCAAATAGATCGATGAATATGGGACCATAACCTAGACAAGGGTCGTTTAAAATAGGTAAGTTTAGTGGTACGGCTTGCTTATTAAAGCGACTCATAATTACTTCGGCATTGTAATAATTTCTAACGAAAAACCACTCTATTCCAGTGGCATACATTTCAGTAATATAGCGGTCAACTCCTAGGAAATTACCTGGTAAAGCCCAGTGCTGTGAATGTGCTAATTCAAGTATAGCCGTCCCGTATCCATTATAGAAGTCTTTATCTGTATTTCGGATAAATATATAGGAGCCTATTAAACCGTTAGGTGGCATAAATGCGGAAGCATAGATTGAACTTCTTGAAATGGAGATTTTAGCACGCCTTCCATAAAAGCCACGAGGAGGTCGATTTAGTCCCATTGCTGGGCCATAGTACCAATCCATGCAAGCTTTGTGGGTATAGGCTGCTCCCCAAGCATTAGTATGTCCTCTTGCTATGGTGTAGTTCCACATATTATTAGTGTAAGGGCCTTTTGTGTATAACTGCAAATGTGTACCTCCTTGTCTTAATGTAAATGGATTTCTTTCCCATTTAACTCTGTAGCGAACTTTGCTTCGGTATTTCCTGCTAGATTCAAAATTTCCTTGAAAATTGGTAACCCCATAGCCAATCTTAAACCATTTTACAGTTGTTATTTTTACACCAGATAGGCCTTCAGTGATATTAGCTCCTGCATCGGTAATCCTTGTAAATTGAATCTTACCTTTTGGAACATATCTATTGCCCCAAAGTACTTTTCCAGAGGATTGTGAACTTATATTGTAATCAGTAGAATCCCAAACTTCTTTTAATTTAAGGGACTCTTCTTCAATTAAATCATAGATTGGGTTCTCGTCGGTATCATCCAAAACTAAAGGTGATATATACTCTATTGAATTTGATATTGCATCATGAAAAGAATAATTTACTGGTACCACAGCATAAATGTACTTTGCAGTATCATGTATGCTGTGGTCCCTATAATAGTCGCCATCTTCTATTATCTCATAGTCCAATGGAAAATCGAGCGTAACTAAATTACTATCCATGGTTATGTAGTATTCGAATGCATCGTTATCTACATAAAGGCGCACATAATTATGAGTTACTTCAACTGCAAAATCACCATCATTAATTACCCCTTTAGAGATTAATGACTCCATTGCTTCTACAAAAGCACTTGGGGTATAAGGATTTGGAAGTTGGTTCCCTAGTGCGATGCTGTCAGGTCCTGCTGATTTTAAATTGTTTGGAAAGTTTGGTTTTGAGATTGATTCTGCATCATCGGGCCTGCATGAGATAAGCAAGCTGAGGATTATTAGCGCAAATAAATTGATTGATCGTTTCATTGTTTTAACTAAAAGCTAATTTATAGGTTCGATAAGACTTATTTAAGTTAACAAATTTAGATTAAAAAAATGTTCATGATCGGAATATTGGTCCGATGGATCGGAAAATTTTATTAAATACATCGGAGTGTCTGGTGAAAAAAAGTAATTTTAAATTTTTATATTATATGCTATTTGCTTTTAATTGATAATTTTTGCAACATACTTTGTGATTATGACCCTAAGAAATGCTGCGCTAAAATCAATTAAGAAAGAGAGAATCAGGAAAGGAAAAACCCAAGCAGACATCGCCTCGATCATTCATATCTCAACAGATGCCTACCGTAAGATTGAATCTGGAAAATCACCATTGGACTTAAATA
>PZPB01000157.1 GCA_003045865.1 Bacteroidota bacterium | reverse complement strand
CCTGACTCAATAAGCAATAATATTTCATTAGAAGCCCAAGACCCCAAGCTATTACCAAATGGAATTCTTTATAATCTCTGGTCGAGCAAAGGCCCAGAGTTTAAAAACAATATTTTTGTCGATTATGATCTGAATATCCTTTCCGAAGGAAGCGTTGCTGAAGCTAATCGCCTAGACTATATGACCTTGTTTAGATCTGGTGGTTTTATTGAGTCAAGCGGAAAGGTTTATCAATTAGGCTTATCGCGTAGCTATCCACTCGGTTTCTACACTCCTAGTACAATAGATGGTTATTGGAATCTAGCCTTCTCCTTACTTGACACTAACTACAATGTTAGTGCTATTGACACTTTACCTTTAAGTGGCTATGATTTCAAAACTAAACTTGAAGCTATGGGGAGTCATTACATCAGCCTTGATGCCATAGATTACTTGAATACGGATTCCGTATTTATCATTCAAGGCCTTAAAGTCATCAACCATCTTAACTTCGATTCCCAAGACACCACCCCCTTCTACATTTACAACCTAAACCTAAATACCAAATCCGTTAATTGGGTGAGGAAAATAACACGATCTTACACCAATGGTAATCATAGTATAGCCGCTTTACCTGGCAATCGTAGCGCCATTGCTTTTAATGAATACAATTGGGATGATTATTCCGGTGAAAACCTCGCTGTGCATATTTGGATTTTAGACGCTAATGGTAGTATTATTTCGCAAAGAGAGTTCAAAGCTCCCACTAACCCTATCAGCCTATTCCCCAATCCTTGTAGCGATTACCTGCAGGTCACTTTAGCTGAAGATCAGAAATGGCCGCTGGCTTATTCCGTTTTCAATGCGAAAGGCGATAGGGTGGCGAAAGGCCAAATTAATGGGAAGCAAAACACGATAGACACCCGCCAACTGCCGGCCGGCCAGTATATTTTAAATTTGGAAGGGTTGGGGAGTGCTAAATTTTTGAAAAAGTAGGATTGTAATTATTTGATCCAATGATTTCGAATAAGAGATCTATTTTTGCTCCTTATTGAAGGTGAAATAATAAAGCAGCCATGCGACTAAAATCCTATATCGAAGCCGCGCCCAATGGTTATGGCCCGCATTTAATTTGCGATTACGATCAAGCGAAAGCTTTTATTGACGAGCACTCTTCGCGCATTATAATAGCTGGCCCAGATGGCAAAAACTTACACCGTGCTTTGCAGATGCGTAAAGATGGCTACGCGGTTATTTTATTAAGCCGAGAAGTTCTGAAAGCTTGGCGTTGCGAAATTGGCGATCTAGTAAAAGTGGATATTAGCCCAGACACTAGTAAATACGGAATGGCTTTCCCAGAAGAGTTTGAAATTGTTTTAGAACAAGACCCTGAAGCAGCAGCTGAATTTAAGGCGCGAAAGCCAGGCAAACAACGGGGCGTATTGCATTATATCGATTCTGCTAAAAGCGAAGAAGCCCGCATAAAGCGGGCTCTTGAAATGGCTGAAAAACTTAAAAATCACACCCTTTACGGAGAATCTTAAATTTTATCTAAGGCCTGACCTAAATCGGCAATCAGATCATCGGGATGTTCTACCCCTACAGATAAACGAATAAGCTTGCCACTAATATTTAACTGATCGCGTAATTCTTCATCCACCCCGGCGTGGGTCATGGTTGCTGGGTGTTCGGCTAAAGATTCGGTGCTACCTAAACTTACCGCTAACTTTACCAATTGCATAGCATTTAAGACCTTGAAGGCATCTTTCTCACCGCCGGCAATATCAAAAGAAAGCATAGCACCTGCGCTGGTGTATTGACGCTTGTAAATGTCCATATGGCGTTCATCTTTACCTTCTGAATGTCCTAAATAATAAACGCGTTCTACCTTTGGATGAGCGATTAAATATTCCGCTACCTTTTCTGCGGTAAGCGCCTGGCGTTCCATTCTAATTTTTAAAGTCTCGAGGCTACGCATTAATAACCAACCCGTATGCGGACTCGCCATATTTCCTAAGAAAGTACGCAAGCCTTTTACGCGCGCCATTAGCTCGAAAGAGCCTAAAACTGCTCCTGCGATAACATCACTATGACCACCAATATACTTAGTGGCAGAATACAATACTAGGTCGGCACCGTGCTGTAATGGATGCTGCCATATCGGTCCCATATAGGTATTGTCTACTGCTACCAAAATACGCTCTTCTTCCGAACGAGTATATTTTTTAGCAATGGCAACACATTCTTCAATATCAAATAAGTCGAGGGTAGGGTTAGCCGGCGTTTCTAAATAAATCATTGCCAAATTATCTTTGGCAGGATGCGCTTCAATCATTGCTTCGATATCCGCCCCCGTATCACTCGGGGTAAAACCTAAAACGTGGATGCCAATTTTGGTCAAGAAATGCTTGATAAAATGATCGGTGCCACCGTAAACTGGATTACTAAAAAGCAATAAATCTCCAGGTTTCAAGAATTCTAAAAGAATGGTAGAAATGGCCGACATGCCACTTTCAAAAACCGCGGCGTCATCTGCTTTATCCCAAAGGCAAAGACGGTTTTCTAAAATTTCTAAATCAGGATTATTAAGACGGCTGTAGATTAAACCTAACTCTTCATCTGCTCCTTTTTCACGCTTTCCATAAGCTACTTCAAAAAAGGCTTTCCCCTCTTCTGCCGTTTTAAAAGCGAAGGTAGAAGTTTGAAAAATGGGGCACTTTACCGCTCCTTCAGAGAGATGAGGCTTATAACCGAAAGACATCATTAGGCTTTCAGGGTGCATCTTAGTTTTATCCATATTGTGTTAATTTGAGAGACCGCAAATGAAACGAAATTTATGAAGATAAATACTAAATTTGTCAGCTTCTTCAAACTCCTGTGCGCAAACTAAAATCCCTCGCTACCTTTTCACATTGGTAAAAACCAACTCAAATTTAGCTCATCGCATCAATAAGCTTCGCAACTGCATCTGCTTCAGCGGCTTTCTTATCGCTTTCGGCACGGTTTACCGTAGAAAGACGATGCGATTCTTTGAGTAATTTAGAATATTGCTCTTGCAATTTCTCCTTCTCACTTTTCTTTTTAAATAGTCCAAACATTTTAATAGTCTTTTTAAAATAACGCAGAGTAGCCTTTAAGGTTTATAAGCCCAACACATCTTTTAAATGGCTAAAACCCTTACGGGAGATGGGTATTCTATTGCCATCCTTCAATAATGCAATATGATCGTTTTTACCATAAGGGTCGATGCGATCAATTTGACTAACATTAACAATATGAGAGCGATGTACACGTAAAAAACTTGTTTCTGGCAAAAGCTTCTCGTAAAAACTCAGGGTTTGCTTTTTAGCAAAATG
>PZPB01000071.1 GCA_003045865.1 Bacteroidota bacterium | reverse complement strand
TCACGAACACCTCTGAAAGAGGGTAACCGTTCGTAACCGAAAAAGAAAGGAGAATGATCTTGAGAAGTATTACTTTATCGTGAAATATCCATTGAAAATCAGTGCATTAAAAAAGATGTCATGGGTAATTTATTTCGGAATCTGTTTAATTTAAAAACGGTTACAACCGAATTTCCTTTCCAAGAAAAAATGTCCATCATTACCGCGATCCAATCTCAATACCAAATCTCACAACGTAGCAGTCTCATCTCTACACAAAAAAAAAGACCCTCTTACGAGGGCCTTAATATTTTCACTAAAAAGTAAATACTCTTTATTTAGCTAATTCCGCGGCTACTTCAAAGTTTAAAGTAACGTTCACCTCACGGTGAAGACGGATGTTAGCGCTATAAGGACCAGTAGCTTTTACAGTACCACCTTGAATAACGATGTACTTGCGATCGATTTTGTGACCAGCTTTCGCTAGTTCGCCCGCTAAGTCGGCATTGTTAATAGATCCGAACAACTTGTTGCCCTTACCTACTTTAGTAATCATTTTAATTTCAAGAGCATTTATAGCTTCCGCAGTTTTCTTAGCATCTTCGATAGCTTTCGCTTCTTTGTGCATGCGTTGCTTAATGTTCTCAGCCAATACTTTTTTCGCAGAAGGAGTCGCTAATTCAGCATGTCCTTGTGGTAATAAGTAGTTACGACCGTAACCGTTCTTAACGGTTACTACATCGTCTTTGTAACCTAGATTATCTACGTCTTGTTTCAGAATAACTTCCATAATTTTTGCTTATTTAAGGTTATCTGTTACATAAGGTAAAATAGCAATGTGACGAGCACGCTTGATAGCGGTAGCCACTTTGCGCTGGTATTTCAAAGAAGTACCAGTTATACGACGAGGTAAAATTTTACCTTGCTCGTTTAAGAACTGACCTAAAAAGTCAGTGTCTTTGTAATCTACATACTTGATTCCGTAGCGACGGAAACGACAGTACTTATTACGAGAACCGGTGTCAATTTTAAGCGGTTGTAGGTAACGAATTTCTGATTGATTCGATCCTGTATCTAATTCAGCCATCTTCTGATTCTTTTAAAGGTTATTTGGAAGTTTGTAGTTTAGAACGACGCACTTTCGCGTAATCTACGTGATGCTTGTCCATTGCAACATTCATGAAGCGCATAATACGCTCATCGCGTTTCATTTCTACTTCTAAAGGTGCAATTACTTCTCCTGGCACTTGAAACTCTAACAAGTGATAGAAGCCACTTCGCTTACTTTGAATAGGATAGGCTAATTTCTTAAGGCCCCAATTCTCTTCTTGGAGAATTGAACCGCCTTTGGCTTCAATGAAGCCTTTGAATTTTTCTACCGTTTCCCTTACCTGATCTTCAGATAAGACGGGATGCATGATGAAAACGGATTCGTATTGATTCATCTAGTTAAACAATTAATTATTAAATATTTGAACCTTTTCTAAAAAGGAGTGCAAAAGTAGAGAAATATTACCTACGAATAAAGCCCTCCACTAAGAAAATTGAAAAATACTGTTAATTCTTTTCTCTTCTTGGCCCTCGCAGCTTAAAGCTAGCTTACTATATTTGTGGCGATGGAAAATTATATCGTCTCCGCTCGTAAATATCGTCCGCAAGTATTCGACGAAGTTGTTGGTCAAAGTCATGTGACTAACACCCTATTTAACGCCATACAGAATAACCATCTGGCGCAAGCCCTCTTGTTTACAGGCCCACGTGGTGTTGGTAAAACTACCAGTGCGCGTATTTTGGCCAAACTTATTAATGCCGACGATCATGAGTCGGGCGATGACGATTACTCCTTCAATATTTTCGAACTCGATGCGGCTTCTAACAACTCGGTTGATGATATTCGTAACCTCATCGACCAAGTGCGCTTCGCTCCTCAAAGAGGAAAATTTAAGGTTTATATTATCGATGAGGTGCACATGCTCTCACAACAAGCCTTTAATGCTTTCCTAAAAACCTTAGAGGAACCGCCCAAGCATGCCATTTTCATCTTGGCCACAACCGAAAAGCATAAAATTATTCCCACCATTTTAAGTCGTTGCCAGATTTATGACTTCAAGCGAATTTCCGTTGAAGACATTATCAAACACCTACAAAATGTTGCGGTCAAAGAAAATATTCAAGCCGAAGAACAGGCTTTGCGTATTATCGCTCAAAAGGCAGATGGCGCCCTAAGAGATGCCTTGTCTATATTCGATCGTATTGCTTCATATTCCGGTGCTAGCATTAGCTACCAAGATGTAATTGATAACCTGCGCGTTCTCGATTACGATTACTATTTCCGTACCCTCGACCTGGTTTTAACCGACGATAAAGCGGGACTCTTTAATATCTTCGATGAAATTTTAGAAAATGGCTTCGATGGCCATATCTATATAAACGGACTCGCCTCTCACTGTCGCGATTTATTGGTTTGCCAAAATCCCAGCACCTTAAGGCTCCTAGAAGTGGGCGCCGAAGTTCGCGGTCGCTACGAAGCACAGGCTAAAGCAGTAAATGCCTCCTTCCTTTTACGAGCCTTAAAAATAATTTCGGAAGCCGATGTCCGCTACAAAAGCAGTAGCAATACTCGCCTGCTGGTGGAACTCCTCCTTATGGAACTGGCCGCTACTTGGAGCAAATTAACCGCTCCGAGCGAAAAAAAAAAACCTGAACTAGAACCTAGTCCTAGTCCGCAAGCTCAGCCCAGCGCCCCGAGCCCGCAAGCTGAGAAAAGTGAAACTCGGATCGCATCTCCCGTAGAGGAAAAAAGCGAAAGCCCAAAACCGGCGGTACCCGAAAAGCCCATTATTAGTGCGCCTAAACCAGCGACACCAACACCTAGTTCTGCTGTGGCAGATGCAAAAGAGGACAGTTCGAAGCCTAAACTAACTACCCCTTTAAAGCGTAAAGCATCTTTTTCCATTTCGCAAACCTTGGAAGGGAAAAATCCGCTGGCTAAAAAAGAAGGCGATGAAGAAGAGGAGGATTTAGACGCTCCAGTAGTGGGCAAGCCCCAAGATGCTTTTGATTTGGAGCAATTGCAAAAAGTATGGCAGCTCTTTTTAGAAAAAGCTAAAGCCGATCGGCAACGCGTTACTTTGGCCACTTTAAGTGATAAACCCCTTACGGTAGATGGCCCCAAAGTGACACTTACGCTAGACAATAATATACAGGAGCAAAGTTTTGAAGCGATAAAACGCGATCTACTCTACTTCTTGCGCGAAAAGCTAAATAATTACGCCCTGAATATCTCGGTGCAAATTGTAGAAGGTACCCAAAAATTGGAACCTTATTCGCCGCAGGAGAAATACCAATATCTATTGGCGAAGAATCCGCTGCTAGAGCAATTAAGAACCGATTTAAATCTGGAGATAAAATAGCGATTATCGAAGATCTACTAAACTAATTACTAAGGTCTTACATTAGTTCTAGATATACCTATTTAGCAAATCCATTCTAGGCTCCAGACTAAATTTCCAATAAATTTTCATATTTTCGCGCCCCGGTTTAAGCGACCAACCAAGCTTTACCTCACCTCTCTTTCCGTTGGCCGTTTGAGCTTCTGCATTAAATGCAGATCAAAGCTTTTGTTATAAATTTTAAATTTAGAGTATGTCCGACACCATGAAAATTATCTACACCCTAACCGATGAAGCCCCTGCTTTAGCTACCCGCTCTTTTTTACCCTTGGTAGAAAGTTTTGCCAAAGCGGCTTCCATAGAGGTGGAAACCAGAGATATTTCATTAGCGGCCAGAATTTTAGCTCTTTTTCCCGATAAGTTAAGTGCCGATCAAAAAGTAGCGGATCACCTTTCTGAATTAGGTGAAATTGCCAAAAGCCCCGAAGCCAACATTATTAAATTACCCAATATTAGTGCTTCCTTACCCCAGTTAAAAGAAGCGATAGCGGAACTACAATCACAGGGTTATACTATCCCCGATTACCCGGATACCGCTAGTAACGATGAAGAGACAGATATTCGCCATCGCTACGACAAGGTAAAGGGAAGTGCGGTAAATCCTGTTTTACGCGAGGGTAATTCGGATCGTCGTGCCCCCAAAGCGGTAAAAGAATTTGCCAAGAAACATCCCCATTCTATGGGAGCTTGGTCTAAAGATTCTCAATCTCATGTGGCGAGCATGCAAGCAGGAGACTTCTACGCCAGTGAAAAATCTGTTTGTATAAAGGAGGCAACCACCGTTACTATTCAACATGTAGATGCTAAAGGAGAGGTAACCGTTCTTAAAAATAAATTAGCTCTTTTAAAGGATGAAATTATTGATACCTCCTTTCTTAATGTAGCGGCTTTAGAAACTTTCATTCATGAGCAAATTGCTGATGCGAAAGCCAAAGGAGTTCTTTTTTCAGTGCACTTGAAAGCCACTATGATGAAGGTTTCGGATCCCGTAATTTTCGGCTATTTCGTAAAAGCCTTCTTCAAACCCGTTTTCGATAAATACGCCGATACTCTAAAAGATTTAGGGGTTAATCCTAATAACGGTATGGCCGTTTTATTAGACACCATCACCAATTTAGACGCCGAAACCCAAGCCGCCATTGAGGCTGATATTCAAGCTTGCTACGACAACGGTCCTGACCTTGCCATGGTAAACTCTGCTAAAGGTATTAGCAATTTGCACGCACCCAACGATGTGATTATCGATGCTTCCATGCCTGCCATGATTAGAACTTCTGGGCAAATGTGGAACAAGCACGATAAGTCGCAAGACACGAAGGCCATTATTCCCGATCGTTGCTATGCTGGTATTTATCAAGAGACTATTGACTTTTGCCGCGAAAACGGTGCTTTCGATCCCACTACCATGGGTAGCGTAAGCAATGTAGGATTAATGGCACAAAAAGCAGAAGAATACGGTTCGCACGATAAAACCTTCCAAGTAGCAGCGGCGGGAACCATGCAGGTTGTAAAGGCCGATGGAACTGTTTTAATGGAACATGCCGTTCAAAAGGGAGACATCTGGCGTATGTGTCAGGTTAAAGATGCGCCCATCCGCGATTGGGTGAAATTAGCGGTAAATCGTGCGAGAGCAACGGGTACGCCTGCTGTTTTTTGGTTAGACCCACAGCGTGCTCACGACAATCAACTAAGAGAAAAAGTTAGTCTTTACTTAAAAGATCACAATACCGAAGGTTTGGAACTTCCCATCCTTTCTCCAGCCGAAGCAACGCGTTTCAGTTTACAGAGAGCGAAAGAAGGTAAAGATACCATCTCGGTAACGGGTAATGTTTTACGCGACTATTTAACCGACCTCTTCCCTATTTTAGAAGTAGGAACTAGTGCAAAAATGCTAAGTATCGTTCCCTTAATGAACGGTGGTGGTCTTTTCGAAACCGGTGCGGGGGGTTCTGCTCCCAAGCACGTGGAGCAATTTATTGAAGAAGGTCATTTACGCTGGGATTCCCTTGGTGAGTTTTTAGCTTTAGCGGCTTCTTTCGATCACTTAGGCAACAATAGCAATAATCCCAAAGCCTTAATTCTCGCCGAAACACTAGATATTGCGACTAGTAAATATTTAGATGAGAACAAATCTCCTTCTCGTAAGGTAAATAAAATCGACAACCGCGGTAGTCATTTCTACCTCTGCATGTACTGGGCTGAAGCCCTGGCCAATCAAGATAAAGATGCTGGTTTAAAAGCCTACTTCAGTCCTTTAGCTGCCGCTATGCTTGCGAATGAGGAGACTATCATGCAGGAGTTAAACAGTGCTCAAGGAAATGCCGTTAACATCAAAGGCTATTACTATCCTAACGAAAGTTTAGTGCGTGCCGCAATGCGTCCTAGTAAGACCTTAAACGATTTGATAAAATAGTATGCGTAGCCCAGGACTGATCGTATTTTTAATACTCTTTAGCTCCTGGGCTAACTTTAGTTTTAAAGAACCTCCGACATATACTAAAGCGGATTTATTGGGTGACATTAACCCAGCCGACCATCACGACTTTAAAAAGTTACGTTCGAAATATACCAGCAAAGAAAACGCCTATTTGCGGGATGAAGTTTATGATGCTTTCAAGGAGATGTGGAGGGCTGCGGAAAATGACGGTATCCAACTTATCATTGTTTCCGCCACCCGCAATCGATCGTACCAAAGTGGCATTTGGAATCGTAAATGGTCAAGTTTCGGGGGCGAAGAAAGCAGTCGTGCCGAACGTATTTTACAATATAGCTCTATGCCGGGCACGAGCCGCCATCATTGGGGGACCGATTTCGATTTAAACGCCCTAGAAAATAGCTACTTTGAAGACGGTGAAGGTTTAAAAATTTACACTTGGCTAAATGCCAATGCTGCTAAATTTGGATTTTATCAACCCTATATTGCCTTTAACAATTATCGCGAGCAAGGTTACCGCGAAGAAAAATGGCATTGGTCTTATTTCCCCTTAGCTTCTAAGTTTCAACGCGCCTATAATCATTTGGTGGAATACGGCGATTTAAAAGGCTTTCAGGGCGATGAATATGCCGATAAATTACAAGTAATCGACACTTATGTAAATGGGGTTGATGCTTGGCCAAATAGGGCTAACTAGGCCTCTCAACTCAAGCGAAAATTATATTTCCTCGCTCTACACTTATATCAAAAAAATAATCGCGAATACTTGAAATGCTTCTAGCAAATTAACTTAGTAGCAACAAAAACAGCCCTCTTTGGGCTGATAATTTTCCTTACCTTGGCCTCCTCTCTGTAAAAAAAGCATCTTGAAAAAAAATCAAACTATCGGTCTCCTTATTGGCGTTGTTATTATCCTTGTGGCTTGGTTTGCCTTAAAGGGAGATGAGACCCAAGAACGTGACATTACCACCACTGCCTTTGTATCTGATTTCACTGATCTCGTTACCAGTTCAGGTGAGCTTATGGCTAAAAATTCGGAAGATATCAATGGCCCCAGTAATTCACGTCAGTATGGACTTTACAATATCAAAATTTCGGACCTCGTAGCGGAAGGTACTTACGTAGAGAAGGGCGATTTTGTAGCCGAGCTGGATAAAACCGAATTGAGCAGCAAGTTAAACGACCTCTTTACCGAATACGATAAAGCGCAAAGTATTTACACCCAAACTCAGTTAGACACCACCCTGGAAATGCGCGAAAAACGCAGCGAATTGGAATCTTTAGTTTTCGATATTAAGCAGAAGAAAATTGAAATAGAGCAAAGCATTTACGAACCACCCGCAACCATACAGCGCCTTAAATTAGATTTAGAAAAGCTTGAACAGAGTCTCGCTCAAAGCAAAGACAATTACATTATTAAGCAAAAGCAAAGTCGTGCAAAAATGGTGGAAGCTGGCGCTACGCTTTCGCAAACTCGCAGTAAAGTATCTAGCCTACAAGAACTGGAAAAGGAATTCCGCATTATGGCCCCTAAAAATGGCATGGTGATTTACAAACGCGAGTGGGGCGGGCGTAAAAGAAAAACGGGCTCTACCATTTCTCCTTGGGATCCTGGCGTGGCTACCCTACCCGACCTGAGCGAAATGCAAAGTAAAACCTACATTAATGAGGTAGATATTCGCAAGGTAAAACAAGGGCAAAAAGTAATCTTAGGTTTAGATGCCTTTCCCGATGCTTCCCTTACGGGAGAAGTGCTAGAAGTGGCCAATGTGGGCGAAGACCGCGAAGATTCGGATTCCAAAGTTTTTGAACTAATTATTCGTGTTAACGAAAGTGATAGCACCTATCGCCCAGGCATGACTACCAGTAATCAAATTGTAACCAAAACTTTAGAACAGGTTTTGCAGGTTCCACTGGAAGCTATTTTCAATCAGGAGGGCATAACTTATGTTTACCTTAAAGAGGCCGTTGGAATAAGCAAGCAAGAAGTGAAAATTGGCGCTAGTAACGATGAGTACGCCGTAATTGACGAAGGTTTAAAGGAAGATGACGAAGTATTCCTTACCGAACCCACTGCCGCTGCCGACGCTGAGATTAACCGACTAAGTGCTTCCTAAATGGAGCGCATTCTTATAAACTTAACTATCGCCTTTGAAGCCATTTTGGCTAATAAAGTGCGGTCTATCCTCACCGCATTAGGAATTATATTCGGAGTGGCGGCTGTAATTACCATGCTCGCTATTGGTAAAGGTGCCCAAGTGGAAATTCTCAAGCAAATAGAATTAGTAGGCGTCAATAATATTGAAATAAAGCCGCTCGTAGAACAAAGTGAAACCGAAATTGGGCAAATTGAGAGTGGCCAAAAAGAGAAAAAATTATTCTCTAAAGGCCTCGATTTAAAGGATGCGGCTAGTATCCAAGAAATTCTTCCAACCGTTAAAGCAATCAGTCCCGAAATCGTAATAGACACCTATGTAATTAGCGGCGGTAGAAGACGCACGGCCAAATTAATTGGGATTAAACCTGCTTATTTCGAAGTTTCCAATATTGAACTCAAAAACGGTCAAGCTTTTAGTGAAGCCCATAGCCTAAACAAAGAAGCGGTTTGTATTATTGGTAGTGGTATTAAGAAGAAACTCTTCCCGGGAACGAAAGCCCTAGGACAGAAAATTAAGGTAGGGAAACAATGGCTCACCATTATAGGCATCACCAAAGGAATAAACCTCAGCTCAAAAGCGCAAGAAAATTTAGGTATTCGTGACTATAACATGGACATCTACGCCCCTATCAATACCGTTTTAAGCCGCTATATCGATCGTGCAAAATTGCGAGAAGACAATGGCTCCGATTTCGAAGATGAAGACGAACCCCAAGTGCGAACAATGAAAAACTACCATCAAATTGACCGCATGGTAGTGCAAGTAAAAGACAGTGAATACTTGGGTAGCACAGCGGAAGTAATTAGCCGTCTCCTGCAGAGAAAACACAATAAAGTAGTGGATTTTGAAGTGATTATTCCCCAACAATTATTAGAACAACAACAGCGCACCAAAGATATTTTCAACTTGGTATTAAGCGCCATTGCGGGTATTTCCCTCTTAGTAGGTGGTATAGGAATTATGAATATTATGCTCGCCTCAGTATTGGAGCGCACCCGCGAAATAGGTACCCGCTTGGCCATTGGTGCTAAAAAACAAGACATCATTCAGCAGTTTTTAATGGAAGCGCTTTTAATCAGCTTAAGCGGCGGAATAATTGGCGTACTATTAGGAGTTTTGGCCTCTTTCCTGGTTTCTACTTTCGCCAATATAGAAACCATCGTAAGCGCCTATTCCATCCTCATTTCCTTCGGAGTGGCCTCCGTTACGGGACTAGTTTTCGGACTATCACCTGCTAAAAAAGCCGCCGAGAAAAACCCGGTAGAATCCTTACGCTATGAATAAATATATCGCTTTAGCCCTCTTTGCTTGTTTTGGCTTTCGCCTGATGAGTCAAACTGAGAAGCTTAGTCTAAAGGAAGCTATTATTTCCGCTCAAAAAACTTCTCCTTCCTATTATCGTGCTATTAACCTAGCCGAGAACCGCTATTGGAATTATCGTCAGTTTAGAGCCAGCCTTTTACCGCAGTTAAATTTAAGCGGCTCCTTACCTAACTACTCAAGTGCCATTGATGTAGTTACCCTAGATGATGGGACCTTTGGTTTTGCGCAGCGTGAGCAACTTTTTCTAAGCTCCAGTTTATCCCTCGACCAAAATATTGCCCTTACTGGAGGGCGCCTGTCGCTTATTTCGAGCCTGCAACGCAGCAATGTGTATAGCCCCACTAACCGGACTAGCTATTTTTCTACGCCTATTTCATTGAGCTACTTTCAACCGATGTTTTTGTACAACGATTTAAAGTGGAACAAAAAAATTCAGCCCATTGCCTACGAAGAATCGCAACGCGCCTACATTGAAGATTTAGAAAACATAGCCAATGAGACCACCAGTCTTTATTTTCAGGCCCTAAGCTCATCCATCAACCAGCGCATTGCAGAGCAAAACTTAAAGAACAACGATACGATTTACAAAATCTCAGTAGGCCGTTATAATTTAGGGAAGATCGCTGAAAATGATTTGTTGCAAATTGAGTTAAACCTTTTAAATGCTGAAAATGCGCTGACCAACGCCCGCTTAAATTACGAGGTAGCGGCGCAAAATCTCAAACGCTTTTTAAATATCCCCACCGATCAAGAATTAGATTTAGCCATTCCCTGGGAAGTGCCAGAGGTAGAAGTTGATTTACCCACCGCCCTAAGTGAAGCCAAGGCCAATCGCGCCGTAGTTTTAGAGTTTCGCCGCCGTCGCCTAGAGGCAGATCAGCAAGTGGCTCAAGCAAGAGGGAACACTAATTATAACTTCAACCTGAGTGCCAATTTTGGTTTATCACGCCAAGCGGGTGATTTTCAAACCGTGTATCAAGATCCCTTCTTGCAACAGCAAAACATTGTGGTAGGGGTAAACATTCCTTTAATCGACTGGGGACAAGCCCGTTCGCAAGTGCGTCGCGCCAAAGCCAACCGCGAATTAGCGGAAGTAAATATTCAGCAAGATGAAGTTAACTTCGAGCAAGAAATCTTCTTGCAAGTAATGCAGTTTAACGCGCAATATCAACGTTTACGCATCGCCGCAAAGGCCGACACCGTGGCCCAAAAACGCTATGAAGTAGCCCGCCAGCGTTACTTAACAGGAAAAATAAGTATCACTGATATCAACATCGCGCAAAGCGAAAAAGATGGAGCTAAACAATCGTATATCTTCGAGTTACAGCGCTTTTGGAATAATTATTATAATCTCCGCCGCCTATGTCTTTACGATTTTAAGCGTAAGCAAAAGATTGATTATCTCGCGGAGTTTTTGAACTAGGCATCTAGCGCCAAGCGTTTTGTAAAACATAGTACGAATAGCGGAACTCCGTATTATAAACTCCATTGGAATCAATGATCTTAGCGATACCGAACCACTCTTCAATATCGTTGGGATCTTGTGAGAAGGAATCTTGATAACCAAATTTCCACCAAGCGTCTAAATACTCGTGAATACAAACACCGGCTAGGGGAAGCCCCGTGGTATTAATGTCGTTTAAATTCTGTAATAAGCCCGCTCCCTGATCTATAGCACTGTTGCCCCCATAGCCATAATTAGGCGGCCCTACTCTATTTACATTGGGAGAAACGCTTAAACCCGTTTCCGTAATCAAGAGCGGTTTATTTAAATTCTTCAGTTTCACTTGTTCTAACCAGCCCTGAAATATGGTGCCAGAACTACTCCCTAAATTGGTAAAGGGTCGGTAATAAGGCACCGCATAGGAATAGGCATTATTCGAAATAAAGTCTAGGAAGGGGGTTTCGATTAGATTGAAGGTGCGAATTTCATTACTATAGGTAATTAAATTTTGCTGCTGGTAGTTCTCACTTTCGTAAGATCTTAAATAGTCTGCCATTTCCGCTAGAAATACTTCGGAAGCCGTTCTATTAGTATCGGTTTCAATAAAATTACCCTTAAAATGCTTAAGGTCTGGATGTTTTGTATCGGTCGCAATTATGCTAGATCGGCTCAGTTCATTACCTAAAATATAGGCTAACAGTGGCGGGCGCTTATCTGGGTAAACCGAATAAATTCTGTCTACTACTTCTTCTATATAATTTTTGGTACTCTCTTTAAAAGCGGGCGCTTGAAAGTCTTCCGCTTCACCATCTATCCAAATAGTAGTTAGAAAATAAAGTCCGCCAATGTCTTTTAAAGCCTCATAACAATATTGGGGAGCACCCCAAAAGCGAATGGTATTGGCATTCATCGCTTTAATATTCTCAATATCTCGGTAGATATTGGCTTTTACAGCGGCTGGAAGCGCTAAAGAGCTTTCAATCTCCCAAGGCAAAAAACCCGGGTAACCGGGAACGTAAACCATTCCTTTTACCAAAAAAGGTTCATTGTTTTTTAGGATATAGTTGTTGTCAACGCTAAACAATGCCGCAGTATCTAAAGGAGTGGTGGTCACTGGCCCCTCTTTTTTGCACCCAAGCAACAGAAATAGCACAAAGAATAAGAGACGGGGGTAAGAGCGCATTACTATTTTCAATTAAACAAAGGTAAGAACAAAGAAATTTCAGAAAGCTATCTTGTCCGCACCATTCAAAAACAAGAGCACTACCTGTAATAATTTTAAAAATTAGCCACTAACCAGTAAAGAATAAAAATTGAGTAGCGATTTCTACACCCTGTCCATTTTGCCGCATGCTGGCATAATCATTAAAATTTGTCGCGCTTATACCAATAGCGAAGAAGATTTTGAGGACTATTACCAGGAGGTATGTTTGCAAATTTGGAAGAGCCGTACAAACTTTAAGCAGCAGTCGGAATGGTCTACCTGGATTTACCGCTTGACCCTAAATGTTTGTCTTACTTTATTGAAGAAGGATAAAAAATCCCCATCCCTAGCGCTTTCTGAATCTCAAGTGCTGGAAAGGCCTGAGGAAATTAGCACAGGGTTTTCGGATCAATCGCTCGCTCAACTTTATTCCGCTATTAAGCAATTATCAGAAGTAGATAGGGCGGTCATACTCTTATACTTAGAGGAGAAGTCTTATCGTGAAATCTCGGAGATTATTGGAACCAATCCCAATAATATTGGAGTGCGCATTAAAAGAATTAAAGAACGATTAAAAAAAATACTCGATGGAAAAATCAATTGAAAACATCTGGAAAGAAGGCTTTCTAAAAAATGAAGCCCTAGTAGCTCCGCAAGTAAATAACCTCTACACAAAAAAATCACAGCACCTAATCGACCGTTTCAAGCGAACTTTCGATTTGAATATTCGCTGTATTATGGGCGCAAGCTTTGCTCTACTAGTAGCCTCTTATTTTGTGGGTGCCTTAATAGCTGGCCTTCTTCTATTTTTAATGATGAGCTATGTAGCTTATACCGCGCACAGCGAACTAAAAGCTTTGGAAAAAATTGATAAAGGGGAAAACAGCTTCAGCTATTTACAGACTTTTAAAGCTTGGATAGAAAACTCCATTGAGCGTTATGGCAGAATGTACCGCGTGGTATACCCAGGGCTTATTCTGATCTTTTATTTTGGCTTATGGTTCTCCAACACCTTAAGCAGCCTGCGCCTTAAAGTATCAGAAAGCTCCGACGATTTAATTTTCGGAATGCACCTCTACACTACCCTATTCATACTGGCTTTCGCCCTTATCATGAGTATCTTCAGTAAAGCCATTCACCGCAAAGATGTTCAGCTAATTTACGGAGGCATCATCCGCAAACTAGATGATGCTCTTGCCGATATGAAAGATTTGAGCCAGGAGCAATAAACTTTTTGTGGAACACTTTAAAGCTTAACCAGCCTAATGCGATCGCTTTCCAAAAATACAAAGCGCCCTATTTGCTTTTTCTCTCCTAGGAGGATTTGCCTAAAGGGCGCTTTTAGTTTTTGGGGCACCTCAATTTCTACCGCATCAAAATAGAGGAAGGTGCTATCATTTAGCATTTTAAAAGTAGAATTCATGGCGGCTTCGCTGCTATCTAAATCGTAATAATACCGCTTGGAATCCAAAAACAGCGCACCCTCAGTAGAATCTGCCACTTTAGTTTTAGAAATAACCTCTACCAAACGATACTCATATTCAGTACCATCGGAAAGGGCTGGCTCTAATTTACTTTCCTCCACTTTTAATTGATATTGGTAGCCCCAAGCAAAGTCGAAGCCTTCTATAAACTCTGCCGCCGAGTTGGGTGAGCTTAGGCAGAGCCTTTTAAAGTGCTCGTAATTTTGATAGACTAAAAAGGGTGCAATACTTATCTCCTTAATAATAGCTTCGGGTTGGGCTCTGACTGAGATTGCCATAAAACCCAAAAGGAGAATACTAAATTGTTTCATCTGCAAAAGTCTGGCCTATTCTTTAGTCCGCAAAGCCTCGATCAACTTTTTGCATAAGGCATCAATATTATCGTCGGCATTAATAAAGTCAGCGTCCGCGCCATTACTTAAAAAACCAAGATTGAGCATTATTGCAGGGCAGTCGACATTTTGAAGGACATAAGAATCAAAATCTGTAATATCAGATTGGAGATTCACCGAAGCATCTGAATTTAGTTGACTGATAATGGTTTCTGCCAAAGCCAAGCTTTCACTTTTATATTTGGAATTCTCGTCAATCATTAAGCTCATTCCCTGCTTGGTAGCCTCCTTGTGAGCGTCCATATGAATGGAAATAAACAAATTTGCCTTTTCCGCTTTAGAAATCGCCACTCTTTCCTTCAAATCTA
>PZPB01000070.1 GCA_003045865.1 Bacteroidota bacterium | reverse complement strand
AAGAAGATTCCGAAATAAATTCGGAATGACGATGGGGGAGGGTTATTCCGACCTTTAAATATACTGGGAACGCGGTCATCCTGAACTCGTTTCAGGATCTTTGTTGTTCATAACCAAATGCTTAGTCTCGTACGACTACCCCTAATTTCGCCAAGCATATCACCGTTTCCAAAGTGAAATTCCGTGGCAAAATTCTTCCCCTTCTGACCAGAAGGGGAACTCCTTAGGGTTGATTTTCAGGGTTTTGAATTCTAGTATAAATAGATGGTTGTTCCATAGCCTTGCGATTTATCGCGTGGGCAAGGGAAGATGAAAATTCTAGTATTAAAGCCCATGGCACCGCGATTGTAGCGGAAAACCCACAGCGAAAACCCAATGGAAACAGCAAGGAGGAGGCGACCAGGGGAAGCCCCCGCAGTGCTAGTTGTAATTGGGTTTATAGCGAGGATTTGTAGCGGAAAGCGGGAATAGTGCCCCAAAATAAAAAAGCCCCCTTAAAAAGGAGGCTCTAAAATAGGAATGATAAATATTATTTCTGCATTTTTTGTAGGGCATTCTCGAGGGCTTTGCCACGTAAATTGCGGGCGAGAATAGTTCCGTCGGGGCCTACTAAAAAGGTGGCAGGAATCGCGTTAACGCCGTAAACTTGCGCGGCGGCATTTTTCCAAAACATTAGGTCGCTTACATGCGTGTCCCAAATAAGTCCGTCTTGTTGAATCGCTTTTTCCCAGTCGGCTTTGTTGCGATCGAGGGATACGCTAAAAACGGTAAAACCTTTACCATCTTTAAATTCAGCGTCTTTGTATTTGTTGTAGGTGGCTACCACGTTGGGGTTTTCCATACGACAAGGACGGCACCATGCGGCCCAGAAATCGACCAATACCATTTGTCCTTTAAGGTCGGATAGTTTCATCATTTCGCCTTGTGGGTTGGCCATTTCAATTTCGGGGGCTTTATCACCAATGGATACACCGCCATTTTGCTCGGGGCTGCTAATGAAGTCGCTACTAACAAAGCTTACACCAATAAAAGATAAGGCGCCTAATAGGATTATGAAAAGGGGTTTTTTTAATAATTTCATCTTTAATTTTTTAGTTAACTCTTACAATTTTGGCTCCAAGAGCTTTTAAACGTTCGTCGATATTCTCGTAGCCTCTATCAATTTGTTCGATATTATGGATAGTACTGACACCATCGGCGCTTAAAGCAGCAATTAACAATGAAATTCCCGCGCGAATGTCGGGGCTAGTCATGGTAGTTGCTTTAAGCGGAGTAGCTTTATCCATGCCAATTACTGTGGCACGATGTGGGTCGCAAAGTATAATTTGGGCGCCCATATCAATCAGCTTATCAACAAAGAACAAGCGGCTTTCGAACATCTTTTGGTGAATTAAAACACTGCCGCGCGCTTGGGTAGAAATTACTAAAGCTATGCTTAATAAATCGGGAGTAAACCCGGGCCAAGGTGCATCGGAAATGGTTAAAATAGATCCATCAATAAAAGTTTCGATTTCGTAATGGTCTTGTTTCGGAACAATTATATCGTCGTTATCGCGCTGCAGCTTGATGCCCATTTTACGGAACACATCGGGTATAATACCGAGCCTGTCGTAGTTAACGTCTTTTATAGTTATTTCAGAACCTGTCATGGCGGCCATGCCAATCCAAGAACCAATTTCAATCATATCGGGAAGAACGCGGTGATCGCAGCCACCTAGTTCTTTTACGCCTTCAATTTGCAAAAGGTTGGAACCGATGCCACTTATCTTTCCTCCCATGCGATTAATCATATCGCAAAGTTGTTGCAAATAAGGCTCGCAAGCGGCATTATAGATAGTGGTAGTTCCTTCGGCTAGCGCTGCGGCCATTACAATATTGGCCGTTCCGGTTACCGAGGCTTCTTCTAAAAGCATGTAGCAGCCTTTTAGTTTTTTGGCTTCTACACCATAAAAAGACTCATCTGCCTGATAGCGAAATTTAGCCCCTAATTTTTGGAAACCGATAAAGTGTGTGTCGAGGCGACGACGACCGATTTTATCACCGCCTGGTTTGGGAATGTAACCTTTACCGAAGCGCGCTAATAAGGGGCCTACGATCATAATACTACCACGTAGGGAAGAACCTTTTTGTTTAAACTCATCGCTTTCTAAATAGGCGAGGTTTAAATCGTCGGCTTTAAAACTATAAACGCCATGACCTTTGCGCTGCACCTTTACGCCTAAATCGGCTAAGATGTCAATGAGTTTGTTTACATCGTGAATATCGGGGATATTGCTGATGGTTACGCGTTCGGGAGTAAGTAAAGTGGCACAAATAATTTGAAGCGCTTCGTTTTTGGCGCCTTGGGGAGTGATAGAACCTTTGAGTTCTTGTCCGCCCGTAATTTGAAAAGTCCCCATTTAGTTTTTATGCTTATGGTTTTTGCGCTTGTAGTTGTTGTTATTATTACTTGGGCGCTTTCTGTTTTTCTTTTGATTGTAGCTATTGCTGCTAGGTGCTTGCTGCACTAGTTCACGCTTGTCGGCAAAACTAATGTCACTTAGGTCGAGCTGACCTTCTGATAATGTTTTAAGATTATCAAGAATTACCGCATCATCCACATTATCCTTATTCCAAATAATGTAATTCTTCTTCATGAGGTTCGCTACTGCCTCGGTTAGCGCTTTTTTCTCTTCTCCTTCCGGAAGATTGATGGCGTGTTCAATCATTTGACGGGTAATTTGACCGTAATGACGGAAGCGACGTGAAACTTCTGGATAATCTACCTGGTCGGGTTTTTCCAAAAGACTTTCTGGAGCGGGAGGAGGGTAGGGTGCATCTACATCTAATTT
This sequence comes from Bacteroidota bacterium, assembly GCA_003045865.1. Classification (GTDB taxonomy): domain Bacteria; phylum Bacteroidota; class Bacteroidia; order Flavobacteriales; family Schleiferiaceae; genus Croceimicrobium. The sequence continues at coordinate 11,600 of PZPB01000070.1, read as the reverse complement.
AAAATCAGACATGATATGCAGGTGATCCCAAAGTTTGTGATCGGGATCTTCGTCGGTTTCGTAAACCTGAGGATTTAAGTTGGCGATAATCGCAATGAGATTTTGCGCTTGTTTATTGCGCTCCTCTCTATTTTCGATGGTCAAAAGGTAATCGACCATACGCTGCACATTGCGGCCGTATTCTGGAATAATCATGCGCTCGCGGCTCGTGTTATATTCCATATCGATTAGATCGTCGTGCCCAATGGTTTTTATATCCATATAATTTTTATTTGCTCTGCTCAAGGCAGATGGCCAAGATAAGATGAATCGCGCTAAGCACCAATTCTTTCTAGTTTGGCAAATTTGAGTAATAATTTCTTTTCTCCCACATTATCAAAGGCAATGATCGCTTTTTTATTGTCGCCTTCTCCCTCGAGGGCTTTTACAATGCCATGACCAAAACGGGGATGCTTAACGCGTTCGTTGCTCTTCAGGTCGATTAAAGCGGTGAAGTTACCACTCAAATCTTGCTGAGCATTAGGGTTAATACGTTTTAAATTAGAAGGTACCGCTCGGGGAGCACTGCGCTGTGGGCTGCGCCCCGCAGATGGGTTAGCACCGCCATTACTGCCTGCCCGCGGACTGCGCGGTGAACGTTGACTCGTGTTACTGTATCCGGAGCCGCTAGTATTGCTGCTACCCGAATCTTGGCGGAAGCCACGCATTTCGTCGCTACTTAAGAAGGGACTAAAATCGGGGATATTAATATCGAGGTATTTCTCGTCAATTTCTTCAATAAAACGACTCGGTTCGCAGTCTATTAATTTTCCCCAACGGTAACGCATCTGCGCATAGCTTAAATAGGCTTGATTTTCAGCGCGGGTCAGAGCTACGTAAAATAGGCGTCTTTCCTCTTCAAGGTCGGCGCGACTGTTTACGGTCATCATACTGGGGAAGAGGTTTTCTTCCATTCCTACAATAAATACAATGGGAAACTCCAGTCCTTTCGCTAAGTGAATGGTCATTAAAGAAACCTTATTGTTATCCTTGGGGTCGTCTTTATCTTGATCGGTAAGCAAGGCCACGTCTTTCATGAAGTTCTCTAAAAGCGGACTACCGTCTTCCACTTCTTTTTGTCCTTCGCAAAAATCTTTAACCGAATTTAAAAGCTCTTCGATGTTTTCTACGCGGCTCACACCTTCGGGACTTTTATCTTCTTGCAAGCCGCGCATTAAACCTGAGGTTTTGGCAATATGACTGACTAAATCAAAGGCCTCGCTTTTTTCGGCCATAATGCGGTAGCTGTCTATCTTAGTAACAAACTCCTTAAGTTTATTTACCGCGCCTCGGTTTAAACCTAGATCGGGAAAAAAGTCAATGTTTTCTAAAACCTCCCACAAACTGCGGCTTTCTTGATTCGCCTTCACGGTAATTTTTTCTACCGTACTGTCGCCGATACCGCGCTTGGGGTAATTGATTGCACGACGCAGTGCTTCCTCGTCTTTGGGGTTAATGGATAAGCGGCAATAGGCCAGAAGATCTTTAACTTCCTTTCGTTGGTAAAAGGACAGTCCCCCGTATATACGATAGGGAATATTCTTGCGGCGCAAGTTGTCTTCCATTGCTCGCGACTGGGCATTGGTGCGATAAAGTATGGCAAAGTCGGAGTAGGGTCTTTGCTCGTTCATCTGTTTGTCGAAGATGCTGCGAGCAATATAGGCACCTTCATCCGAATCGGAAACCGTTTTGTGAACGGTGATTTTTTGCCCCCCTTCGTTATCGGTGAAAACGTTTTTCGGTAATTGGTTCTGATTTTTAGCAATCAGACTATTGGCCGCCCCTACAATGTTTTTGGTACTGCGATAGTTTTGTTCCAACTTATAAACTTGCACTTCATCGTAATCCTTTTGGTAGTTAAGGATGTTTTGGATGTTTGCTCCACGGAAGGCATAAATAGACTGGGCATCATCGCCCACCACACAAATATTTTGGAAACGATTGGCCAAGGCCTTTACTATTAAATACTGGGCACGGTTGGTATCCTGATACTCATCCACTAATATATAACGGAAGCGATCTTGGTATTTGGCCAGCACTTCGGGGAAGTTCCTTAAAAGGAGATAGGTATTTAAAAGAATATCGTCGAAGTCCATCGCTCCCGCGCGGAAGTTCTTTTCGTTATAGGCATTAAACACTTCGCCCAGCTGCGGCATGCGTGCGGCGGCATCTTGCTCCATAATTTCAGGACTGTTAAAATACTCACGCGGGGTGATTAATCCGTTTTTAAAAGAGGAGATGCGACGGGCAACCGCATTGGTTTTATAAATGTCTTTATCGAGGTTGAGCTCTTTAATAACATTATTAACCGCTTTTTTACTGTCTTCCGAATCGTAAATCGTAAAATTAGAAGGGTAGCCGAGGCGTTCTCCTTCACTGCGTAAGATGCGCGCAAACACGGAGTGGAATGTTCCCATCCAAATGTTTTTAGCTTCGGATGGCCCCACAATTTTACCAATACGCTCTTTCATTTCGCGCGCGGCTTTATTGGTAAAGGTGAGGGATAGGATATTAAAAGGATCTACTTTTTTCTCCGCCATTAGGTAGGCGATTCGATAAGTAAGAACTCTAGTTTTACCTGAACCGGCACCAGCGATAACCATTACGGCACCTTCGGTAGCTTCTACCGCGGCCCTTTGGGAAGGATTTAATCCTGAAAGAAAATCTGTCACACTATTATTTATAAGGAAGATTGCAAAGGTGCTACATTTTGAGGAGGATGCAAGGAGTTGATAGTTTCTAATGCCACGATGCATTAATAAAAGCGATATCAGTTTGTGAAATTTCAGCAGAGCGCACGGATTTAATAGGCGTAAATATGTTTAAAATATAAATGAGCTGTTTAGGGTTTGCATTTAGATATGCATTAAATGGCTTGCTTTATTTTACGGTCGAGCCAAGATGTGTAAGGATGGTTTTAGTTTTATTAGACTATATAAGTTGGGTTAAATAAAGGCTACAGCCGCTAAGAGCTTTAGGTATTCGCATATCGATAGTAATTTTCTTTTCGATGAAGACCTCTTTATTCCATCGAAATAGGATAGGCTTTGGGCCAATGCGAGGAGGTATTGGTATTTGAAAAAGCAAGCTCTTTTTAACGAATTGAAAGCCAAACATTTCGAGATAGCAAAAAACCCTAAAACATTTTTTATCAAGGCCTTGTGGCATTCTTGAATTATATTACATTTGCAGTCCCCAAAAATGAGGGGTTCAATCAGTTTGTAAAAACTTATATAAAAAGGTGTATGCCAACGATTCAGCAATTAGTACGCAAAGGACGTACTAAGATCACAAAGAAGAGTAAGTCTGCAGCATTGCAGTCTTCACCACAGCGTCGTGGAGTATGTACGCGTGTGTATACCACCACTCCAAAGAAGCCTAACTCAGCCATGCGTAAGGTAGCGAGGGTGCGTTTAACCAATGGAAATGAGGTGAATGCCTACATTCCAGGAGAAGGTCACAACCTACAAGAGCACAGTATTGTATTAGTACGTGGTGGTAGAGTAAAAGATTTACCTGGTGTACGTTATCACATCGTACGAGGTGCCCTAGATACGGCGGGTGTTAATGGTCGTATGCAGCGCCGTTCGAAATACGGTACTAAACGTCCAAAAACCAAGAAATAATCTTATTCAAAGAGTCTCATGAGAAAGGCAAGAGCTAAAAAAAGACCCCTGTTACCCGATCCACGTTTTGGTGATCCATTGGTAACTCGTTTTGTAAATATGATGATGCTAGATGGTAAGAAGAGTGTTTCTTACCGTATTTTCTACGACGCAATCGATATCATTTCCGAGAAAACTGGAGAGGGTAATGGTTTAGAGTTGTGGAAAGAAGCTTTAAATAACGTAATGCCACACGTAGAAGTTCGTTCGAAGCGTGTTGGTGGTGCAACCTTCCAAATTCCTATTCAGATTCGTCCAGACCGCAAGGTTTCTGTAGCGATGAAGTGGTTAATTTCTTACTCTCGTAAGCGCAACGAGAAAGCTATGGCTAATCGTTTGGCAGCAGAGGTAATGGCAGCCGCTAAGGAAGAAGGTGCAGCCGTTAAAAAGAGATTAGATACTCACAAGATGGCGGATGCGAATAAAGCGTTTGCTCACTTCGGTAGATTTTAATTGGTCACAATAGATAAAAAAAATCATGGCTAAAAGAAATTTAAAATATACCCGTAACATTGGTATTGCAGCGCATATCGATGCGGGTAAAACAACTACTACTGAGCGTATTCTTTATTACGGCGGAGTAAGTCACAAGATTGGTGAAGTTCATGATGGTGCAGCCACCATGGATTGGATGGAGCAAGAGCAAGAGCGTGGTATCACTATTACCTCTGCGGCTACTACCTTAACTTGGCCTTACCGTGGTGATGATTACCACATTAACATTATTGATACTCCAGGACACGTTGACTTTACCGTAGAGGTAAACCGCTCATTGCGTGTATTGGATGGTTTAGTATTCTTATTTAGTGCGGTTGATGGTGTTGAGCCACAGTCGGAAACTAACTGGAGACTAGCCAATAACTATAACGTTCCTCGTATTGGCTTTGTAAACAAAATGGACCGTCAGGGATCTGACTTCCTTAATGTTTGTAAACAAGTAAAGGAAATGTTAGGAAGTACTGCACTTCCATTGCAATTGCCTATTGGTTCTGAAGCAGACTTTAAAGGGGTGGTTGATTTAATCAACTTCCGCGGTATTGTTTGGAATGAAGACGATATGGGTATGACTTTCAGCGAAGTTGATATTCCAGCAGATTTGATGGAAGAAGCAACTGAGTACAGAGAGAAATTATTGGAAGCCGTAGCTGAATTCGATGATACTTTAATGGAGAAGTATTTTGAAGATCCAGAATCATTAACGGAGCGTGAAATTTTAGATGCTTTGCGCGAAGCTACCGTTGCGAACAAAGTTGTTCCAATGATGTGTGGTTCTGCCTTTAAGAACAAAGGTGTACAGGCAATGCTTGATATGGTGATGGAATTGATGCCTTCTCCAATTGATGTTGAAGCAATTATCGGTACTAACCCAGATACTGGTGAAGAAGAGAAGCGTAGACCTTCTTTTGATGAGCCTTTTGCAGCACTAGCATTTAAAATTGCTACTGACCCATTCGTAGGTCGTTTATGCTTTACTCGCGCCTATTCAGGTGTACTTCCTTCAGGATCTTATGTGCAAAACACAAGAACGGGTAAAAAAGAACGTATCTCTCGTATTTTCCAAATGCATGCTAATAAGCAAAATCAAATTGATGAGCTAGGTGCTGGAGATATTGGCGCATTAGTAGGTTTTAAGGATATTAAAACTGGTGATACACTATGTGCTGAGAATGCACCTATCGTGTTGGAATCTATGGATTTCCCAGAACCAGTAATTGGTTTAGCGGTAGAGCCTAAAACAAAGGCTGACGTAGATAAATTAGGTATGGCTTTATCTAAGCTTGCCGAAGAAGATCCTACTTTCCGTGTTCACACTGACGAGGAAACTGGTCAAACCGTAATTAGCGGTATGGGTGAGCTTCACTTAGATATTATCATCGATCGTTTACGTCGTGAGTTTAAAGTAGAAGTTAACCAAGGTGCACCTCAGGTTTCTTACAAAGAAGCTATTAATGGTACAGTTGATCACCGTGAAGTTTACAAGAAACAAACGGGTGGTCGTGGTAAGTTTGCCGATATCGTAGTTACCATTGGACCGAGTGACTCTGAGGAGCCAGGATTGGTATTTGTTAACGAAGTTAAAGGTGGTAACGTTCCTAAAGAATTTGTTCCTTCAATCGAAAAAGGATTTAAGGAAGCAATGGCAGCGGGTGTTTTAGCTGGTTACACGGTAGATAGCATGAAGGTAGTATTGAAAGACGGATCTTTCCACCCTGTGGATTCAGATCAGTTATCTTTCGAAGTTGCTGCAAAAATGGCTTTCCGTACAGCAGTTCCAAAAGCTAATCCAGTATTATTAGAGCCTATTATGCAAATGGAGGTATTAACTCCAGAAGAATATATGGGTGAGATCGTAGGTGACTTAAACCGTCGTCGTGGAGTAGTAGAGGGAATGGGTGATCGTAATAATTCAAAAACGATTAAGGCTAAAGTTCCTTTATCTGAAATGTTTGGTTATGTAACCGATTTACGTACTAACTCATCTGGTAGAGCAACATCTACAATGGAATTTTCACATTTCGCGGAAGCTCCAAAAGGTATTGCTGAAGAGGTTATTGCAAAAGTTAAAGGAAACAAAGGTTAAGGTTTTATTTAGATAAAATGAGTCAGAAAATCCGCATTAAGTTAAAGTCTTACGATCACAATTTAGTAGACAAGTCTGCTGAGAAAATTGTGAAGACTGTAAAAAGTACAGGTGCTATCGTAAACGGTCCGATTCCGCTTCCAACAAACAAGCGAATCTATACTGTATTACGTTCGCCACACGTAAACAAGAAGTCTCGTGAGCAGTTTCAGCTTTCTTCTTTCAAGCGTTTATTAGATATCTATAGTTCTTCTTCAAAGACTATTGACGCACTAATGAAACTTGAACTTCCAAGTGGAGTAGAAGTAGAGATTAAAGTTTGATAGATAGAATTTTTTATAACAAATAAATAGATTGTCGAATGCCTGGAATGATCGGTAAAAAGATCGGGATGACAAGCCTCTTTGACGAAAACGGTAAAAATTTACCGTGTACCGTCATCGAAGTGGAAGCCAATGTGGTAACCCAGATCAAGACTGTTGAAAAAGACGGTTACGAAGCTATCCAATTAGGATTTGGAGAAGCAAAAGAGAAAAGAACTCCCTCAGCCCTTAAAGGTCACTTTAAGAAAGCAGGAGTTGCTCCTCGCAAAATGTTAAAGGAATTTGCCCCAACGGGTTACTCTAAAGATTTAGCTTTAGGTTCTGAACTTAAGTTAGAAGAGTTTTTAACTGAGGGACAATTTGTAGATGTACAAGGTATTTCTAAAGGTAAAGGTTTCCAAGGTGTAGTAAAACGTCACGGTTTTGGTGGTGTTGGTCAAGCTACGCATGGACAGCATAACAGACTACGTGCGCCGGGTTCTATTGGTGCGGGTTCTGATCCTTCAAGAGTATTTAAAGGTATGCGTATGGGTGGCCGTATGGGCGGTGAAATGACCATGGTGGAGAACCTACGTGTTATTAAGGTAGATACCGACAAGAATATACTCGTGTTAAAAGGGTCCATTCCTGGTCCTAAGAATTCACTCGTAATAATCACGAAGTAATGGAATTAGCAGTATTAAATAAAGAAGGTAAGGATACTGGTCGCAAGGTGACCCTGTCCGATGAATTGTTTGCCATCGAGCCTAACAATCATGCTTTGTATTTAGATGTAAAGCAATATTTAGCTAACCAACGTCAAGGTACTCACAAAGCGAAGGAACGTGCAGAGGTTTCAAGAACCACTAAAAAGTTCTTCCGTCAAAAAGGAACAGGTAACGCTCGTGTTGGATCTTTAAAGTCTCCAGTACAAAAGGGTGGTGGTACCGTTTTCGGTCCTCGTCCACGCGACTACAGTTTCAAGTTGAATAAGAAGCTTAAAACTTTAGCTCGTCGTTCAGCCATGAGCCAAAAGGCTTCTGAAGACAAAATTATGGTAGTGGAGAACTTCAGTTTTGATGCGCCAAGTACCAAATCTTACTTACAGATTCTGAACGCTTTAGGAATAAAAGATAAAAAATCTTTATTAGTGCTTGGAGAGTCAGATAAATCTGTATATTTGTCGTCCCGAAATTTTAAGGGCTCTAAGGTAGTAAATGCCTCAGATATAAACACTTACATAGTTATGAACAGTCAGGCTATCGTTTTAACTGAGGATTCGTTAGAGAAGCTTGAAAACGTTTTAAGAAAGTAGACCATGGGCATTTTGATTAAACCAATCATTACGGAGAAGGCAACCGCCGATAGCGAAGACAAAAATCGTTTCGCTTTTCAGGTGGCTATAAGTGCCAATAAGGTTGAGATTCGCAAGGCGATCGAAGAGCTTTATGGTGTAAATGTAGACAGTGTGAAAACCATGGTTATGCCAGGCAAAAGTAAATTCCGCCATACCAAGCAAGGTATCGCAAGAGGAAACACTGGAAAATACAAGAAGGCGATAGTACAAGTTCGTAGTGGTGAAACTATTGACCTTTATAGCGAAATTTAATTATGGCAGTACGTAAATTAAATCCAACGACTCCAGGTCAACGTTTTAAAGTAGCGGGTCAGTTCGAAACTGTATCGGCTGCTAAGCCTGAGAAGTCACTTGTTAAAGGGATATCTAAATCAGGAGGTCGTAATAATACTGGTAAGATGACGGTTCGCCAATTAGGTGGTGGTCACAAGAAAAAGTATCGTACAATTGACTTCAAAAGAGATAAGGATGGTATAGAAGCTACGGTAAAAAGTATCGAATACGATCCAAACCGTTCGGCTCGTGTAGCTTTATTATTTTATGCTGATGGTGAAAAACGTTATGTAATTGCACCAAACGGCTTACAGGTAGATCAAAAAGTGTATAGCGGCGCAGGAGTTGCTCCGGAAATTGGAAACACTTTATTCCTTTCAGAGATTCCATTAGGTACAGTTATTAGCTGTATTGAATTGCGTCCTGGTCAAGGTGCTATCATTGCTAGAAGTGCAGGTACTTTTGCTCAATTAGCTGCTCGTGATGGTAAATACGCTATCGTTAAAATGCCAAGTGGTGAAACTCGTATGATCTTAGTTACCTGTAAGGCCACAATTGGTGCTATTGGTAATAGTGATCATCAGTTAGAGCGCAGTGGTAAAGCTGGTAGAAGTAGGTGGTTAGGTCGTAGACCTCGTGTTAGAGGTGTTGCGATGAACCCAGTAGATCACCCGATGGGTGGTGGTGAAGGTCGTGCTAGTGGTGGTCATCCACGTTCTAGAAATGGCATTCCTGCTAAAGGTTATAAAACTCGTACTCCTAAAAAAGAGTCGAACAAGTATATCATTGAAAGACGTAAAAAGTAATTAGCTATGGCGAGATCATTAAAAAAAGGTCCTTTCATTCACCATAAGCTGGAAAAGCGGGTAATGGATAATGTTGAGAGCGGAAAGAAATCTGTGATCAAAACTTATTCACGCGCTTCGATGATTTTTCCAGAGGCGGTTGGACAGACCATAGCCGTTCATAATGGAAGAACTTTCGTACCAGTTTTTGTAACAGAAAACATGGTTGGGCATAAGTTCGGTGAGTTCTCCTTGACACGTACTTTCCGTGGTCATGGTGGCAATAAGAAAGATAAAGGTAAGCGCTAAGAATTAAGATATGGGTTCTAGAAAAAGACTTAGAGCTGAGGCAACTAAAGAGGCGCGCAAGAGTGTGGCCATCGCTCAGTTAAGAAATTATCCTACCAGTCCTCGCAAGATGCGATTGGTAGCTGATATGGTTCGCGGTTTAGACGTACAAAAGGCTTTGTTTTTATTAAAGCATAGTCCAAAGCACGCCACTCTACCATTAGAAAAATTAGTGCTTTCTGCTATTAATAACTGGGAGCAGAAAAATGAAGACGCTAGCGTAGATGAGGCTGCTCTTTATATCTCGGAAATTCAGGTGGATAGTGCCAGAATGCTTAAGCGTATTCAACCAGCCCCACAGGGCCGTGCACACCGTGTTCGCAAGAGAAGTAATCATGTAACAGTAGTGGTTAGTCCTCGTATTGCGGAGCCATTAACTGAGGTAACTAACGAAATTAACGAATAGCCGAATGGGACAAAAAACTAACCCAATAGGAAACCGATTAGGATTTATTCGCGGCTGGGACAGTAACTGGTTCGGCGGTCGTAATTACGGAGATAAAATCGCGGAAGATGCCAAAATTCGCGATTATCTATATGCTCGTCTAGCGAAGGCTAGTGTAAGTAGAATCATAATTGAGCGTACTCTAAAATTGATCACAATTACGATTACTACCAGTCGTCCTGGTATAATCATCGGTAAAGGTGGACAAGAAGTAGATAAGCTTAAAGAGGAGTTGAAGAAACTTACTCGTAAAGAGGTTCAAATCAATATTTTTGAAATCAAACGTCCGGAACTAGATGCAAAATTGGTGGCCGATTCTATCGCTCGTCAAATTGAAGGACGTATCTCTTACCGTCGCGCTGTTAAAATGGCTATAGCAGCTTCTATGCGGATGGGTTCAGAGGGTATCAAAGTAATGATTTCTGGACGTCTTAATGGTGCGGAAATGGCTCGTTCTGAGATGTACAAAGATGGCAGAACACCACTACACACTTTTCGTGCTGACATCGATTATGCTTTAAGTGAAGCCCACACTACTTATGGTAGATTGGGTATTAAAGTATGGATCATGAAAGGCGAGGTATACGGTAAGCGTGACCTTAGTAACCCTTTTGGCTCAGTTAAAAAAGCTGGTCCAGTTCAAGGGAACAATGCAGGTCCTGCTGCTCGTAACAGAAGAAAAAGAAAATAATAGGCGCTTAGGCTTAATTTATTGAAAAATGTTACAACCTAAAAAAACAAAACATAGAAAGACCTTTAAAGGCCGCATGAAAGGTAATGCTCAGCGCGGTGCAGAAATGGCTTTCGGTAGTTTCGGTTTAAAAGCAATAGATCCAGTATTTATTACTTCTCGTCAAATTGAGGCAGCTCGTATTGCAGCTACTCGTTACATGAAAAGGGAAGGTCAGCTTTGGATCAGAATTTTCCCAGACAAACCTATCACCAAGAAGCCAGCCGAAGTAAGGATGGGTAAAGGTAAAGGTGCTTTGGATCACTGGGTAGCAGTGGTTCGTCCAGGTAGAATTTTATTCGAATTGGATGGTGTAAGCCAGGAAATTGCCAAGGAAGCATTGCGTTTAGCGGCGCAAAAACTTCCAGTTAAATGTAAGATAATCACTCGCCGGGATTATACCGGTGCCTAATTCGAGTTAAAATGAAGGCATCTGTTATTAGAGAAATGACGACACAAGAAATTAGTGATCGTTTGTCTGAGGAGAAAATTTCATATGATAAGCTTAAAATGGCTCACCATATATCTCCTTTGGAAAATCCACAAGAGTTGAATCAAAAAAGAAAGTTGATCGCAAGACTAGGTACAGAACTTCGTTCACGTACTTTAGAAAGCGCATCTCAATAAGTTTGTTCAAGATGGAACACAAAAGGAATTTGCGTAAAGAACGCATCGGCTTGGTAACTAGCAATAAAATGGATAAGTCTATTGTTGTTGCAGTTGAGAAAAAGCAAAAGCACCCCATGTATGGTAAGTTTATTAAACTTACTAAAAAGTTTCACGCTCATGATGAGAAGAATGATTGCAATATCGGTGATACCGTGCGCATTATGGAGACTCGTCCCTTGAGTAAAACTAAGAACTGGAGACTGGTAGAAATCATTGAAAGAGCTAAGTAAGCGATGGTACAACAAGAATCACGACTAAAAGTAGCGGATAATACTGGTGCAAAAGAAGTATTAGTTATTCGCGTATTAGGTGGAACTGGACGTAGATACGCCTCCGTTGGGGATCGTATCGTAGTAACTATCAAGGAATCGACTCCTTCTGGCAATGCCAAAAAAGGTCAGGTTTC
>PZPB01000069.1 GCA_003045865.1 Bacteroidota bacterium | reverse complement strand
GGAAAATCTAAGCTAAAAGGGCCTGTAAGCACACAATAGTTTCTGATAATTATGGTGTTCGTGGGGAGCGCCATACATAATAGCTTCAAAGTGCGAATGTTATAGGCCCTTTCTCTATTGTATCCCCTACAAAATAATAATACGAAACCTAAAATAGACAAAGCATTTCGGTAAATCCTTTTGCATTTCGCACTATTAAAACCTGAGCTTGGTACTTCTGCACTACATTTCCAAAAATAGCCGTGGTATACATTTATTCAAAAGTAGGCACTCTTGGCCTTTGGGCTAAATAATAAGGAAGCGGCAATAAAGTCACTAATAATTGTCTGAAGTGGGTTTTAGTAACTAATAGTCCTTCGCTGCTCCCTTATTATCCTTAAACCAAGCTATAAGCAGTGTCCTAAATTTTAAATTCGCAGAAAAGCCCCAAAAACGAGACGCGGGAAAAGCCACCCCCCACCCCCCACAGATGGTCCTTTACATTTTCACTAAGCAATTTTTTAGACTTCCGCTTAGAAACAGCCTTCTTTGTGCACTCCCTCCCCTTGTCTAGATCCATTATTTGCTCAAGCTTCTTCCTTTTGAAGGGATAAAAATCTACCAACTCCGATCGCGCTGTCAAGCTACTTCTAAAAAAATTATAACAATAAAAACTTACCACTACATTTAGCGCATTTTATTGCGTGTACAATATGCTATTAATAAAAAGCATGTAAATCCAGTAACACACTCATTTACATTAATTTATTTTATATATTTTTCAACTAATGACAATAAGTTTGACAAATTAGAGCATTCTACATTATTGGAGAGCAAAAGCCCCTAGCATTGTCGAAAGCATTATTTTATTTTTGGTGACTGAATTGGTCGGGGGAGAATCTGTTTAAGAAAATGTTGCATGAGGGCTTTGATGTAAAATCAGACCCAAATTGACAAAAGCGGATTTCATTCGTCGAGCATTTTGTGCATTCTACCGATTAGAGTGCTTCAGCCAACGAATAATTAAAAGGGGAATCTTAAGTATTAAGACATTTACCCAAAATTTATAAGGTGCTATGCATTATTTAGAACAGGAGCTAACGCAGAAATATGGTTTTAACAGTACCATTTTATCGATTTTATCCAACCAAGTATTTAGTGGCATTTGGTTTTGGGATTTAGAAAATCCTGAAGAAGAGTATTTCGATGATCAGTTTTGGCTAACCTTAGGTTATGACCCAAAGGAAATGCCCGCCAAAAGCGATGTTTGGCAGTCTTTGGTTCATCCCGAAGATTTAAAAGAAGCTTTTAAATTAGTGCAAACTCACCTTGCAAATCCAAGCGTCCCTTACAAACAAGTTTTACGCTACCAACACAAACAAGGGCATATCATTTATGTACATTGTACTGGTCATGCCGTTGTTAAGGAAGGCAAACCCGTACGATTATTAGGCGTTCATTTTGAGATCACAGCCGATCACCTCCGCTTAAAAAATCTCGAGAGCTTTTTCACTCTAAATAAAGATCTTGCGTTACTTTTAGATGGGGAGGGACTTATTTTAGAGGCCAATCCAGAAGCTCACAAAGTTTTAAGTATCGCAAACGAAGAAATTGGGATTTTAAAGCTCAAAAAAGCGCTCGCTCGAAAGGGCTTTCCTTTAGCTTCTATTAAGGAGATTTACAACCAAAATGTTCAGATCAATGGACCTACAGGAGAACTCGAATTAAAAGTAAGTATTATCCCTAATGGAGAAAATTTCCTTTTTCTGGCACACGACTACACCCAAGAATTAAGATTAACAAATCAAGTTGCTGCTATAAATGAAGTAAATAAAACCCTCGTAGCTATTTCCGAAAACTACCTAGTGCAAGACTTTGGTGCGAATAGCTTTTGGGATACAACTACCAAAGGCTTGGCCGCTCTTTTACCCAGTTTACAAGGCGCAGAAATAGCGGTATTCTCGTATGAGGATATTGAAAATGATATTGTCTCTCAATTATGTCGTTTCACCACCAATAGTGTCGGTTACGTAAAATTAGAAGAAAAGGTAAAGGAATACCCTTTGAGCTTTTTTAAGGAATGGAGAAGAGAACATAATGCGGGAGAAAGCTTAATTATTGATAATCTAGAAGAAGTTAAATCAGAGGAAATAAAGTCTTTCTTAAGCACTTCAAACAGTCAAACCTACATGGCCGTTCCGCTTTTCGCTGACAAACAGCTAAAAGGCTTCGTTTCTTACAATTGGTCCCACCCTTTACAACTTGCCCAAGAATTACTCCCCAGTCTTAAACTGTTTAGTAAAATTGTAAGCAAATATTGGTCGCAACTTGGAGCACATTCCAAACTCAAATATCAAGAGCATATAACCTCCTTGGTACTCAACTCCATTAAATCGCCTATTGCTATAATTGATCGAAACTCCCGCATTTTAAGTGCCAACGAAAGGTTGAACAAACTGTTAGGGACAGATCGAGCTGTTCAAAGAAGAACGCAAATAGACTTAATTGACTTTTTAAATGGCAAAGATGGTCAATCGCTAATAAGTAGCCTGAAGGAACCAGAACAAAACCAACAAAACAACTTTTATGTCTCCCTTAAAACTATCAGTGGGGCAGTAGAATTTGAGCTTTCCTTTTCCGAATTGCAAGAGGAGCATGGTAATGCTGACAAAATTTTAGTAGAATTTAAGGATCTCTATGAAATCAATCTTCTTAAGCAAGAAAGTGAAGAGGTCAATCTCTTAAGTAAATTTATACTTAACGAGTCTCCTCTCTATATTTTACGCTTCAGCACAGAAGACCATACCATTGGTCTTATTAATGAGAAGACGCAAGCTTTACTAGATGAAAATCCTTGGCTTAAGAAACTCGAAAAAACTAACCACCCCTTCAGAAAGAGTGAGAAAGCTAAAAATAGCGAGCTTACAAAACAAGGGCGATTGGAGACCGCCGTTGTTCTAGATGGTAAAAACATTAGCATTGAATGGGATCTTCTAAGCGAAGAGAATAATGCAGAGCAGAAAATTCGATGGGCCTTTGGACGCGATAATACCGTTTTCCACAAGGCTCAATTAGAGGTAGAACGTAAAACAAGGGAACTGGTAAAAACCCAAAGCCTTGCCAAAATTGGTAGTTACTATTACGATGTGCAAAATGACCATTTCGAATGGTCAGAAGAAAATTACCGCATTTTCGAGCTTAACCCAGAGGGGCTTGCTATTCCTCCCAATCACTTTTCGTTTGTGCATGAGAATGACCAGGAGAAGGTAGATTCGATTATGGATTTGGCGAAAAGTGGCGACATGGAGTTTTACAGTGCGCATCGCATTGTAACATCTAAAGGGAAGGTTAAATATATAGAAGATCGCTGTCAATTAGAATTTGACCAATTAGGTGATGCCATTACTTACCGTGGTGTAGTAAAAGATATTACACAATATCGTGAAAGACAGCACGAACTCCTTAAACTTAATAAAGAGCTGGAAGAAGCCAATGCTTTATTACAACTAAGCGCTAAAATTTCGCGTATTCTAGATGGCGAACTAGAAAGTCCGAAAAAAGAAGACAAACTTCTCAAGGCCCTCGGTGAACTGCCCCATATTAAACAAATTAGTCTTATCGGACTAGTAGTTGAAAACGCCTCTTCTCTTGCAAATAGTTATACTTATAATCTGCAGAAAGTCTACGGAAAAGGAAAAGACGAAAATTATAACCCTATCCCCTTCAAAAAGTCCGTTCACCATTTACCCTTTGACTTAAGAACGGAACTTTACAACAGTGAAAAAAATTCAAATTGCGGAATACTTAACGCTAAGCTTATCAAGCCCAGTCATAGTTTATTTACCGAGCAGAAATGGACTAAGGCAAGTGCAGTATATGTTATTGCAGCCCGCAAAAATGATAATGAATTTCTATTGTTTTGCCTCGAAACTAAAAATGACCTAATCTGGACCGATGCAACGCTAGATCATATTCGAAAAATAACCCGCAATATTGCTCAGTATTTTGATCAGCAAAACTACTTGCACAAAATAGAAGAAAGCGAAGAACGCTTTAAAATAATAAACCGCGTTAGTCAATCGGTAATTTGGGAGCATGATTTAGAATCGAATACGCTTTTCCGCGGTGAAGGCTTTGAGCGTATACACGGAAATGTTCCGCAAAAAGAAAATGCCAAATTGGCCTTTGAAGATATACACCCCGAAGATTGTGATCGCATAGAATCGATCTCCATCAAAATGCAAAAAGGTGAATTAGAGATTGGCCGGTACGACTTCCGGCTAAAACATGCCAAAGGTCATTATATTGATACCGAAAACATGGCCATTGCTGTTAAAAACAGTGAAGGTAAAGTTTATAAGATAATTGGTTCAATGATTGACCGCAGTGCAAATATAGAGCAAAGAAAGCTTTTACAAACAGCAGGGGACGTAGGTAAATTAGCCACCATTGATATTAATTTGGAAGATCGGGAGATCCGAAACATCTCTCAAAACTTAGCGAATATCTTCGACTTGCAAATACAAGATGTGAGTCTTCAAAATTCGCAGACTAAATTTTATGACTCTAAAAGTCAAACATGGCTCACGGGTTTAGAAGCTTTATTAAAAACAGACCTAAGCCACAAGGAATCAGGCAATAAATGGGAGGCTAAAATACGCACTAACAAAGGGGCTGAAAAATGGATCCGACTAAGTTTCACCACCATTTTTAAGGAAGAAAAACCATATCGCATCATCGGTATAGTTCAGGATATTACCCGCGAAAAAGAAAGTACGCTCAATTTGGAAGAAAGTTTATTTTGGCTCAATAAAACCCAAGAAATTGGCAAAATTGGTCATTTTAGAATAAGCTTGGACAACGGATCCTGGGAGGTAAGTC
Source organism: Bacteroidota bacterium (assembly GCA_003045865.1). GTDB lineage: Bacteria > Bacteroidota > Bacteroidia > Flavobacteriales > Schleiferiaceae > Croceimicrobium. Next base: position 9,729 of record PZPB01000069.1, on the reverse strand, counting down.
AACAATTGAAAAACTCATTAGAATACCCTAAAGACCTGACTTTCGATCCCATGAATTGGATGTCTTTTATTAAACCTCAATATCGGGAAGAAGTACAAGAGAAATTTAGCCTTGCCGAAAAAGAAAATAAGGGCTTTTCCGTAATTTACGAAGTTATGGTTGGTTTAAACCCGAATAAAAATAAATGGCTAGAAATAGACTCCGAAGTAATTCACGTTAATAATGAACGCTTTCTAGTTGGCTCTGCCAAAGATATAAGCGAAACACAAGCCTTAAACGCGAGGTTGGAGTTACACCGCGAAAAAATGAAAGAAATTAGCTGGAAACAGTCTCACCTCGCGCGTGGACCCTTAACGCGTTTAATTATTCAAGCAAGCGAGGTTTTGAAAAAAGATAACTTACAAGATCAAACGCGTAGCCTATTAGAAAGTATTATGCTCTCGGCCCAAGAAGTTGACAACACTCTAAAAGACAGCAATGCCCTAGTTGAAACTTTAAATTTTATTGGAGACCTTAAGCCCGAGGTATTTCAAGGCAAAGGAAAAGACCTTGCTCAATTTATAGGCTACAAGGTAAATCTGATCGTGGTAGATGACGACCCCATAATTTGCGCACTTCACCAACAAATTTTAAAAAGAGCAGAGCTTGCCTGTACCATTCAAGCTTTTAGCTCTGGGGCGAAGCTATTCGAAAACCTTAAGGTCGAAGAAAATACCCTCAATTTAATTATGTTGGATATTAACATGCCAGAAATGTCGGGCCTTGAAGTATTACGAAAATTGGCTAACACAAAAATGAACAAAAACTGCTTGGTCATTATGGTTTCCTCTTCCATAAGCACCAGCGATAAGGTAGAATGCGCCTCTTACCCTTTTGTTTTAGATTATTACGAAAAGCCACTTAATCCTGAGCATATTAACAAACTTGAGTTACTCCCGTTTAGTCAAAAAGAAGGCAGTGCTTTAAATCTATAAAACCCTAGTTTCTCATGGCCAATTACTAAAAATTTAAAGCCAAAAACCTCAAGCCCTCCGCAAAGCATGTCCAGTATTTTTTTTATCAATTTAAAGCAACTCTTTTCAATTAATATATTCTTTAACAACTTTATACTTTTAAATAAAAAAAGACTCTTACATTTGCATCAAGAAAAACCGCTTATTTAAAGCCCACCATTAGTTACGTTTTTCTGCCAATCAAGATAGGGTTGATTGGCATTGGTTAACTAGTGGGTTAGAAGGAACAGATAAAAACTTAGTACCCTGCTTGATTTTCTTAAAACCACAACATTCTTAAATCTAGATGTCAATCAAAAATTCAGGGAAAGAGCGCATCCGTAAAAAGTTTGTCTTGTTTAAAAACCTTGGTCGTAGCAGGCTGTTTTTCCGCACAGTTTGGGTTAAAGAGGTTTTTGACGGTACGCGCTGGCGCAGATCTCAAATTCTAAAGGAAAAGCCTAAGTCAACCGAGTAAGTTGGAAGCAAAAGCCGTTTAAATGACGGCTTTTAATTTTGCAATTTGGTCCACTTTTTACGAGTGTCCTTGGCTTGGTAAGTCCAACTCTTTACGCTTTATATACATAAAGCCATCTAGCGAATTATTGAACAAAGGATCAATATTAAAGCAAAGCACCAAGGCCTGACTTTGAATATACTTTTTAATTAAAGGAGGAATGCGAATGGAGCCTGGCTCGATTTCTTCCAACTTCCGATCGAAGGCTACCATATCGCTGGGAATGTTATCCCAGAGCCCCTTTTTATTAAGCAGGTTTACATCCTGCTTAAAAGCTTTGCGCGGTTTAACAAGATTGGCTAAACTTACATCACCATGATTTTCAAGCAAGTATTTCACTATTAGAGATTTACTAAAAGAAGAAAAACGATTGCTAATACTGGCGCAACCCAGTATATATTGCAAGTTTTCATCTCTAGCCATCAATTTCTTAATCGCATTCCACAGAATAAATAGTGGCAATGGCTTTTGTTGGTATTCCTTTACAATAAAAGCCCGACCTAATTCCAAAGAATTTTCAAATATGGGGTACGCCGCAGAGTCTATTTTGAATAAGGAATGGGTATAAAAGCCATTTATGCCAAAGCGCTTAAAAACCTGCGGACCGTAAGCCAAGCGATAGGCACCCACTAAGCATTCGGCCTCTGTATCCCATAAAAGCAAATGGTGATAATGATAATCATAAGAATCTAGATCCAGCGCCTTATTGCTTCCTTCCCCAATTTCTCTAAAACTAATCTCGCGTAAGCGTCCAATCTGTTTGAGCAAATAAGGAATATCTTCTGCTTGCGCCAGGTATACCGCGAATTGCTTCTTACTCAAAACTAACTTATCCTTGGCGGCTAAGAATGAAATCTCGCTTTTTAATATTTCTGCCCTTGGCTCCTCTTCTACTTGCTCGGCCTGTGAGGGTCGTCTCCTTAAAAAAAGACTCTTTTTATTTTGAGGCAGACTTAATGATAAAATACCAATCCGCTGCAGCAACAAAGCAAGTAGGTGCCTCTCTTCTCGATAAGACTTTATTTCCTTAGGATAAAGTAAGCGCGCCACTCTAATGGTTGCTTTGCGCCGAAAAACTCGTCCTTGCCAAGCCTGCTTCTCTCCTTTTAAATGTGGCTCAACTATAGGTTTGCCATTTTTCAAATAAACGGGTAAGATAGGAACCTCGTAAGCACGGAAATCCGCTAAGAAGGTCAATATTCTTTTTTCATCTAAGCGCTTAACCTTAAGAGCTACTTGCTTCTTTTTACTCTTAGCCCGCATTAAATAGCCTCTTCCTTCCCCGCGCTCAAAGGCAGATGCGAGATCATCCACACTTTCGGTATATTTCGTTTTCACAAAAGGAATTATAGATTCCAAAGCCTTAAAGAAATCGGGATCCAGGGAATCATCCTCTGGATTTAGAATAGCAAAGTCTGGCCGTTTTAAGCGCACGAAACATAACAACATTAGTGCATCCCAATGCGTATTCCTACTATTGACTACCACTAAAAATGGTCCTTTCTCAGGAATGCGCTTCAGCTCTGCTCTATAATATTGCAGCGGAATTTGCAGCTGATTTAATATTTGAATCGCCTCAGAATCTTCCGCGGTAGTAAGCCCCAATGAGTTTCGCCAAAAATTAAGGCTGTCTTTTTTCTCAAGGATTTCATTCTTAAGCTCGGTAAAGGCTAAGTATAGTTTAGCTTTCTTCATTTTATAAGCGCTTGGGCATCTTCAACTTATTCGGATAGCGCCACCTGATAAGTACCAACGGTAATTTGCTCCAGTAGTACTTTACCACGCTTTTTTATTTGCTCGCAGGCAGATGCGTTATGATGGCGAATGGTATAAAGACTGATGTCTTCACGTTGTTCTAAATCAAAGCTTTTAGCCAATTCTTCACAAAGAGGGAAAGCATTGATAGGATCGTAATTAATGCAGAAGGATGAACTTACCGCTGAATGTTGTGAAAGGTTTACCCTTGCTCCAAATTGATGAAAAAGTTGGTAAATTTTCGACAGGTGATCTTCGGCAATAAATGCCAAATCGCGGGTACTAAGCTTTATCAATAACTGATTCTCTTTTTTAATAAAACAGGAAGCCTTAGGGTCTAAACTCACTCCTTCACTAATGGTAGTACCGTCCGCGGTTGGATTCTCAAAAGACTTTACTTTTAAAGGAATTCCCTTCTCCTGTAAAGGTTGAATCGTTTTAGGGTGTATTACTGATGCTCCGTAAAAAGCCAGCTCAATTGCTTCGCGATAATTAATTCTATTTAGTAGAACGGTATCTTCAAAGACCTTGGGATCACCATTCAAAACACCAGGCACATCTTTCCATATTACTACTTCAGAAGCTGCCAAACAGTAGGCAATTACAGAGGCTGAATAGTCAGAACCTTCTCTACCTAAAGTGGTGGTATTTCCCATATCATCAGACCCAATAAAACCTTGGGTTAAATACCGCGCCCCCTCACACACCGAATCTTGCAACATGCGTTTAGTATACGTCCAGTCGACGCGAGCAAAGCGATAACTCTGATCGGTTTTTATTAAACGACGCGCGTCGAGCCAAATATTTTGATAGGAGTTTTGATTTAAGTAAGCAGATACGATTTTGGTAGAAAGCAGCTCGCCAAAGGATACTATTTGATCGTAAACTTTATTGAAGCCCCCGTTTATTAAATGGCTTAACTTCATGCGAAGTTGCGCGAATAATTGCGAAACCTCCTCATAAACAGAATGAGCTTGAGGAAAGTCGAGATCAGCAATAATATCTACGTGATATTTCTCTAGTTCTAACAACGCTTTTTCACAGGCAGACTTATCGCCCGCTAAATGAAAGGCCACAATTTTTTCTAAGGCATTGGTGCTTTTACCCATGGCCGAAATAACCACGAGGATATCATCTTCTATAAAGAAATCTAAAACCGAGGCTACTCTTTTCACTCCCGCGGCATCCTTTACACTTGCGCCCCCAAATTTAAAAACCTTCATATTCTAAATTTTGCCAAAAGTATAAAGAAATAAGGGTGATCAAAGGAATAAAGGTCAATGCTTTAGGATCTGAATATGACTTATTTAAATTTGTATATTGTTGGAAATTCAATCACCAACAATTCTATGAAGAAACAATATGTCTTAAGCATCTTAGTTAGTGGGCTTTTCAGCGGCAGTATTTTAGCGCAAAGTCCCTCAGTAAATAGTCACGAAAAAAAAGTGGTAATTAAGGATGGCAAAACCTATGTTCAAAAATCCTTACCCCTCTACTTAAGTTTTTCAACCAGTCCGAATGGGGAAAAACACGAATTAAATAGCGAAATAACCAAAGAGTATGCAAACCCCATGTACCTTGATACGGAGGGTGTAAATTACATTCGCAGCCACTGGGCGGTTGACCAAACGACTTTAAAAACGGTTGAACCCAAGGTAGAGATTCGTTATGAGCTTTACGCAGATGGCCTTGCTCCGCAAAGTTCTCTTAGTTTAAGTGGAGCCCCCAGTTATTATGCAAAAGGAGTCTTATTTTACGGCAAAGGATTAAGTGGCAGTCTTAGCTCCCGCGATGGAGTAAGCGGCGTTGAAGCTATAAACTACTCATTAAATAGTGCGGTCTATGCTGGCTATGCTAGTAGCCTAAATTTAAGCAAAGAAGGAGCAAACACTTTATATTATTACGCTTATGATTTTGTAGGAAATGCCGAAAATCCCAAGCAAAAAGAATTTACGGTAGATTTAAGCAACCCTAGCTCCAACCATAGCATTTTAGGCATTAGCTATCAAGGAAACATCTTAGCCCCGAGCACTAAATTTAGCCTAAGTAGCAGCGACAACTTAAGCGGCGTGAACAACACGCAATACGAATTCGATGGCAATGGAAAGCGTATTTATTCTTCCAATATTTCCATCAGCAGCCTAGGCGACGGCCAACACACCCTCAACTATTACAGTACCGATAATGTTAAAAATGCAGAAGCCGCAAAAAGCTTTAGCTTTTACTTAGACAAAATAGCGCCAGAGCCTAGCCACAGTATTAAGGGGGATCAATATCAAGGTAACTATCTATATGTTTCATCGCGTACAACAGTTAGTTTAGCTGCTACTGATAATCATGCCGGCGTTAAAAACATAGAATATAAAATTGACGGAGACAACTACGGAAGCTACAGTTCGGCCTTTTCTATTCCCAATAGTAGTGGCGTACACAATATCCGCTACCGCTCTACCGACAATGTAGAAAACCGTAGCTCCAGTGAACTAAGACCTGTTTTCATGGACAACACCCCTCCTTCCACTGGCATTAATTATGGCAGTCCGCAATTTTTTGACCGCGACACCCTTTTCATTAATAAGGACACGGAGATAAGTCTTCGCAAGAGCGACGCCCATTCTGGCCTTCTGAAAACGGAGTACAGTATTGACGGCGGTGCTTTAAAAAACTACGCGGTTTTTAGCATCCCTAATGAAGGGAATCACAGCATTGGCTTCTTCTCTACCGATCGAGTAAACAATAAAGAAACACAAAAAGAAAGCAAGGTTTTTGTCGACAATACTGGTCCTGAAATTTACATCAACTTTAGCATCGAAAAGATTGGCGCTAAAGAAGGCCTACCCATTTATCCAAATTACACCCGATTATACATTGGTGCAACCGATGTGCATTGTGGTACTGAAGAAATTCTTTATTCCATTAATGGTGAAGCCATGCGAGCCTATTCTAGCCCGCGTTCTTTAGATATTTCGGAAGTAGATTTACTAAAATCGGCGAAGAAATATAGCGTAAAGGTTGTTGCTAAAGACAAGCTAGGAAACAGTTCTGAAAAAACAATAGAGTTCTTTATTGAGAAGTAAGTCTTCTCATTCCATTTCAATAAAAAGGCTGCTTGCAGTAATTACAAGCAGCCTTTGTTTGATAGAGCCTTTGTTCAGATCAGAGATCTATAAACCTGATTTCGACTTAAAATTAGGCCTCAGACCTCCTATAAATAGTGGGTTTTAAGCCGAAGCGGTTAAGCAACAGCGGGCTATTGTGAAGGACTAAAGCGCCTGAAAACGCTTTTTAGAAGAATCTTAGCCGTTTTTTTTATAAAGTGAAAATCTGAGGCTGTTATTTTAGGTCTAACTCAGCTTATAAAGACTTAGTTGTAAATAAATAACTTAATGCTTCACCCATTGCGCATCTGCAACAGCGCAAATACCGCCCGACTCTTCTAGCATAGAGCGGATTAACTCTTTCATACTTTCAAATTTATCGATAGAACAATACCAAATAATTAAGGTATTGGTAAAGGCATCCGACAGACCTAAACCGTCTTGCATGCCCCTATTACCCATACCACTCACTTTTTCAATTAGGGTAAAACCTTCGACCTTTTCCTTTGCGAAAAGTTTTAAAAATGAGTCTTTTTCAGCGTGTGGAACAATGATTTCCACTCTTTTAATATTTTCCATTTTAGGCGTAGATAAGTTCGAGAAGTGAATAATAAACTGGAATTCCCACTATGATGTTTAAGGGAAAGGTAATGCCAAGCGATAGGGGCACATAAATTCCAGGATTAGCCTGAGGCACCGCCATACGCATCGCGGCAGGGACCGCAATATAGCTGGCACTAGCGGCCAAAATGGTAAGTAAAAAGGCATTACCTAAACTAATACCTAAAAGCGGACAAAGCAGCATCGTTACCCCAGCGTTGAGGAGTGGTATAAGAATACCGAAAGCCACCAAAAAACCACCTTTGGCTTTAAGACCAGAAATACGTTTTCCGGCCAGCAAACCCATGTCCAACATAAAGAGACTCAATATTCCTTTAAATAGGTTTTCGCTAAAAGGCGCCACTCCTTTATATTGCTCATCGGAAATTAACAAGCCAATAACCAAACTGAGGAGAATGATAAAAACGGAGCCATTAGTTAGCGCTTCATGCAGAACCGATTTAAAATTATTTTTCCCTTTTCCCGTGGTGCTCCGGCCAATTAATATCACTCCAACAATAATTGCGGGCGATTCCATAATCGCTAAAGCAGCAATCATATGTCCACCGAAAGCCACACCCGACTGCTCTAAAAAGGCTACTGCTGTCACAAAAGTTACCGCACTAACCGACCCGTAGGTCGCGGCAATAGCTCCCGCATTATAGATATCTATTTTGCGCTTTAAGATGTAAAAAGTGTAAATAGGAACAATAACCGCTAGAAAAACTGCAAAACCGAGAGGCTTTAGCATCAGTGCCCAGTCTTCACCATGAGCCAATTCTATCCCTCCTTTTAAACCAATGGAAAAAAGCAGAAAAAGTGATAGAAACTTTGCCACTTCACGGGGGATTTCTAAATCGGACCGGACCAAGACTGCGAGCAGCCCACCGATAAAAAATAATATAGGCGGACTGAGCAGGTTTTCTAAAATTAGAGAGGTGTTCATAGCGAGGCTTTATTCACCTTGGCCCAAGGAGAAGGCCAACTTATCGTTGAAATAATAAAGGTTTTCTGTTTTAACCACATCAATTCCCTCGCTTAAAAGAGCCATCATTAACTGTGGAATGGTCTCCTTTTCGATCGCTTTCATATTATTAACATCCTTGGGATTGTGCTTATTTACAAAGCGACAACGCCAATGATCGGTGCAAAAAGTTTCTGGTAATCCGTCGGGATAAACCTTCACCCCGCGATTGGTAATCATCTTCAATTTCAAATCATCTCCCGCATGGGTTTCCAATAAAGCACCTAATTGCACTGGCGTAAGATGACTATTATCAATAAACAAGTCGGCACCAACTAATACTTTATCGTGCTTAGGACGATGGTATTCGGGAATTATAATCGGGCGGAAATCGTCTTTATTTAATTTTAGTGGACTGATTTCATTTGGCATCTGCCCTAAGCGTACAATTACGGCATCAGCAAACTCGCGGGTACCCACTTTTTGTTTGGAATGCGAACGGTAAATATCGCCGGTATGAATACCATCTTCGATAGTTTTATACCAAGCGTTGGCAATATTCATGGCTACATCAAGCTGACCTAGATGCTGCAACATTAAAACCGCTGCCGAAATTAAACCACTGGGGTTTGCCATGTTTTTTCCCGAAATATCGGGCGCCGAACCATGCACCGCTTCAAACATGGCAAAGCCTTTACCAATATTAGAAGAGCCTCCTAAACCAACAGAACCGGTGATTTGCGCCGCAATGTCGCTGATTATATCACCGTAAAGGTTCAGCGTTACTATTACATCAAACTGCTCTGGCTGATCAGCTAAAAGAGCGGCACCAATGTCAATAATTTTTAGTTCGCTTTCGATTTCCGGATACTCTAAAGCCATCTCTTTAAAAACAGAACTGAAAAGACCGTCGGTCAATTTCATAATATTATCCTTCACCATACAGGTTACTTTTTTACGACCGTTGTTACGGGCGTATTCAAAAGCATAGCGGATAATTTTTTGAGTACCCGGAATGGTAATCAGCTTTAAGCATTGAAACACATCGGTGGTTTGACGGTGCTCGATACCGGCGTAAAGATCTTCTTCATTTTCGCGCACAATCACCACATCCATTTCGGGGTGCTTACTTTCGATAAATGGCGATAAACTTTTGCAAGGACGAATATTAGCAAAAAGACCGAGTGACTTGCGAATGGTCACATTTAAACTCTTGTATCCGCCCCCTTGAGGCGTAGTGATAGGAGCCTTTAAAAACACTTTATTACGACGCAGGATATCCCACGATTCGGTGGTAATTCCTGCTGTATTTCCCGACAAATATACTTTCTCACCGATATCGATAAAATCGTAGTCTAAGTCGGCTCCGGCAGCTTCCATAATGCGCAGAGTGGCGTCCATAATTTCAGGACCAATGCCGTCGCCTTTAGCAACTGTAATACGTACTTTACTCATTTGTAAATGTTTAGGGTTTGATTTTTAGTGAATTATAGAGTAGCTGTAGTAAAAAATCGTCTAGCTTAACCTGATCCGTCTCGTGCGGGAAATCGGTTAAAGCGGGTAAATGTTTGGCGTAGTATTTTAACGAATGCGCCATTTCAATAATGGTGGTAGCCAAAGCTAATGGATATTTCTCATCAGGCTTAACCGCCAAGATCATATTGGCTAAAAGAGCGGTAATACTTTTATAAGGAGCAAAAAAGCGCTTGGCATTATCCTCATCCACTTGTGCATGAAAGTAGGCTTTAGAACCTTCATTAATAACCAGCTCACGCAAATCATATTTGGTAATAACACCAGGAT
>PZPB01000068.1 GCA_003045865.1 Bacteroidota bacterium | reverse complement strand
GAGGTAATTCAATTGTAATTCGATGGGAAGAAGAGGATTGTGCGGGAGGGAAATTCGGTTGGTAGGGAGGTAATTCAATGGTAATTCGGTGGGAAGAAGAGGATTGTGCGGGATGGGAAATTCGGTTGGTAAGGAGGGAAATAATTGTTTGTCAAATGTTTAGACGATGGGTTGCAGGTGGCTCGTAATTTACTTTTGTGCGAAATAAGCCTGTATGTATCGCCTGTTTTCGATTTTTTTGGTGGGTATTTTAAGTGCGAAGCTATCTTTCGAGTATATGGCTATGCCGCAGTTTCCAGTGCAGTATTTAGCGTTCGGAGCTTTGGGGATTCTGCTTATTGAGCTAGTGGTAGGGTCAATGAAAATTAAAAGTCGAATACAAAGTCTTAGCTTTTACCTCTGTTTCTTTGCCTTGGGTTTTTATAGTTTTCAGCGCAGTGTACCCGAAGCTTTAGCGGAAGATAGAGATGAATCACCGCGGCTTTTTAAAGTAGAGGAAATCCTCAAGCAAAAAGAAGATGCTATAAAGTTGGCCCTTCGTTTTAGCGATGGAAATGATTCCCTTGACAGATTAGCGGATAAATTGTTTTGGACGCATTTGAGAATCGATTCATGCAGTATCGCTCCCCAAGAAGGTCAGTTAATTTGGTTGAGGTCTAAAATTTCTAAACTGCCTGAAAATTCAAATCCGGGTGCTTTTGACTTTGGTGCCTATCTCCTGCAAAAGGGCTATGCGGGACAAATATTTTTAAGGAAAGGTGATTGGGGCATATTTGAGGCTGAAGCACAAAAAGCCAAGCTCATCACAAGATGGCGCAATTATTTATTAGCTGAAATTGAAAGTTGGCATTGGAAGGAAGAGAATGAGGCAGTCTTTAAAGCCTTAACTCTAGGCTATAAGAATGAACTAAGTCAAGATTTAAAAGCAGATTTTGCGGCAGCGGGAGCAATGCATCTGTTAGCAGTTAGTGGTTTACATGTTGGCATCGTTTATTTATTGCTCTCTTATCTCTTGGTGGCCTTAGGTTATTTTAAAGAATTACAAGTGCTGCGCAGTTTGCTTTTGATTGGCGGAATATGGCTATACGCCTTAATTAGTGGGGCATCGCCATCGGTCTTACGCTCGGCCACCATGTTTAGTATTATGGCAGCGGTGCAGAATTTAGAGCGACCAGGGACTTCTTTTCGGGCCTTATTTCTGTCGGCTTTTGTGCTTTTAATTTTTAATGCTGCTTGGCTTTTTGATTTAGGCTTTCAGCTCAGCTATTCCGCACTTTTGGGGATATTAATTTGGCAAGCTAAGATTGAAGCTTTGTTTGAATCGCGCTTTAAGCCGCTAGTTTGGCTCAATAAATTGCTAAGTGTTTCCCTAGCCGCACAAATTGGTACGCTTCCTTTATCCTTATATTATTTTCATCAGTTTCCTACTTATTTTTGGTTGAGTAATATTGTGATGATTCCCGTAGTGACGGTATTAATGTATGCGGGCTTCGTGTTACTCCTAATAGGGCAGGCGGAAAATTTACCGATACTCTACGAGCTTTTAGAGAAGCTCCTTTCCTTACTTATCTATTTTAATGAAAAGATCGCCGATTTACCACTGGCCTTAATAAGTGACATTCCCTTTAATGGAAAACAGGCAGCAATGCTTGGGACTATAATTGTGGCGCTGAGTGTTTTCCTTCTGCATAAGCGAAAAATAGCATTATATAGTGCTTTGCTGATGCTTCCTTTTTTTGGTAGTTACCAACTAGGCAGGCGCTATTTTAGAATTGAAAGCGCGCATGTGCAAGTTTATGAAGAGGCTTCATTTGTGGCTTCTTTGCGACAAGGAGAGCGGTTTTACGTCTACGCGAGTGATAGCACGAAATACGACTATTATAAGCAGTATTTATGGCGTGATCATATGCTGGTAGAGGGTTTAGATCCGAAGGATATGCAGTTTTTTGATAAGTCTACCGAAGAAACTGCCCCTAATTAGCCTCTGGGTTAGGACCCAAAAAAAGCCCTTAATTGGGCTTTTGAAGTATAAAATGTAATCGTCTAATTATTGGCTTTCCTATTCTGATTCGAATATTTCGCTCAAAGCTTCGATGATAATTTTCTTTTCTAAGGGACGGCCAAGTACATGACTAAAGCCATGGTAAATACCACGCCCTGCTAGTTCAGTGCTCGAAATGCCAATTACCGGTGAATTTAAAATGCCTTCCGCACGCAATCTTTTTAGGATTGTCATTGCGTTATCGGAACCCAAGCGTGAGTTCATGAAAATTAAATCATAACGACTTTTGTGCAAGGCCTTTTCTAAGGTTTCTGTGGTTGTAGCAATATTTAGTGTACCACCACCATCAACAACCATATAACGCAAGAGCATTTCATCTACCTCATTGGCACCTGCTAATAAAACTCTTTTACCTCTTAAATAATCACTCATTTTCTTTGCTGGTATTAAAACCAAATTATCATCCGCAATAACGTATTTCTTCGCTGCAATCATATTAATTCTTTGTTATTTCCCCTTTAATCCTCCTTTGGTGTAAGAATTACACTTTCTGAAAAGATACTGCGAAGATAGCAAAATTTATCTCCATAAGTTCAATCTAGGTCTGATGAAATTCTTTCAAAACCGCCTTTAAGGCAACGCTACTAAGCTTATGTTGGAAGTTCTCGCCTTGCACGGTGCTGATATCTCCAGTTTCTTCGGAAACAATAATTGTAAGGGCATTTGTTTTTTCGGAAATCCCCATCGCCGCTCGGTGACGAAGGCCAAAACGCGAAGGAAGACTGGTCTTTTCCGTTAAGGGTAAAATGCAGCCAGCGGCTGCAATAGTATTGCGGCTTATAATTACGGCGCCATCGTGCAAGGGTGAGTGCTTATTAAAAATACTCTCTAGGAGATTGGTACTGATTTCTGCTTTAAGCATGGTGCCGGTGGAACTGTAGAAGCCAAGTTTACTGTCGCCTTCCACTACAATGAGAGCACCCGTGCGTGTTTTAGCGAAAAACTCACAAGCTTTAACGATATCATCATGCCGATAGTCTACTTCATCGTCTTCTCGCATCAGCTTAAGCTGCCTTAAAAATAATCGCCGTCTTTTGAAATTAGTAGAGCCAATAACAAGAAGGAATTTGCGAATTTCCTGCTGAAAAACGATGACCAGAGCAATAACCCCCACGCCGATAAACTTGCCCAAAATTTCACTTAGAAGTTCCATTTGTAATAAGCCCACCAATTTCCAAATTACATAGATGGCGGCCACCCCGATAAGCACATTGATTGCGACAGTATCTTTTATAAGGCGATATAATTGGTAAAGCAGAAAGGCTACCAAGAGAATATCGATCAGATCTAAAAAGCGGAAGTCGAGAAACGACATTTAGGCTAAATTTTGGGTGAATGTAAGAATTTTGACCGCTTCCCGCGCTTCTTTAACATCGTGAACCCGCAATATGTCGGCTCCCTTGTCTAAGGCGATGCTGTTTAAAACCGAAGTAGCATTGAGGCTTTCGGTTTTGTCGATATTTAGAAATTTGCTAATCATCGATTTACGACTAATCCCCACCAAAAGGGGATTTTTGAAAGTAGCTTTAAAGTACTGCAGATTCGCCATCAGCTGATAATTTTGTTCCATTGTTTTTGCGAAACCGAAGCCGGGATCGAGAATAACATCATTGAGGCCGAGGGCATAAAGTTGTTCTAATTTTTCGGAAAAATAATTCGAAAGCTCGCTGAGAATATTATCGTATTGTGTTTGGTGAACCATGTTTTTTGGCTCGCCTTTAATGTGCATTAAAACATAAGGAACCTTATAGCGGGCAACGGTTTGAAACATTTCGGGGTCAAAACTTCCGCCCGAAATATCATTAATCATAGCTACGCCATGATTAAGGGCGCGATCGGCGGTTTCAGCGTTATAGGTATCGAGCGAAAGCTTGAGCTGAGGCGCCTCAGCTTGTAATAATTTTAATACGCCTGCTAAACGCTGCCATTCTTCTTTGGGGTCGATTAGCGCTTCACCCGGTTTGGAGCTGGCGGGGCCAAGGTCGATTATATCGGCTCCTTCCTCGGTCATTTTCAAGGCTTGGTTTAAGGCCGCTTGCGCAGATGTGTATTTACCACCATCGTAGAAGGAATCGGCATTTATATTTAAAATTCCCATTACCAGGGCAGGTCGTAAAGGGAGAAGATCTCCGCCTAAATTGAGGCTAGCATTGCTGTAAAATCCCGTATCTTTCGCCAAATTTTGTAATTATTTAGAGGCGAAATTATCAAATGACAAATACTTCTGAGCAATATCAGGTAATAATCAATAATTGCCGCAGCTTATACGCCAAGAAATTAGAAGATTACGGTACCGCCTGGCGCATTTTACGCTTACCCTCGCTGACCGATCAAATTTTTATAAAAGCCCAGCGCTTACGCAGCATTCAGCAGAAGGGTCAGCAAATGGTAGCCGATGAACCGGCGGGTGAATTTATTGGGATTATCAATTATTCCATTATGGCTTTAATTCAGCTGGAATTAGGAATCGCCCATCAGCCCGATTTAGATGCCGAATCGGCCGCAGTCCATTTTGATAAACAGGCAAAAATTGCCAAAGAATTGATGGAGCGTAAAAACCACGATTATGGCGAGGCTTGGCGCGAGATGCGCATTTCATCGCTAACGGATCTTATTTTACAAAAACTTTTAAGGGTCAAACAAATTGAAGATAATGCTGGTTTAACCCAAGTATCAGAAGGCTTAGAGGCCAATTACCTCGATATGCTAAACTACGCCGTTTTCGCCTTAATTTTAATGTCAGAAAAGTCTTAATTATATGAAATTAATAACCCAGATTTCGCGCCTATTAGTAGGACTCTTATTTATTTTTTCGGGACTGATAAAGTTGAATGACCCCATGGGCTTCTCCTTTAAATTAGGCGATTATTTTGCCGCCGATGTTTTAAATCTACCCTTCTTACTCGATTATACTCTGCCGATAGCCCTCTTTGTGGTGGTGCTGGAGGTTTTGTTAGGCGTGGCTTTATTGCTCGGTTTATGGAAAAATCTAACGGCTTGGCTTCTGCTTTTAATGATCGTGTTTTTCACCTTCTTAACCTTCTATTCGGCTTACTTTAATAAGGTAACCGACTGTGGTTGTTTTGGTGATGCTATTCCATTAACACCTTGGGAATCATTTGGGAAGGATGTAGTTTTGACCGTCCTTATCGCTATTATATTCTTTCAGCGCCAGCTTATACAGCCCTTATTAAAGCCGATGGGTAGTTATATTACTTTGGCTCTGTCCTTTTTCTTATGTTTTTGGTTAGGCCATCAGGTTCTCAATCATTTGCCACTCAAAGATTTCCGCGCTTATGCAGAAGGGAAAAGTATAATTGAGGGCATGAAATCGGCCGAGGAGCTGGGTTTCGAACCTACTCAATATGCTACTATTTATACTTTAGAAAATGCGGCTAGTGGGGAATCTATGAAAATAGACTCTAGGCGCTATATTGATGAAGGTTGGTGGGAGAAAAAAGAATGGCAGATTAACAGTGATCTTACCGAAACGGCCCTCGAAACAGAAGGTTATGAGCCACCCATTCACGATTTTGTAATTGATTTAGCAGGAAATGAGATTACCGATCAGGTTTTAGAGGCCGATTTAATATTCTTATCCATAGCCTACCGCATGGAGAAAACTGAGGATGAGGCTTATGCTAAATTGAATGAATTCGCCTTAGCGGCAGCCGATAAAGGTATTCCCTTTTTAGGTTTAAGTGCTTCCTTACCCAGTGTGGTTGCTGAAAAAACTGAAAAACTAGGACTGCGCTTCTCCATTGCCAGTATGGATGAAACCGCTTTAAAAACTATTGTTCGCGCCAATCCGGGAATTGTACTTTTAAAGAAAGGCTTGATTGTTAAGAAATGGCATTATCAAGATTTGCCTGACTTTGCAGAACTAGAAGGCGAGCTGTTTTAATTGCTCTCTTTTTTCCTCAATAAAATCGCGTATGGCTGCCTAGTAATGCTAGGGGTAATAAGTGCCGTTTTCTTTTTATTCAACGTATTGCCAGGTGATCCCTCGCGCATGATGCTGGATCAACGAGAGGATAGCGAGCAATTGGAAAATATTAAGCGGAAGTACGGTTTTGATAAAAGCGTTGGTGCGCAATATGTACATTATCTCAATGATATTAGCCCCATTTCTTGGCATAGTACTAATACGGCGGACTTTAGCAATCTCAAGCGTTTTCCGGATGGTTACCAAAAGTTATTTTCTATCGGAGGTGGGCAATTGGTTTTGAAGCAACCGTATTTACGTGAATCCTTTCGTTATCAGGGCAAGTCGGTTAGCGCCTTAATTGGTGAGACCTTTCCCAATACCGCAATTTTAGCCATTGCTGCTATGACAATTGCCTTGGTTTTAGGCATTAGTTTGGGAATTGTAGCCGCTTTAAATAAAGGTGGTATTTTCGATCGTTTATCTACGGTTTTTGGAACCTTGGGTATGTCGCTGCCGTCCTTTTTTTCGGCTATCTTAATGGCCTGGCTATTTGGCTACATTTTAAGTGACTATACGGGTTTAAATATGACCGGTAGCCTTTATGAAGTAGATGATTTTGGAGAAGGGGTTTATATAAAATGGTCCAATTTAATTCTGCCAGCTTTAACCTTAGGAATTCGTCCCTTGGCGGTAATAATTCAGCTAACCCGTAGTTCTTTGCTAGAGGAAATGGGGCAAGATTACATTCGTACGGCCCGCGCCAAAGGCTTGAAAGGGAGGGCGGTAATTGCAAAGCACGCTTTGCGTAATGCCATGAACCCCGTAATTACTGCGGCATCAGGCTGGTTTGCTTCTATGTTGGCAGGGGCGGTGTTTGTAGAATACATCTTCGGATGGAATGGACTTGGAAAGCAAATCGTTGAATCTTTAAATCAGCTCGATTTACCAGTAGTGATGGGGGCAGTACTGCTCATAGCTCTTACCTTTGTATTAGTAACCATAATTGTAGATCTGCTTTACGCTTGGATCGATCCACGCATTAGAAATTAACCAAAAACAAAAATATCATGGCCAGAAAAGTTATCGCAGGAAATTGGAAGATGAACCTCAGTCAAAAAGAGGGCGAAGAATTAGTAAAAGCAAGTAATGCCTTTGTAGAGGCCAATCCGCTTGCCCACGTTGAGGTAGTAATTGCCCCTCCTTATTTACAACTGCAGCAAGCGGTAAAAAACGCTCCTAATGGAAGAGTTTCCATTGCAGCGCAAAATATGAACGAGAATGATAATGGCGCCTTTACCGGTGAAATCAGCGCTAGCATGTTAAAGGAAATTGGGGTAGAACTAGTAATTATCGGTCATTCTGAGCGCCGTGAAATTTTAGGTGAAAGCAATGCCCAAATTCATGCAAAATTGAAAAAGGCCTTAAGATCTAATTTATATCCTATTCTTTGTGTGGGAGAGAAACTAGAAGATCGCAAATCGGGTAATCATTTTAACTTCGTGCAAGGCCAATTAGAGTCGGCCTTAGAAGGTTTTTCGGGCGATGAATTATCGAGCTTGGTTATTGCCTACGAACCCATCTGGGCCATAGGCACCGGCGAAACAGCAAGCCCCGCGCAAGCCCAAGAAATGCACGCTTTTATTCGCAAGCATATTGCCAGTATTTACACAGCCACTTTAGCAGATGAGATTTCGGTATTGTACGGCGGTTCAGTAAAACCCGAAAATGCCAAAGAAATTTTCGCGCAGCCCGATGTGGATGGCGGTTTAATTGGTGGGGCAGCTACTCAGGCAGAGTCCTTTATAGAATTAATTAAAATTGGTGAATCGGTATTACGATGAAAGATTATTTTGTGGTAGACCTGCAGGTAAAGCCGGTGGATGACGGGCGTGATATTTTAATTGCCTTGATGGATTCCATAGGCTACGATTCTTTTGAAGAAACTCCGCAAGGGTTAAAGGCCTATATTTTATCGGAAGATTTCGATGAAAGCGCCCTCAAAGCCTTGCCGCTTTTTAGTAATCCCGATTATTCGATTTCTTATGTTACCGAAAAGTTGGCTACTATAAATTGGAACGAAGAATGGGAGCGTCATTACGAACCCGTTAGCCTGAATAAAGATTTATATATCCGTGCTCCTTTTCACGAAGCCCAGGGCGATTATCGCTTTGAAATTGTAATTGAACCAAAAATGTCTTTTGGAACGGGCCATCATTTTACCACGCGTTTAATGTCGGCGGCTATGTTCAATTTAGACTTCCAAGCGAAGGATGTTTTAGATATGGGAACGGGAACGGGCATTTTAGCCATCTTGGCCGAGAAGCTTGAAGCCAACAGTATTTTGGCGATAGATAATTTTGACTGGGCCGTAGAAAATACGGCAGAAAATGCGGAACGCAATGGCTGTACTAAAGTTGAAGCTTTGCACGGTGATGCATCTGCCTTGAGCGGAAGAGACTTTAACATTATACTGGCCAATATTAATCGCAATGTTTTGTTAGAAGATATGAAGGTTTATGTTGCGTCGATGCGCCCGGGGGCAGATCTGCTATTAAGCGGTTTTTTCGACTACGATTTTAGTCTGATTGACGAAGCAGCGAAAGCCGAAGGTTTAAGTTTCGTGAATAAGATTGAAGAAAACCGCTGGCAATGTTGCCATTACAAAAAATCATAAAAGCTTTATAAGCAATGCGATTAAGTCTTTCCCTCTTTTTCTTGGTACTTGGTATTGGACTAAGCGCTCAGAGTTTAAAGAAATTTAGTCCCGATAAGGAGGCTTACTTAAAGGAAGTACAGGATTTTTTAAAAGAGGGGAATGATCTTGATGCGGAAACCGAATTATTTCCGCTTATCAATTCTTTTGGCTCGCTGTGGCGTTCGGATACCATTAGTAAGGAAGAGGAAGAGTTGATTTATACGATTAGCAACAATTTCTTGCGTCGTCGGGTCAAGAACTTTGAAGATTGGAATTATTTTCTGCGCATTATTATCGCCTTTGAAGAGAAGTATGCCGAAGAAGATCTGCTGGTTTATCTGAAAGATTTTGAAGAAATAAGCAATAAGCCATCGGCGCGTATTAGCGATTACCTTTCTACGGTTTACCATGTTTTGTACCGCAATGTTCTTTTTGACGACGGTCGGCTAAAATGGGAAATCGTTGGCGCAGAGCCTAGTTATCGCTTTGATGGCGAACCGGTTTTCTCTTTTGAGACTATGGATTTAGTAGGCTTTTACAAGAAGGATAGTACCCTAATAGAAGCCACGCAAGGCGAATATCGCCCGAAGACTTTTACCTTTAAGGGGCAAGGTGGAACCAGCTATTTTACCCGCGCCGGAATGCCGGAAGATTCGGCCTATGTAGATCTAAAGAATTATGCTTTTGATGTGCGCAAACCCGATTTTAAGGCGGATTCGGTGGTTTTACATACCAAGTTTTACCTCGATCAGCCCGTGGAAGGTAGTTTTGAGGAACGCCTTACCAGCCAAGGGGGCAAGGAAGCTTCCAGTGCTACTTTTCCGCGTTTTCAGTCCTATCGTAAAGACTTATACGTCCCTTATATTTTACCACATGCCCAGTATACGGGCGGCTTCTCGGTAATTGGTTCTAAATTTTATGGCGGTGGTGATGATTCGAGTCGTGCGACAATTATCCTATCCTACAAAGACACTGTTTTAATTAAGGTCAGCTCGAAGCGCTTTTGGTTGCGCATGGATAAGGTGTACTCGGAAGAGGTGGAAGCCGTAATTTACCTTGGTAAGGATAGTATTTATCATCCTAAAGTTACCATGCGTTATCTGCCAGAACTAGGACGTTTTAGTATTATTCGCAACGACCAAGGAATGGGTGGGGCGGTTTTCAGCGACAGCTATCACAACCTCGATTTGCTTTTTGATATTATTACTTGGGAGGTTGGCCGGCCCAGTATGGTTATCTCCAGTTTAAACATGGGCTCTACTTCGCCGGTGGTTTTTGAGAGTAATAATTATTATCGCGAAAGGCTTTTTAGGGAAATTGAAGGGATGAGCCGCACCAATCCGCTAATGACCTTGCAGCGCTTATCGCAGTCGCAGGGCGGACAAAGAACTTTTAGTAATGAAGACATTGCCTATCATTTAAAGATGGATAAAAGTGATGCCCACCGTTTTATGATGCAAATGTCGGTTTTGGGCTTTGTAGAATACAGTGTGCAAAAACGCGAGGGTTATATTAAGGATAAGGTTTTTGAATACATTCTCAACGCCAAGGGTAAACGCGATTACGATGTAATTCAGTTTGTATCTCGCCTCGAGCAGGGATCCAATGCTACCCTTAGTTTGGAAGATTATGCCATGGAAGTAGAAGGGATTAAATCCATTGCTCTCTCTGATTCCCAAAGAGTTGGGCTCTTTCCTTATGGTCAAAAAATTATTATCCACAAAGACCTTAATTTCGATTTTAGCGGACAAATTACTGCGGGGCGTTTTAATTTCTGGGGAAACGATTTTAAGTTCAACTACGAGGAGTTCCGTATTGCCATGACCGATATCGACTCCATGCGCTTTAAGGTGGTTAGTTTCGAGCCGAATAGTTTGGGTCAGCGTTATTTAGTAGATGTGAAAACCGTATTGCAAGACCTTACGGGAGATTTGCAGATTGACAAACCCAATAATAAATCGGGGAAAAACTACTATTCCGAATATCCCATTTTCAATAGTGCTAAAAACTCCTATATCTATTACGATAAGCCTTCCATTTTTAACGGCGTGTACAATCGTGAAGAGTTTTTTGTAACCCTCGAACCCTTTGAAATTGACAGTCTCGATAATACCAGTACTACAGGATTAAGTTTCGATGGCGTCTTTACCAGTGCCGGTATTTTTGCCGATATGGCCGAACGAATCAAGGTACAGGAAGATTATTCGCTTGGTTTCAAACGACAAACCCCTAGCGAAGGCTTGGCGGCCTATGGCGGGAAAGGCACCTTTACCAGTCAGCTTAGCCTTAGTAATCAGGGATTAAGAGGCGATGGTAAAATTGATTATTTGAATTCTTATGCTAGTTCACAAGAGTTTTTCTTCTTCCCCGATTCCACCGATGGACGAACCTATGAGTACGAAATATCCGAGAAAGAAGGTACGGTGGGTAGCAATCCGCATGTATTAGCCCAAACAGTAGATCTGCACTGGGTGCCGAAAAACGACGTGCTCTATACCACTACGGTAGATGCGGCCTTTCATGTATACGATGCTATCGGTATGCGCAGCACAGGAACTTTTGCCCACGCGCCCACGGGGCTCACTGGTAAAGGTTTAAACGAGTTTTTAAATGCAGAAACCAATTCGAAAGACTATACTTTCCAAAGTCGCAAACTCTTGGCGGGCGCAACCGATTTTAGAGTGCGTGCCAATGAAAAAGCTAATTGGGGATTTGGTTTAGAAAATGCCAAGGCCGATATTGATTTCGATGCGCAGGAAGGAATTTTCAATCTTAACAATGAGGCCGATTATGTAAGCTTCACGGCCAACCGCTATATCGCTTTAATGGATTATGCGCGTTGGGATATTCCGCAAAAAACAATCGATGTTAAAAAGACTAGAGGGACGGGTTTAGCGGAAATGATTTCGGTACACCCGCATCAAGATTCTCTGCGATTTGAAACAGAGCGCAGTAAGTTTTACCTCGAGAATACCCTTTTGGAGTCTTTCCAGGTGCCGGAGATTATGGTGGCCGATGCTTACATTTATCCCGATACAGGTTATGTGGCCATTGACACCAATGCGCAGATGCGCACGCTTAACAACTCATCGATCTTAGCGAGTATCTACAATCAGTTCCACAGTTTTTACGGCGGAACGATTGATATTCAGTCGGCAAAGAGTTATACGGGTACGGCCGATTATGAATTTTTAGATCAGGATGGAACGCCTTGGCCGATTCGTTTTAAAGAAATTAAAGTGGATACAGGAACCACGGTAGGTTTTGCCCAAATTAGCCAAGACGAAGTTTTTTATATGAGTCCTTACTTCGCCTATTATGGTAATGTGCGTCTGCGCGCAGATGAGCAACAATTAAGTTTCCGCGGTTATACGCATATCGAGTCTAGTTGTAATGCCGTAAGCACCAACTGGTTTAACTTTCAAAGTAAGATTGATCCCTCCAATATAATTATTGAATTACCCGAAATTGATCCCGATGATAAGACCAAAACATTGGCCAACGGAATTTATTTAGCGTCTGATACCATTAGTGGTTACGCGGCTTTCTTATCGCAGGAAGTGCGTCCGGTTGACAAGCAAATGTTCTTTGCTAATGGCGTATTGTATTACGATGAAGGCATTACCAGTTATGTCATCACCGAAAGGGAGAAAATTAGCAATAGTAGTTTGCCCATCAATGTTTTGCGCTTCAATAATGTAGATTGTACCATGGAAGGCGAGGGCGAAATGAGTTTGGGAGACAATGCAACACAGTTGGCGACGAGCAGTTATGGACTTATTTACTACGACCTTACCACCGACGAAATGAATTTAGATTTAAGTTTAGGAATGGAATTTCCGTTTAGTAAAGACTTATTGAAAAATTTAGCAGAAATAATTGCTGCTTCCGCAGATGGGGAAGGAGTAGATATTGGTCGTCCCGCCTTTAAAGTAGCCGCTAATCATCGTTTGGAGGACAAAGATTTAGTGAAGTTTAACGAAGAAATTGCCGCTTTTGGCGCACCCGAAAAAGTACCAGATGACTTACAGCAGACTTTATGGTTCGGTGATCTAGCAATGGATTGGACGCCCGAGTCGATTTCCTTTTTGAGTTCTGGTCAAGTAGGGTTAGCGGGCTTAGGAGAAGCTTTTGTAAATGCTAAAGTGGATGGTTTTGTGGAAATCCAGCGCAAGCGAAAAGGCGATGAAGTTTATATTTATTTAGACTTAGGCAAAGGCGAGGAGTTGTATATTGATTACAGGCGGAATATGATGGGTATTTACAGTACGAACGAGGAGTTTATGAATGTCCTTAAAGAAATGGATATCAAAGACCGTCGTAACGAAGATCGCGGTAAAGCGCCTTTCACTTATACCATAAGCACCAAGGCTAAAATGAATCGTTTTATCCGCCGTTTTGAAAGCATAGAATAATTGATGACACTTTTAATTTTCAGCGAGTAGAACTTTGAATGGACCTTGCATTTTAATGAAAAACCTAAGCGCCAAGCGATTATGAAACAGCATGCACCCACACCTTTAGCCAGTCCGAAAGAAGAGATTTGGAATGCAATAACCCATGGTATTGGTATCCCTTTTGCCTTGGCGGCCCTCGTTTTATTAATTGGCAAAGCCAGCGATAGAGGTGATGTTTCCTACTGGATTGCCGCGCTACTTTATGGCTTTAGCATGTTGTGGACTTACGTAAGTTCGACGGTTTATCACAGCATGTATCGCGCAAAGGAAAGCCGACGATATTATTTACACCTAATCGATCATACTGCGATTTATCTCTTTATTGCTGGTACTTATACGCCTATTGCGCTTTTCGTTTTACCAGGTAATTGGAGCACGATAATTTTAAGCTCGGTGTGGGCTTTAGCGATTATTGGAGTGGTGTATAAACTTTTCTTTTTAGGGAAATACAAAAAGCTATCCCTTGCCATTTACCTTTTAATGGGCTGGTTAATTGTATTCGCGTTAAAACCATTATTCGCATCTGCCCCGAGCGAATTATTGGTATGGATTTTTGCTGGTGGCGCCTGCTATACCTTGGGCACAGTATTTTTCAGCTTGCGCAAGATGAGGTTCAGTCATTCGTTGTGGCATCTATTAGTATTGGGGGGTAGCATTTGCCATTTCGTGGGGATTTACCTTTATATCTAAAACAAAGGCTAAAGCTAAGGCTAGTCTAATTTGCGCATGGCCAATCAAGAGTCCGATCCTTTTTTTGTTCCCCTTGCGGGGGAAGAGTTAGCTGCTCTAATACCGTCACAATTTAATGATCCCTTTGGCTTGGATCCGCCTGAAATCTGTAAAATTGCGGTGGCGGATTTATGTAATTACATAGAAGCGCATCAGGGAAATTGGGCGCAGAACTTTGGATTTGGCGCGGCGAAAGAAGGTCGGGTAAAAGGTAAGATGTTTGGGGTTTTGGTAGTGGAAAACAGTGATGGACAATTAGGGTATTTAGCTACTTTTTCAGGGAAATTTACGGGTCCAACTCAACCCCGTATTTTCGTACCCTCGTTATTTGATGTAAGCACCAATAATCATTTTGTTACCAAGGGCATGCTTGAGTTAGGGGCTTTAGGCAAGCAAATTTTAAGCTTGGAAGCAAAAGGTGAGGCAGAGGCTCAAGAGGCGGCTCTGGCTCTTCGGCAGATGCGTAAAGAGAAGTCGCAGGCTTTGCAAGAAGAGCTTTTTCGTAATTATAACTTTCTCAATAGCGAGGGAGAGGAAAAGAATTTACTAGAGATTTTCGCCGATTATAATGGCATGAAACCACCCTCGGGAGCGGGAGAATGTGCGGCTCCGAAACTTTTGCATTATGCCTTTAAACATGATATGAAGGCCTTGGCCATCGCCGAATTTTGGTGGGGGAAAAATGCCCGCCCCTTGGAGCGAATCCATCGCCAGTTTTATCCTGCCTGTGAGAACAAATGCCGTCCGATTTTGGGGTATATGGTGGGAGAGTGTGTGGAATAGTATATAGTATTTAGTATTAAGTAGTTAGTAATTAGTAGGGTGTGCGTTAGGGGTTTTGGGTAGTTCTTCGAGGGGGAGATTTGGTTGTAATTATTGAAGAGACGCAATGCATTGCGTCTGTACGCTGGGATTTTGGTAGCATCTATTATAATGAGTAAATCGCAGATTTCCGCGGATTTTAACAGATGAGCACGGATGAGATAAGGCAATATCTGAGTGTTTTCGTTTATAAATTGATGAGAGTTAGATTC
>PZPB01000067.1:6462-14998 GCA_003045865.1 Bacteroidota bacterium | reverse complement strand
TGGCAATGGCTTATTAACGATAGCATAGCCCTCGTCCAGCCTGTGGAAGAAAGTGGCGTTTATTATTACACCTTGAGGCTAGGCAATACTCAAAAGAAAGGATTTATTACTCTGTTTTAGCAAACCTGAGCTCGACCTAAAATTATAGTCTCAGATTTTTATTTTTTTTAAAAGACACTGCTAAGCCCCTTCTAAAAAGCGTTTTTCTGCGCCTTAGCCCTTCGCAATAGCTCGCTATTGCTTAAGCTAAAACTCACTATTTACAAGAGATCTGAGGCCGAATTTTATATCGAAATCGGGTTTTAACGCGATTACCCCGCATCCATCAAGGTCCCCGCCACCCTTTGCAAATCAATCTCTGCCACCTTTGCTTGGTATTGTAAATTGTTAAGCGATGCTTTAGAGTTGATGTAATTAATCTGTGCTTCGCGTAATTGCACATTATTCACCTGTCCTAAACGGTAGGCCTCTTTGGTGCGCTGATAATTAAGCAAAGCCACCCCTAGATTGCGTTTTTCCATAGCGGAAATTTTTTGCGCATGCTTGTAATTCAACCAAGCATTGGCCAAGTCTGTTTTTAACTGTAAACGGGCTTGCTCGGTGGCTAATTCGGATTGAAAAACGGCGATGCGTGCCACTTCCACCGCGGTTTGACTGCGATAGCTGTTGAATAAATTCCACTGGGCGCTGAGTCCGTATTGCCAACCGGTACTTTGACTTAGTCGTAAAAATCCGCCTTCGTTTTCTTGGCGACTGTAATTATAGCCCGCATTGGCAGCTACTTCCGGCATACGATCGCTCCACGCTACGTTCAGGTTGCGTTTTTGCAATTCGCGGTTTACCTGCGCTTGTATAATGGCCGCATTATTCTGCATAGCCGATTGATGCAAGGGCACATACTCGAGATTGTCGCTTAACTCAACTAGGGTATCTACCTTTACAATAGTATCTACCGGAAAGTTAAGCAGGAAATTCAGCTGACGCATGCCTTGCTGGAAATCGCGCTGACTGTTTAAATAGGTCACACTATCTCTGCGTAAATCTACCAGTGCACTTAAAGCTTCAATACGACTGCTGCTGCCTAGTTCTACCGCAATTTCCGCTCTTTCGTAGCGTTCTTGCGAAAGCTTAATCGCTTCCTTGGCAATAAGCATCAATTCCTCTTGACGGGCCAAATTATAATAGGCGTTAAAGACGCTCAGCAGCGTGTTTTCAATAGTGAAGCGCAATTGTACATCAGAAAGGTCTTCTTGCAGCTGTAAACGCTTTAAATTGTTTAAGCGACCCAATCCATCAAAAAGAACATAACTGGCATTAATACCCGCTTGATAATTATCAGAAACCGCATCGTTAAACTCTTGCTCTACCAAAGGAGCACCATCGCCACCCACGGCCAGTTGTTGCTGCTGATCTACCTGCGAGTGACCAAAAGAGCCACTGGCATTTAACTGGGGTAAGAGTCCTGCATTGCCCCAGTTATTGTTTTTATCGGCAATGCGTAAATCTTGCTCGGCTACCTTTATGCTGAGGTTCTGTTCTAAAGCGCGGGCTACGGCATTTTTTAAGCTTAGCTTTTCTTGGGCTTGCGCCGAGATGCTTAAAATGAATACGAGGGGAAGAATATATTTAATCATGTTCACTTTCCATTTCAATTACGGCAGGCTCTACTTCTTCGTGATTGGGCTTCTGGCCCGACCAAAACCATAAACCATAAACTTTAGCGTGGTTGAGGTAGCTTAGTAAAACTGGCAATAAAACCAGAGTTAAAAAGGTGGCCATTACAATTCCATAAGCGAGAGAAATGGCCATGGGAATTAAAAATTGCGCTTGTACACTTTTCTCTAAAATTAAAGGCGCTAATCCCGCTACCGTAGTGGCACTGGTTAAGAGTATCGCGCGAAAGCGTGACAAACCCGCTTGGGCTACCGCATCGGCAAAGTCCAGACCTTCTTTTAGGTAATTATTCATCTTGCTAACCAGCACTAAAGAGTCGTTTACAATGACCCCAATAAGGGCAATAATTCCCAAAAAGGAGAAGATACTGAGCGGAATACCATGTAGATAATGACCCCAAGCTACTCCCACTAAACTGAGGGGAATGAGGGTGAATATCACCACCGCTTGGTAAAAACTACGGAAGGTAAAAGTGATCACCAAAATAATTAAGACTAAAACCAAAGGCAGAGTAAGCTTCGCGGATTCAATGGTTTTTTGTGCTTCGCGGTTTTGGCCTTCATAAAGCACTTCAATTTCTGGATAATCGGCTAAAATGGGCGGTAAAAGTTCGTCGCGCACCTTAGCAATCATATCGGGAGCAGAACCATTGGGGTCCACTAAATCGGCTTCCACCTTAATTTCACGCGCACCATCGAGGTGATTAATGGTAAGGGTACCACGACTAATTTCGTAATCGGCAATATCGCGTAAAGGGTAACTTCCTCCTTGGGGACTGCGAATAAACATATCCTCCAAATTGTAGAGGGAGGCACGGGTAGCGTCATCGTAGCGCGTCCAAACCTTTATTTCGTCTTCTTCAATTTGTAAACGTTGCACTTCCAAACCGAAAAAGCCATTGCGAATTTGACTCATTACCGAAGCGGGATTTAAACCTAAGAGATAGGCCTTTTCCTTTAGTTCAATGTCAATTTCACGCACGCCTTCAATGTCGGTATCAATAATATCACGTAAGTCGGGAATCTCAGTCATTGCCGCTTTAAGGCGATTTTTCACCTCATTTAGCTTATCATAATCGTTGCCTAAAAGGGAAACAGAAACTGGTTTTCCAAAAGCACCTACCGAACCGAAAGTGATATTTTCCGCTTCGTAAATTGGCCCCGTTTTTTTGCGTAAGGCATTCACTACCATGGTGCTGCCTATCACACGTTCTTCGGAGTTTAATAAGATTATGTCTAGGCTACCTTCATTGCTACTCGGCCCCAGACTTTGCTCAACTAAACGAATAACATCTTTCTCACCTGGAATTAAAGGACGTAAGCTATCATTAACCGCATCTGCAGCAATGCGCACTCTATCTAAATAGCTATTGGTAACGTCGCTGCGCGTGCCCGCGGGCATTTTTAAGTTTACCGCAAAATTATCGCGATCAATAAAAGGGAAGTAACTCACTTTTATAATCTTACCTTCCATTGCACCCAAAGTAATAAGGAAAAGGCCGATGGAAAAGGAGAAGATGAGAAACTTATAGCGCAGGGCAAATTCTAAAATGGGCTGATAAAAACGAATGCGTGCTTGGTTCATGGCGTTTTCTAAAGCCCGTTCCAGTTTATTCTTCTTGTATTTATGCGTCAAGGCCTTAGAGTGGCCAATGTGCGAGGGTAAAATTATGAGGGCTTCAATTAAGGAAACCGCTAAAGTGGCGATTACGATAAAGGACATTTCGGAAAAAAAATCGCCCGCTCTACCATTGATATAGAAGAAAGTAGCAAAAGCAATAATGGTAGTTAATACCGCCGAAATTACTGCTGGTAAAACTTCTAGGGTACCATCAACCGCCGCTTGAATTCGCGACTTGCCTTTTTCATAATGGTGGTAAATGTTTTCACTTACTACAATACCATCATCTACCAAAATCCCCACTACTACAATCATCCCGAAAAGGGAAATAACGTTAATGGTAATTCCGAAATAAGTAGCAATAATAAACATCCCAAAAAAGGAAATGGGTAAGCCAGCCGCTACCCAAAAGGCTACTCTAAAATTAAGGAAAAGGGAGAGGAGGATTAGAACCAAAACAACTCCAATCAAGCCGTTTTCAATCAGCAGTTCTTTACGTTGTTGCAAGAGATCCGCTTGGTTGTTCACCACCGTGGCTTCTATAATTTTTTGCTCTCCGTTAAACTGGGCCACAAAGGCTTTCACGTTTTTGGCGGTGCTGAGAATATCTTCGCTGTCGGTATTGTTAATCAGAACCTTAACCGCTGTTTTTCCATTCAGACCCACGCCGGCTGGTTCGTCGGCAAACTGTCGTCTTACTTCGGCCACATCTCCCAAGCGCACAATTTTCCCTTGGGGATCGGCTTTAATAACCACCTTCAAAAGATCGGTAGGATCGTAACTTTTATAGCGCGCGCGAATCAGTAATTCTTCTTCGTCGGTTTTAATTTTACCGCCCGTAATATCTAAATTATTGCTAGCTACGGCGCTACTTATAGTGTTGAAATCTAGGTTGTAAGCCCGCATTTTCTCCTGATTAAGGGCGATTTCGATTTCCTCGTTAGGTAAGCCTAAAAGCTCCACTTTACTAATGCCATCTACTTTGCGCAATTCATCTTCTAGATTGCGTGCGGTATTTTTAAGACTGCTTAAGCTTAGGCCATCTCCCGTAAGGGCGAAAGTAATGGTGAGGGTAAGGTTTTCGCGCAGAAATACAGTAACCGGTTCCATGTTTCCGGGGAAGGAACTAATTTGGTTGACGGCATTTTCTACATCGTCTAAAACCTCTTTGCTATTGGCATTGCGCTCCACTTCCACGGTAATGGTAGCCAAGTTTTCGCTGCTGCTGGAAGTAAAACGCTCAATGCCGCTAATGCCTTTGAGGTTCTCCTCAATTTTATTAACCACCCCTTCTTCAATCTCCACCGGAGAAGCGCCTGGGTAAATGGCATTTACAATAATAAAGCGCTCGGGGATAAGCGGAAAAAAGGTGGAATTAAGTTGGCTCCAAGCTACCGCGCCGAAAATTAATGATCCGAAAAGGAGCACATTAACGGTGATGGGGTATTTGATGAAAAATTCTAGGAAACGCTTCATCCTTATTGACTAATAATTTTCACGGGCATTCCTACATAGGCGCCAGCGATGGGTTTTTGGGGAATTAAATCGCCATTTTTTAGTCCGCGTACAATTACCATCTCAGGACTTTGATGCAATATTTCCAAATTACTTTCGGCTAAAACGGAATCTTTAACCACGTAAATACTAGCCTGCTTGTGCAACAACTTACGCGATAAAGCCATGGCCTTGTCTAGGCTCGGTCCAGAAATAGTTCCATTTAAATATTCACCGTCCACCAAACGCACATCTTCTAAAAGAACATAAATATTTAAGCGCTGAGTGCTGGGGTCAATTTTAGCATTTTTACGGAAAACAATACCCTTGTATTCGTGGCCGCTTTCGCGAGATGACAAATAAACGGTATCGCCGATATTAACCAAAGGAGCCTCGGTAGTACTGAGAGAAGTGAGCATTTCAAATTTTCCTTTGCCCATAAATTCGCCTAATTTTTGTCCCACTCTCACCAATTGACCGGGCTCTACTAAAGCCTCGGTGATGCTGCCATCAAAGGGAGCACGAATTTGATATTTTTCCAAACGAATGCGGGCACTTTCGGCATTCTGATAAGCGCTATAAATTCCGCGTGCGCTCAGAAATAAGCGCAACTTTTCATCATCGGTGTTTTTGGGCGCTTCCCATATTCCTGCACTAATATTTTGCAGATGTTTATACCAAGTGTCAAAATGGGTGGGGAAGTCAATTTTAATATCGGGAATCACTTGCCCGAGCACATTGGTGTACTGACTTTTTAAAGCGCGGTAACTGCTGCTGGCTTCACTATTATCAAGGTCTAAAAGTATTTCTCCCTTGCGGTAGATGCGTCCCGCATCGAATTTGGTGGCTTGTAAACTTAAAACGCCGTTAACCTCAGCAAAGAGATCAATTTTTTGCTGCGCTTGCACCGGTCCATCCACTTTGATATTTAGAAATACCGGTCCGTTTTTAACTTCATCTACGCGCAGTGCCTTTAAGCGGGTAATGCTTTTAGGGCTTTCGGTTTCGGTGCTTTGGGAGAGTTTGTTTTTTAACCCAAAGGCTAAAACAAGAATGAGTAGGCCACCGATTATGGCCCATTGTCTTTTTTTCATTTTATAGAGAGCTTAGATAGGTCGATTTAAGGCGCAAAGGTAAATTTTTTACTAGGCCAATTTGCTTTAACAAGACCTTAGCGATAATTGCATTTATATAATCTATTGTTATGTCTACCTTTGCCCCAATGAAATCATTTTGGCGCATCGTACGCTATGCTTACCCATATAAGGGAAAAGTATTTTTAAGCGTCTTCTCGAACCTTATGGCAACCGTATTTAGCCTCGCTAGTATTGGCTTGGTGGTGCCTGTTTTACAGATTATTTTTGATAATGCTCCTGCGGCCGCAGAGGCTCCCGTTTACAAGGATAATATTCTTGCTTATGCAGAAGAGTTTTTGGCCTATGAGATTGGTACCCGCATGGCCGATACAGGGCAGCAGGAAGCCCTTTTATATGTTTGTTTTTTGGTGGTGGGGGCCTTCTTTTTTAAGAACGTTTTCCGCTATTTAGCACAGTATACGCTGGCACCCATGCGTAATGGAATTACCCGCGATTTACGCAGAGCCTTGCATCAAAAAATATTGGCTTTACCCATTGGATATTTCACCGAGCAAAGAAAAGGGGATATCATTTCACGTATGACTTCCGATTTAAAGGAAATTGAATATGGCGTTTTGGCCACCATCGAAATGTTATTCCGGGAGCCGATTATGATTTTAACCTCGCTAGGTGTTTTAATTTGGATGAGTCCGCAGCTTACCCTTTTTGTGCTGGTACTGCTGCCTTTGGTGTCGCTTTTAATTACACGCATCGGCAAAAGCCTAAAACGTTCCAGCCAAAAAGCCCAAGAGCAAGTGGGTGAAATACTTTCCCTTACGGAAGAGGACGTAAGTGGTTTAAAGGTGATTAAAGCCTTTACGGCGGAGAAGCAAAAAGGCGACCTTTTCGAGAAAGCCATTAGCAACTACTACTTTTTAATGAATAAGGTATTGCGCAAGAACGACTTAGCTTCGCCCATCAGCGAGTTTATGGGTTCTTTGGTAATGGCGGTAATTATTTGGTACGGCGGTTCATTGGTTTTGGAACAAGGGGACTTTACCGCCGAAAGTTTTATCGCCTATGTGCTTTTCTTTTACCAAATTATCCCGCCTAGTAAGAGCTTGTCTCGCGCCAGCTATAAGATACAGCAAGGTAACGCTTCTAGCGAAAGGGTATTGGAATTATTAGATGCTGAAAACCCTATTCAAGATCACCCGGAGGCCCAGTCATTAGGGGAGTTTAGCGACGCCATTGAATTTAAAGATGTATGTTTCTCCTATCAGGAAAAGCAGATTTTAAAAGATATAAACCTTACTGTTAAAAAAGGTAAAACCGTGGCCTTAGTAGGGCAGAGTGGTGGCGGAAAAACTACCCTTACCAATTTGGTTCCACGCTTTTACGACATTAATAGTGGCAGTTTAAAAATCGATGGCATTGACATCAAAAAGGTGAAGCTTTTCGATTTACGTTCGCAGTTGGGCATAGTTACCCAAGAGACCTTATTGTTTAACGAAAGTGTGGCTTATAATATCGCCTTAGGTCGCCCTCAAGCTACGCGTGATGAAGTGATTGCGGCCGCAAAAATCGCCAATGCCCACGATTTTATTGAAGGCCTACCTAAAGGATATGATACTAATATTGGTGACGCCGGTGGAAAGCTTAGCGGTGGACAAAAACAACGTTTGAGTATTGCCCGTGCGGTCCTTAAAAACCCTCCCATTTTAATTTTAGATGAGGCCACTAGTGCACTCGATACGGAATCGGAAAAGTTAGTGCAAGACGCTCTTTTCCGTTTAATGGAAAACCGCACTTCTTTAGTAATTGCGCATCGCTTGAGTACCATTCAGCATGCAGATGAAATTTTAGTGATAAATGAGGGTGAAATTGCCGAAAAGGGCAGTCACCAAGAACTGCTGGATAAGCAGGGGATTTATCACAAATTGGTAGAAATGCAAAGTTTCACTTAATAGATTTTAAGATGCGTAAGATTGAGCACATCGGCATAGCCGTAAAAAACTTAGAAGCCGCCAATGAAGTTTTTGCCGCCCTTTTTGATGAGGAGCACTATAAAGTAGAAAAGGTAGAAAGCGAAGGTGTTAGCACTTCTTTTTTTCAGGTAGGCCCAAATAAGATCGAGCTTTTAGAAGGTACCCATCCCGACAGTCCTATCTCAAAATTTATAGAAAAACGTGGCGAAGGCATTCACCATATTGCTTTTGATGTAGAAGACATCGAAGCGGAAATCGCCCGCCTACAAGCCAAGGGATTTCGCGTTCTTAACGAAACCCCTAAGCCAGGCGCCGACGGCAAAGTGGTTGCCTTTTTACACCCAAAATCGAGTAATGGCGTATTGGTGGAGTTGTGCATGGATAGGAGAAAGTATTGAGTACTTAGTACAAAGTAGTTAGTCAGGGCTTTCGTTGGGGGAGAGGGCTTTCGTTTCTTTAGAAGCGAGATTTTGAAACGGGTCCAGAATGACCCTAAGATCTAATGTGGCGTACTAACCGAGCTATTTATTAAGAATCGTCACCCTGAACTTGTTTCAGGGTCTCTTTTTAATTAAATCGGTTCCAACTGGACCGGCATCGGGTATTTAGTTTCCAAGAGATTTACGCTTGCGTCTTAAAAGAATTGAGATTCTGAAACGAGTTCAGAATGACCTTAGCAATCGT
>PZPB01000067.1:1604-6452 GCA_003045865.1 Bacteroidota bacterium | reverse complement strand
GCGTCTTAAAAGAATTGAGATTCTGAAACGAGTTCAGAATGACCTTAGCAATCGTTGGTTGTTTAAGCCTCCGAAACCATTATAAATCTTCAATTTAAGCCAAGTGCTTTTAGTGCCGAAAAGTGCCTGTTCCTACCGTCACCCTGAACTTGTTTCAGGGTCTCTTTTTAATTAAATCGGTTCCAACTGGACCGGCATCGGGTATTTAGTTTCCAAGAGATTTACGCTTGCGTCTTAAAAGAATTGAGATTCTGAAACGAGTTCAGAATGACCTTAGCAATCGTAGCTTGTTTAAGCCTCCGAAACCATTATAAATCTTCAATTTAAGCCAAGTGCTTATAGTGCCGAAAAGTGCTTGTTTTTACCGTCACCCTGAACTTGTTTCAGGGTCTTATTTTAATAGGGTCTTTAACTTACTAGTTATCAAATATCACCGACGCAATTCAATACTTTCGCCAATAGCAAATGAGATTCTGAACCGAGTTCAGAATGACCTTAGGATCTAATGTGGCGTACTAACCCAGCTATTTATTAAGAGTCGTCACCCTGAAATCGTTTCAGGGTCTTATTCTTCCTAACGCTGGACGTATTTCTCACAATGAACCTCAACCTAATTTCCCTCTCCTCACCGCATTTCTTCCCACGGAATTACAATTGTAGTACAACCGAATCCCTATCAAACCCCAAAAACAAAACAGCCCCAGTATTTCTCCTGAGGCCATTTATGAGGGGGATAAAATCTCTACTCTAATCTATTGGGTTACAGTAAAGCTTGTGAAGATTACGTTGCCGGGGAAGGCATCGTTTCCAAAAACTTCAGGTCCGTCAAATACTCCTACGCCATCAAACTCATAAGTACCAATGGTACCATTATCAAGGTGTAACATGGGGAATAATTTCTGACCAGGCATAATGTTTACTCCGGCATCTAATTGTACGGTTACATTGGTGTTTACCCCTTTGCTAACCAATACTTTTCCGATAATTCCGGGTAGAACGATACCGCCCATGCTATCGTCGTTGTGAATTACTAACCAACCATCTGCAGCAGCAGTAACTGAAGGAAGTACCACGGTATTGTTACTTACCGCCATGTCGGGTGAGTTAATAGAAGCAGAACTAATAGTAATGGGGTCATTACAGGCGCTCCGCTAGCAATAAAGGGAGGGTCTAAGTTATTGTTACCGTCAAACTCATACTGCATTTCAGTACCTGTGTCTTCGTGTAACATTACCCATACTTGGTCACCGTCGCTTAAAGTAGCATCAGAGCTAAAGCTTACGGCAATGTTTTGATTGGCACCAGCTCTTACGAAAGTTGGCTCCGAAATAATGGCGGGTACAACTGGACCATTGCTGCCGTTGTCAGCGTGAATAACAATCCAACCGTCAGCAGGAATGTCGATCATCTTTACCATTACGGTGTTTTGCGAAATAACTTGACTGCTTACCGATAGCGTAGCTACTTCCGTGGCGGGAGTGTTTGTAGTCGTGTTGTCATCATCGTCATCACTACAGCTAGCAAAGCTAAAAGTAATTACAGCTGCCATGGCGATTTTTAGTAATTTTGAATTTCTTGTGTAGAACATTGTATCTGTGTTTTTTAAGTTGTCACTATCATCTACGCAAGTATGTATTTTTTGGATTTCTGAATACGAAAATATTTGAGCAACAAGACGCCAATTGAGGAGGAGATTACTCGTAACTTATTGAGTGGTAACGAAAAAGCCATGGCATTAATTTATGATAATTATAGTGCAGCCCTGTACGGGGTGTGTAGGAAAATGCTTCTAAGCACGGAAGATTCCGAGGAGGTCTTCCAGGAAGTGATGGTTAAAATTTGGAAAGCAGGAAAGAGTTTTGATCCAAATAAGGCAAGACTTTATACTTGGATGGTTAATATAGCGCGCAATACTTGTATCGACTTGATGCGTAAAAATAATCGCCGTCCGCAAATCCAAGACACGGATAGTAACGTACATGTTATTGAGCAAAAAAATCATAACACGGAGTTCCCCGTAGATCATATTGGCCTGAAAGAAGAAATAGCCAAATTGCGAAAAGAAGATCGAAATGTATTAGAGCTTGCCTACTTTTCGGGATACTCTCAAGGAGAGATAGCCAAAAAGTTGAATCACCCACTCGGAACAGTAAAAACCCGAGCGAGGAAAGCGATAAATGAATTAAAAACCCTTTTAGCTAGAGACATTGGACGTTAAAAAGTACATAGAAAGCGGGATAATCGACGATTATCTAATGGGCTTTGTTAGTGAGCAAGAGCGTCAAGAGGTGCAATGCTTAAGCAAGATCTATCCCGAAATTAATGAAGTACTCCGTTCTTCAGAAAACATAATGAGTACCTGGGCAGCCGACTTCGCTGAAGCGCCTCCCGCACATTTACGCGCTAAAATTTTAGACAATCTCCCACCGCAAGAGGATTTGCCAAAACAAGATCCTACGGAGCAAAAAGAGGATAAAAGTATCCTAATTGACTTTTCAGAGATTGATCAAGATAAAGATGAATCCCCCAAAGTTAATTATTGGTCTTATGCCGCAGCAATAGCCTTTATTTTTGGAGCCATAATGGTTTGGCAGTGGCAAAGTGCCCGTAGTAGTTCTTTAGAAATGAAGGATGAAATGTTGGTGCAGCAGGAGCAAATGGAAGACTTGAAAAATAACTACGAGGAAATGGCATCCGCCATGCAGCTAAAAGATGGCTTACTCGCCGTAGTAAGTGATCCTGACGTGCAAAAGATTGTGTTGGGTCCTGCTAAGGAAGACATGAATGCCAATTCGGCCATGTACTGGAATAAAGTCACCCAAAAAGCCTATTTCCACCGTTTGGCTTTGCCAGCCGAGCCGAGCGATAGTCAATACCAATTATGGGCCATTGTAGATGGCAAACCCCAAAGCCTCGGCATGGTTTCCTTAGAGGAAAATGTAGCTTGGCAGGAGTTATCTACTGTGGAAGGAGCCCAGGCCTTCGCCATCACCCTAGAACCAATGGGAGGTAGTGAAAGTCCTACCCTAGAAAATATGATGGTTATTGGAACGGTTAGCTAGTCTAGTCTCTTAACGATCTTTAGAATAGAATCTTTTTTCGGATTGAAGTGCCAAGTCTTAATACCTAAGGCTTTGGCGGCTTCAATATTTTCCTCACGGTCATCTACAAAGAAGCATTCTTCGGGATTAAGCTCATGATCCTTTAATACTTTCTCGTAAAAAGCTTTTTCGGGTTTGCGGCTACCCATTTCGTGGCTGAGGTACAGATCTTTAAAGGAGTCCATAAACTTCTTGTAGGCAAAACGACCGCTATTCTCTTTAATTTGGGCTAAGTGCAGCGGATTGGTATTACTCAATAAATAGCAATCGTATTTTTTACTCAGCTGACGCACCAGTCGAATCGACTCTGCTGGTATAGCTTCATGGCATAAGGCATTCCAGGCTTTCGCCAGATCCTTCTTTAATATTGTTTTACGAAAGAAGAAAGAGCTAATGCTTTTTAAAAACTCCTCTTCCTTAACTTCCCCTCTCTCTAGTTGCTGAAAGAGCTCATCTTGCTGAGCTAAAGCGGATAGCGCGCCTAATTCCTCAAAAGCACGACGGGTTTTAATCTCGTCAATAGGAATGAGTACGGCGCCAAAGTCAAAGAATATATTTTTAATCATAGCTTCTGTTTTCAGGGGCACAAGGTTAAGGATAAATTACGGTATCTAAAATCTCATTATATTCTTGAGGATTAACAATAATTTGTATTTTTGCCGCCCCTTGTCCTCGGGCAAGAAGGGCCCATAGCTCAGTTGGTTAGAGTAGGTGACTCATAATCACTTGGTCGCAGGTTCAAGCCCTGCTGGGCCCACTTGAATAAAAGCCAGTATTTACGTTGATAAGCGTGCTTGCTGGCTTTTTCATTTGCATACAATTTGCATACAATTTTGGGGTTTCAAGCTAATCGACTTTTAAGATCTATAGTTGGTAACTCCAGTATTAAGTAAAATAGAAGGCATTTCAAGCAAGGTGTCCTAACTAAAAAAAGGTCTAGTCAAGGTAAGTAGCAAAAAGACTTACTTTTCTTTTCACTCTCATGTTAGCTTGTTTTAAGCTGATGAGAGGGTTGAAATTTGGGATATGGCATTCAATTTTCTTGAGCTATCTGCTTTAGAAAATATTCGATATCTTCAGCAATGCTATGAATAATGCTACGGTCTATTGTCCTCACACTGCTTTCTAAAAAGTGATATTAAGTTTAAAAATAAAAGTAAGGTGAAGTTATTGTGGTCGACTTTTAAAGTGGAAGAGAGAGGTCTTGTAAACAAAGTAAGCCCTAAATTATGAGTGAGAAACTAAATCCAAGCTTTATTGATGTTAGCCAATGGACTCGACAGGATTATGTTGCAACGGGTGGTACACGTTCAAAGAATATAGTTGTTGATGACGATAACCAAGAATGGTTTATTAAAGGGTCTAAAGTCTTAGATGATGGCACGATTCGTTATCCTTTAGAGTTCTGGTCAGAAATAGTGGCTTCTAAATTGGGACAATACTTTGGGTTCAATGTATTAGATTATAACATAGCATATGATGCAAATAACGAGAGCCAACCTGTACAATGTATCTCAAAATCGATGATTAGATCTGGTCATTCGACACTTTCAGAGGGAATACAGTATTTAATGGGGCATCTTCCAAATTTTGACCCCGCTTCCGATGAAGATCAGTATTCTGTTGACTTTATTGAAGGAGCACTGAAGACTTTTGGACTAGAGGAGCAGTTTCCCAAATTTATTGAGACTTTGATATTTGATGCTCTAATTGGAAATTCAGACCGTCATTCGGAGAACTGGGGTTT
>PZPB01000067.1:0-1594 GCA_003045865.1 Bacteroidota bacterium | reverse complement strand
CTACTTTTAATGCAAAAGATCCTTATTAAAAAAGGTTTTATTAGTGATTTTGAAGCAACTATAAATGAACTTAATCGAGAGCTTTCAGATAGTAAGTATCGGTTAAGGAAACTTTTCTTTCGAATTGCAAAATACAGCATCGAGTTATTACCGAAACACCAAGAACA
Source organism: Bacteroidota bacterium (assembly GCA_003045865.1). GTDB lineage: Bacteria > Bacteroidota > Bacteroidia > Flavobacteriales > Schleiferiaceae > Croceimicrobium. Next base: position 1,427 of record PZPB01000067.1, on the reverse strand, counting down.
GTTATTAAAAAGTAAATACTCTTCTCGAAAAAGAATTTTGCGTAATCATAGTATGATTGCTGCACCAGCGTATTCTCCAATTTATGATAGTGGTTGCTGCTTGGGTCGAGAACTATTAGATGAAAGGATACAAAAACTTCTTAAAGATGAACAAATGCTTACTGCTCATGTCAAAAGAGGACGATCAACCGTTCGATGGCGCAATGGTAAGTCCCCAAGACATTTTGATTTACTTGACAAAATTGTGGAGACGTATAAAGAAGATTCGCATAATATATTGGAGAAGCTGCGAAAAAAGAATGATCCTTTAGTGATCCGCGAAATAATTAATCAAGTAGATAGTGAGTTGCCTTTTGATCTTCGTAATTTTGGCCTTCCCGAGTTGAGAAAAGAGCTAATGATATCTCTTATAAATAAGAGGTTAGAAATTCTGGAAAGTTACTTATGAACAAACTGTTTGGCAATTTGCATTTAGTTTGGCGAAAAGGCAGAGGCCATCGCAGGATATCTGTTGGGTTAGTTAAAAGCAACGCAACAGATGGTCTCGTATTTCAGTATTTGCCTGACGGAGTTGCAATGGCAAAGCTTGAAGGGTTTCAGGGCTATCCTGGATTGACATTAGATAAGGAGATCCAGACCAGTAATATTCTTGATGTATTTTCACAACGTCTTTTAAAACCTGAGCGCCAAGATGTGAAGTCATATTATCAATTTTGGCAGGTTGACTCCGACTATCGCGCCAATCCTTTGCGACTTTTAGCTTATACACAAGGCTTGCTTCCTACTGATAACTTTGAATTTTTAGCTGATTTCAACCCTATAAGAGGGCAGCAATTTATCACAGAATTAGCAGGGTTATCTCACTCTCAAGTTAAACTTAGTGAGGTTCAATTAGGAGATGAACTGCACTTTAAAAAGGAGCCAGATAACTCTCGTGATAAGTATGCTGTCGCCATTTATGGTTCTAGAAAGCTAGGCTATGTGAAGATTGTTCACTCTAGAATATTTTATAAAAACCCTAAGTCTAGACCCAAAATTAGCATTCACCATATAGAAGGGAAAAATCAGGTTACTAAGTTGTTTCTAAAGATTTGTATTTCATAGTGAACTGAAAGAAGCGGCAGAAGCAGAAGCGCAAAAGAAGCTAAATGAAACACTTTTGGCGGAAAAAGAGAAAATCAAAAAGTCAGAAGAAGACAAGAACGAACTCAAGTTCAAAGAGCTTCAAAAGAAACTGCAAGACCAGATAGACTTGACCGAGCAAATGAAGCGCAAGCAAGAGCAAGGTTCTATGCAAATGCAAGGAGAGGTTCAAGAGTTGGCCATAGAAGAATGGTTGGCTGCTCAATTCCCCTTAGACACCATAGGTGAAATTAAAAAAGGTGCGCGTGGTGGCGACTGTCTACAAACCGTAAATACCAGAGCAG
>PZPB01000066.1 GCA_003045865.1 Bacteroidota bacterium | reverse complement strand
CACCATAAAACCCTACCAACCGTTTCGCATGATCGCAGTCGTTTGGATGCAATAGAACTTTATCCTTACCAAAAATTGGCAAAAACTGGTTTAGGAGGGGTAATGGTAGCGCATCTAAATGTGCCTGCTTTGGATGCTAGTGGCACGCCCAGTTCCCTTAGTAAAGATATTGTTGGTCTCTTAAAAAACGAATTAGGTTTTGGCGGTCTCGTTTTCACAGATGCTTTAAATATGCAGGGAGTAGCTGCAAAGTACGCTCCTGGTATGGTGGATTTGGAAGCGGTTAAGGCCGGTAATGAAGTGCTGGTTTTTTCCCAAAATGTGCATTTAGCGAAAGAGAAAATTTTAGCAGCAATAAATGATGGTAGCCTTAATGCAGCGGATATTGAGAAAAGCGTGCGCAAGATTCTAATGGCTAAAAATTGGTTTGGGCTTTCACAAAAGAAATACGTAGAGCCGAATAAAATTAATAAGGACTTAAATACCATTCAGGATGAGGTGCTTAACCGACGCCTTTTCGCTGAGGCCACCACCTTGTTGGTGAATAAAGATAAAACCTTACCCATACGTGATTTGTCAAGTAAAAAGATTGCTTGCATTACTGCTGGCGTAGAGGAGGGATCGGTATTTCCAAACACTTTAAAGAAATATACGCAAGTAGTGCACTTCTCTTATTCCAAAAATAGAGAGGAAGAAATTATCGCGGCATTAAGCGATTACGACTATGTTATTTTTGGACTGTACACCAGCAATGCAAACCCTTGGAAATCTTACCGAATTAGCGAAGAGGTAAAGCGTTTTATTCGTCGGGTTTCGTTACAAAACAAATTGATAATTGACTTATTTGGCAACCCCTATGGATTAATTGATTTTCCCGAAGCACGTCGGGCCGAAGCCTTATTGGTTTCCTATCAAAATCATTGGGACGCCGAAAGTATTGGTGCGCAAATAATTTTTGGTGCACTTGGCGCAAAGGGACATTTACCCCTTAGTGCGGGAGAACCTTTTGAGCCCGGTTTTGGATTAAACACCGAAGCCATTGGTAGAATGGGTTTTGCTTTACCAGAAGAAGTGGATATGGATGCCACGAAGCTAGCGGAAATCGATAATATCGTGGAAGACGCCATCCGCCAACGAGCGACACCTGGGGCACAGGTATTAGTAGCGCGCCACGGCAAGGTTATTTATAATAAGGTTTTTGGTACCCAAGATTATTCGGATAAACATCCTGTTGGCTTTGAAGACCTTTACGATATCGCTAGTATCACCAAAATTGCGGTAAGCGTTCCGTTATTAATGAAATTGGTGGAAGAGGGAAAAATAAATTTGGATAAAACCTTAGGAGATTATCTATCAATTACGAAAGGCACCAATAAAGAAGACATGGTTTTACGGGAAATATTGGCTCATAAAGCAGGACTGCAGCCTTGGATTCCCTTTTACACCCGTACCTTAGAAGCAGGAAAATATAAAAAAGGCTATTACAGTACGAGTCGCGATTTTAATTTCCCCAATGTGGTAAATGAAGGACTTTACAGCAGCCGCTACATTCGGGATACGGTAATTCAGGTGGTTCTCGATTCCAAATTAAGAGATACGCGTGACTACAAATACAGCGATTTAGGCTATTATCTTTTTATGGAGTTAATTGAACAGGTAGAAGGTCGCCCGATTGACGAATTGATTCACGAGTTTTTATACGCACCTATGGGAGCTTTTAGTTTAACCTACGAGCCCACTAAAATATTTCCAATTGAGCAAATTGTTCCCACCGAAGACGATAAGGTATTTCGCAAAGCCATGGTTCGCGGTTATGTGCATGATCAAGGTTCTGCTCTTATTGGCGGTGTGGCAGGGCATGCCGGACTATTTGGCAATGCGAATGATTTGGCCAAATTAATGCAGATGTACATGCAGAAAGGAGAGTACGCGGGTATTCGCTATTTCGATTCGGTTACGGTAAATGAATTTATTCGTTGCCAGTATTGCGATGAGAAAAATCGCCGTGGGATAGGCTTTGATAAACCTCAACTAGGCGGAGCTGGGCCAACTTGCGGCTGTGTTTCGGATAAAAGTTTTGGACATTCGGGCTTTACTGGTACTTTGGCTTGGGCCGATCCAGAGGAAGAAATTGTCTATATCTTTTTATCCAATAGAGTATATCCCGATGCTGCCAATCAAAAACTTTTAAGTCTATCAACACGCACGAAAATTCAAGAAGTAATTTATGAAGCGATTAATACAGAACATTCTAGCACTAAGCTTTTGGGCCTTAATCCTTAGTCCTAATTACGCATCTGCGCAAGCACAAAAAGCCGAAAAAACCTATAGCGATACGACCTTGGTGGAATTCTTTCCCAATGGCATGCCCTATGTAATAAGTACCTATAATAGCGAGGGTAAACTGGAAGGACCGAAAATGGAATTCCGTCAAACCGGCAGCATTACCTACTTAGAGAATTACAAAAACGGAGTATTAGAAGGTCAAACCCTAAAAATTTCCAACCGTGGCAAAGTCACCGAAAGAAGTAATTATCAAAACGGACAGTTAGAGGGTGAATACATGAAGTATTACGGCACTGGCACCAAGCAAGAAAGTTCGTTTTACAAAAATGGCTTACGCGATGGGAAAACCATTTGGTATTTCACCAATAATAATATGAGTACCGCCATGAATTATAGCGCGGGACAATTAGCCGGTGAAGCCAAAACTTATTATCAAGAAGGGGCGATAAAAACTGTCTTTAATTATGAGGAGAACCTCCGCGAAGGTTTATTCCGCGAGTTCTACGAAAGTGGAAAAATTAAAGAGGAAGGCGAATACCATAAGGATTTGAAAACGGGTAAGTGGTTAACTTACGATGAGGACGGCAATGTGATTAAGACAGAGAAATACAAAAAAGGAGAACTGCGCTAGTGAATATAGGAATTGTAGGCTACCCAACTTACGGAGGCAGTGGGGTAGTGGCCACTGAATTAGGAATGTACATGGCCCGTCAAGGTCATAAGGTGCATTTTATTAGCTATAGTCAGCCAGTGCGATTAGATGTTTTAGAGCCAAATATTTACTATCACGAGGTAAATGTGCAAGATTACCCGCTCTTCGAATACCAGCCTTACGAGTTGGCCTTGAGTAGTAAAATGGTACACGTTACCCTGAAGTATAAGTTGGATGTTATCCATGTACATTATGCCATTCCGCATGCGTATGCGGCTTATATGGCGAGGCAAATTTTGAAGGAGCAGAATTATAATTTACCGGTTATAACCACCTTACACGGTACGGATATTACGCTGGTGGGTAAGAATCCTAGCTATCGAGAAGCGGTGAAATTCAGTATCAATCACAGTACAGTTGTGACTTCAGTAAGCGAAAGCTTAAAGCAGGATACTATTTCCTTTTTTAACATTAAGCGCGACATTGAAGTAATTCCCAACTTTGTAGATTTATCGCTTTACAAGCCCGATGAAAGCTGCAAAAATAACTTTGCTAGCGAAGGACAAAAAATCATCACCCACGTTTCCAACTTCCGCAAAGTGAAGCGCATTCCTGATGTGATTACCGTTTTTGATCATATTCAGAAAAACATGCCCGCCGTCCTATTAATGTTGGGCGATGGTCCTGAAAAGGAAATAGCGCGCAAACAAGCACAAGACTTAGGAATTGCCGATAAGGTTAAATTCCTCGGCAAGACCTCGGAAGTAGAACGTATACTCTGTATTTCCGATTTATTTTTATTGCCTTCGGAAACAGAAAGTTTTGGCTTGGCTGCCCTAGAAGCTATGGGCGCAGGAGTGCCTGTAGTTTCTTCTAATACGGGTGGACTGGAAGAAGTGAATCTGCACGGCATCACGGGCTACACCGCTGAGGTGGGCGATACTGATGAAATGGGCAAAGGTGCGGTTCATATTTTAGAAAATGAAGAGCGCTTAATGGAGTTTAGGCAGCGTGCCCGCAAACAGGCCGAGCATTTTTCTATCCATAGCATCGGTCCGCGCTATACTGCCCTGTATGAAAGAGTTATTGCCCATCAAAAAGAGTTGAATGGCTAAGCTTAAAGTTCAGCGTTTTGATAGAGCTGATTATTTTGGCGATTATGTATTTTACGTAAATCGCAAAGAATGTGCACGTATCCCTTTTGGGCAAAGTTTCGAAATTGACTTAGAGCCAGGTTATTATCAGATAAATATTGGCGGTAAGTGGGGCCTAGAAGCCGAGGATTGGTTTACCATGGGCGAGCATCGCAAAGGTTTTATTGTGGAAGCACACTGGTTAAAGTCGCAGGAAAGAAAATGGCCGAAGTGGTATCAGCTAAGCCTACAGGAAAAGCCATTTATTCAGCTACCCCTTACGGGAGAAGTGCAGCAATTAAAACGTAATTATCAACAAGGACTCCTCCGATCTTTACTATTTTCCCTTTTGGTTTTCGCCTTTTTAATCTGGCTTTATGTGCTTGCGCAAGATGAGCAAAATGAAATATTACGTCTGGCTGCCATTTTAGGATTACCCTTTATTTGGTTCGTTAATAAGGGCATGCGTATGGCGATGTTGAAAAATACCGCGTAGGAGCGTTACATGCAACGCTCCTACGCGGTATTCCTATTTCCAATTGGCCACATTATTTTTAATATAATTCGTCACATTTTGGAACTGATCTTGGTTACGGATAATTTGATCGTAATAACGATTTTGCCAGCCATTTTCTAGATTTAAACGATTGGCATGCTTTGTAACAGCGGATTTATAGGAGCGGATTATACTGGGGATGGTTTTAGGTTTTGGTGAAATGCTAGACATTTTAAGGTCTTTTATAATTGGCTTTGCCATTTCAGCTAGTGCATCATTAAGAGGTTCTGCCGCAGTGATTTTTTTCGTAGTCTTAATAATCACTTTTTCGGTCAAAATGAGAATTCCATGAATATGATCGGGCATTACCACATATTCGCCTAGCTTAATTCCGGGATTGCACTTTGGCATTTCGTGCCAAAGTAGGTCAGCCATTATTCCCACATTAGACAAGAGCATTTTGCCACTTGTTATTTCTCCAAAATAATGCTTCCTGTTTTTAGTGCAAATAGTGATAAAATAGGCTCCATCTGTTCCATAGTCCCACCATTGGGCTCGATTTGATGCAATGCGGTATTTGTTTTGAAATTTTTCCATGTTAATCAGATTCTGACAAACATAGAATTATAACCAAATCAATGGCGTGAATTTGGGATTCTTTAGACGTTTAAAAACATGGAACGCAGAGATGTAGCATGCTACGTCTCTGCGGAATATGAATTCACCCCCCAACCCGTTTCACGGGATAACCTTTCTCTTTCAAAAAACTGGTAATTTTATCGCGTAAATTTCCTTGGATTATAATCTCGCCATCCTTTACCGAACCGCCGGTAGCGCAATGGTTTTTCACTTCTTTAGCCAAGGCTTTCAGTTCATCTTCAGAACCAACAAATCCCTTAATCAATACCGCCACTTTTCCGCCGCGACCTTTCTTTTCAAGATGAGCTTCTAGTGCTTGATCCTCTGGCGCGAGGCCTTCATAAGTCGTATCATCTTCTGCCCAAGAGGGGGCCGATCCGGTAGAGTAAACCATGCCTCCTAAATCGGCGAGGCTATTTAAACTTTTCTTTTTTGCCATTATTTCAAACCTATCTCGCGTAAGCGTTCATTTAAATATTCACCGGCTGTAATGTCTTCGTATTGTTTAAGCTTGGACGAGTCAATGCAGTTTTCTAAACAATTTAAAGGCATCTCCGAGCGAGGATGTAAAAAGAAAGGAATGCTAAAGCGGCTGCTGCCCCAAGCTTCTTTCGGAGGATTTACCACACGATGCGTGGTGCTGCGCAGTTTATTATTGGTATGCCTCTGTAGCATATCGCCTACATTCACAATAATTTGCCCCGGCAAAGCGGTAACACCAAGCCATTCTCCCTGTTTGTTAAGTACTTGTAGCCCATCTGCGGAAGCACCCATTAAAAGCGTAATTAGGTTAATATCCTCATGTTCAGCGGCACGCACCGCATCTTTGGGTTCCTCGGTAATGGGTGGGTAATGAATGGGACGTAAAATGCTATTGCCATTGTGGATATGAGCATCAAAGTAAAACTCATCCAATCCTAAATATAAAGCGAGCGCTCGCAACATATCGCGCCCCGTGTCTTCTAGCGTTTGGTAGGCTTCTTTGCCTACAGCGTTAAAACGAGGCAGTTCGGCTACCTCTACATTAGCCGGGTATTCCTTGGCAATGGGATCATTATCTTCAACGTATTGTCCGAAATGCCAAAACTCCTTTAAGTCACCCGTATTACGACCCTTGGCATGTTCTTTCCCAAAACCGGTATAACCGCGCTGTCCGGCAAGACCTTCAATTTCATATTGTTTTTTTTGCGCTTCTTTCAGTCCGAAAAAGTTTTGCACTTGCTGATACAGTTCCGCACTTAAAGCATCACTTAAACGGTGATTTTTTAAGGCGACAAAACCAATCTCTTCGTAAGCTTTTCCTAAGTCTTGCACGAAGCTAGCTTTTCGCTGTGCATCACCACTTAAAAAATCAGCTAGATTAACCGAGGGAATACCAAGTTTTTCAGACATTTTTTTGAAATTTCCACAAAGGTAGAGAAAAGCATTAATCCTAAAATAGTGAAGAGCAAGTGCTTTTGAACAGTTGCTTTATTTCTGTAATTCTTGTTTTTTAAGGATTAGGATTAAGATAAAAAGGTATTTTTGGATCCCTCAAAAAGCACAGCATGAAATTCAACCGCAAAGGTTTAAGCGATACCCAATTAATAGATTTTTATAAGGCCATTTTAAAACCTCGTCTTATTGAGGACAAAATGCTCATCACCCTTCGACAGGGTAGAATCTCGAAGTGGTTTTCGGGCTACGGCCAAGAAGCTATTTCTGTTGGCGCGGCTTTGGCTATGCAAGAGGATGAATTTATTTTACCCATGCATCGCAATTTGGGTATGTTTACTACGCGTGAAGTTCCTTTAAACCGACTTTTTTCACAGTTTTTAGGGAAAGCAAATGGCTTTACGAAAGGCCGCGATCGCTCTTTTCACTTTGGAACAGTGGAGCATCATTTAGTGGGAATGATTTCACATTTGGGTCCTCAACTAGGCATTGCCGATGGCATTGCGCTAGCCCATAAATTAAAAGGCGAGGATAAAGTTTGCTTGGTAGTTACGGGCGATGGTGGTGCTAGTGAAGGTGATTTTCATGAAGCCTTAAATGTAGCGGCGGTTTGGAAATTACCGGTAATCTTTTTAGTGGAAAATAATCAGTGGGGACTAAGTACACCCAGTGATCAACAATTTGCCTTTAAAAGTTTTGTCGATAAGGCCATTGGTTACGGAATAAAAGGAAAGAGTATTGACGGCAATAACCTTTTAGAGGTTTACCATACCATCCAAGAGATTTCTGCGGAAATAAAACAAGATTCCGTTCCCTTTATCCTCGAGTGTCGCAGTTTTAGAATGCGCGGTCACGAAGAAGCTTCGGGCACCAAATATTATCCCGATGGCTTACAAGATGAGTGGTCGGAAAGGGATCCAGTTGAGAATTATCGTACCTTTTTAATTAATGAAGGCCTCCTAGGTGCTGAGGAAGATAAGACCATTACCAAAGCGATAAAAACCGAAATTAGTTCGGCATTTGAAGAGGCCTATAAAGAACCCAAAATAGAGTTTAATGAGGCGGAGCAATTCGCCGACTTATTCGCGGAAAACCCCTATAGTACTACTTTACCGGACGGCGAGAAGCGTGAAATGCGCATGGTGGATGCCTTTCATAATGCATTAGATCAGGCGATGGAGCGCCATCCTAAGTTGATTTTGATGGGCCAAGATATTTCTAAATATGGCGGTGTTTTTAAAGTAACGGAAGGCCTAGCCGATAAATATGGAGAAGAGCGCGTGCGCAATACGCCTTTGTGTGAGTCGGCCATTGTGGGTTCTGCCTTGGGCTTAAGCATTGCCGGGTATAAGGCGATGATGGAAATGCAATTTGCCGACTTTGCCACCGAAGGCTTCAATCAAATTGTGAATAATCTCGCGAAAATTCACTGGCGCTGGGGACAAAATGCGGACGTAGTAATTCGCATGCCAACGGGTGCCGGTGTGGCGGCGGGTCCCTTTCACAGCCAAAGTAACGAGGCTTGGTTTAGCCATGTACCCGGATTGAAAATAGTTTATCCGGCCTTTCCACAAGATGCAAAAGGTTTGCTACTTAGTGCTTTAGAAGACCCAAATCCGGTTATGGTTTTTGAGCATAAGGCGCTTTATCGTTCTATTTATGGCGATGTTACCGAGGCCTACTATACCACGCCTATTGGCGAAGCAAACATAGTGCGGGAAGGAACTAAGGCTAGTATTATAACCTACGGCGCTTGCGTACACTGGGCTTTAAATTATGTAGAGGAAGAGGAGCTTGATGTTGAGGTAATTGACCTACGCACCTTGATGCCACTAGATAAAGAAAGCCTTATAACTTCAGTTAAAAAAACTGGCCGTGCGCTTATCCTTACGGAAGATACGCTCTTTGGCAGCATCGTGAATGATATAGCCGCTATTCTTACCGAGGAAGCTTTCGAATATTTAGATGCGCCGATAAAGAGAGTAGCTAGTTTAGATACGCCCGTTCCCTTTGCAGCTGATCTAGAAAAAGGCTTTTTAGGAAAAGAGCGCTTTAAAAAGACCTTACAAGAATTATTGGCCTATTAATTCCCACCTACTCATCAGATTTAACCTTTTTAAAATGATCGGCGGTTTTAAACTGCGAAAGTCTTTCTTTACTAAAGTTAGTGTAAGCATCATCGGCCTCTCTGCTCGTGGCTAAAAATCGCTCATAATATTTTTGCGCAGGCTTTTTATCGGCAAACTGCTCATCGTAGGAGCGGGCTATATAATAATAAATCAGTGGGTCTTTCTTAAAATGGAAAGACTCTTCAAAGGAGATTACAGCCATAGTATAATTTTGTTGATGATATTGATTGAGTCCTATATAGGAATAATAGGCGCCCGTTTTATCAGAAATTGCTTTGCGCAGAGCTTTTGTAAAGGCTTTTTCACTTTCGGCATATTGCTGCGTCTCAAAGTAAGCTAGGCCTAGGTAGTTGTATATCAATTCGCTTGGGTCTTCTTTCAAAATCATGCGCTCCAAGCAATGAATGCTGGCCGCGTACTTTTTTAAATGAAAATCAGCTATCCCTAGGAGCTTCAATTGATAGGCGGTAGAGTCTTTACTGATGCGGAAATTCTCCTCGATGTGCTCCTTAACAATAGTATAATTTTCTTGACGATAAGCAGAATTTGCACCTAAAATTCGCACAGGAATATTGTTGGGCTCTAACTTTAAAGCCAAGTCTACCAGACTGTCCGTAGCGCGATAATAACGCACTTCCAAATATATTTTAGCGAGACCAAAAATCGCCTCCACATCATGGGGACTATAAGTTAAGGCATCTTGAGAGCTAAATAAGGCCCCTTGCACATCGCTTAACTGCAGGGAAATTTGCGCCTTTTGCTTGTGATAATAGGCATTGCTTCGATCGGCCTTTAGTAGTTGGCTGTATAAGTCTAAAGCGGGCCGATAGAGCCCTTGGTTTTTATAAAGACTGGCCAACTTCACCTTGGCAATATTATGACTGTCGTTAACCAAAATCAGCGCTTCGTATTGCTCTTGCGCCTTTTTGCTTTGACCTAAATTTTCATAACAATAGGCCGAAGTGAGCAAATAATACTCGGACTCTTTGTCATTGGCATAAAGAAGGTTTAGGCTCCTCAGGGCTTGATCAAACTGCATCAAGGCTACTTCATTTTTTAGCTCTTTTTGCAGGCTGTCTTTCTGTGCTTGCGCAAGATGCGCAGGAATAAAAAGAGTAATTAGGAGGCAAATTCGCAGCATGAGATAGTATTTAAACAAATTAACTAAAAATTTAGTTGAATAGAGATTTTAATTCTATTTCCCATCTTCCGTTAAGGAAACTAATTGGTGGCGCGGGGGTGGAAATTGGTAATGGTATCGCGCAATTGTTGCTGGCTGAGGTGGGTGTAAATTTCAGTAGTGGTAATACTTTCATGTCCCAGCATATCTTGCACGGCTCGTAAGTCGGCGCCGTGTTTTACCAGGTGTGTAGCAAAGCTATGCCGAAAGGTATGGGGGCTAATTTCCTTGCGAATTCCTACTTTATAGGCCGCTTCTTTTACGATATTAAAAATCATCGCTCTACTTAATTTCTTGCCTCGGCGGTTGAGAAAAAGGAAGTCTTCTTGGCCGCGAATAATTTCTTGATGCACGCGCACTTCCTTGCGGTAGAGCTCGATGCGTTTTTGAGCCAACGCATTAATGGGTATGAGGCGTTCCTTATTTCCCTTGCCATTAACGCGAATAATATCTTCTTTTAAAAAGAGGTCGGAAATGCGTAAATCGGTTAGTTCCGAAACGCGTAAGCCACAACCATAAAGGGTTTCTAAAATCGCCTTATTGCGCATGCCTTCGGGCTTGCTCAGATCCACCGAATTAATCATGGCTGCTACTTCATCTTCTTCTAAATACACGGGCAGTTTGCGACTTAAACGCGGGGCATTTAGCAGTTCGGCGGGATTGCTGTCGCGATAGTCTTCTAAAACTAGGTACTTGTAAAAACCTTTCAGGCTAGAGATAAAACGGGCCTGACTATTGGTGCTAATTCCTTCTTTTGAGAGATGCATCACGGCTTCTTCTAGCGCTTTTAAATCCATCTGTAAAGGCATCCAATTTTGATCTTCGCAATAAACCGCCAGTTTAAAAAGGTCGCGCCGATAGGCCTTTACCGAGTTTTCCGCCAAGCCTTTTTCAATCTTCATATAATCGCAAAACTCTTTAATGGCGCTGCTCCAGTTCATTTAGTACTTTTGATGCCCTAAATGTACTAAATGAAAATTGCCATCATCAACGGTCCTAACCTAAATTTGCTAGGTAAACGTCAACCCGAAATTTATGGCGGCCAAAGTTTTGAGGAGTACTTGAAGCAATTACAGGAAGCCTTTAGTCATTTGGAAATCAGCTATTTTCAGTCCAATATAGAAGGCGAATTAGTAAATGCCCTCCATAAAGCAGCTGAAGATTCGAATGGTATTATTCTCAATCCTGCTGCATTTACCCACACTTCGGTAGCCTTGGGTGATGCCGTGAAAAGCTTAGACTGTCCTCTTATTGAAGTGCATATCTCCAATATCTTTCAAAGGGAAGAGTTTCGCCATTTTAGCTATATCTCGAGCGGTGCCAAAGCGGTAATTTCGGGCATGGGCTTGCGTTCTTACGAATTGGCCTTGCGTTATTTTTTACCCGCTTAAAACTTTAAGTCGTTATAAGTCTTGCGCTTACGCAGATAAAAAGCCGCTACAATACTTTTCGGGTAAACCCCTTTTAAAGATTTTAAAGGGGCCGATTTCCGCTTTCTTTTTTCAAGAAACAGGGCATTGAACATTCCGTAAAAGGCAAAATGGGCGCGTAATATGGCGAACAATAATTTCGGTTTCCCAGACAGGAGAAAACGAATTGCCGATACTCCATCTAAAACTAGCCGGGCTAAAATAGTTGGAATCGCGTGGCTGTGCGGTAGGTTTAAGAAGAGAATAATTAAGCTATTGCGAAAATTGAGATAGGTTTTTTGGGGCGAATATGATTCTAAAGTGGCGCCCCCTAAATGGTATACTTCCGAAGCGGGCTCTACCGCTACTTTAAAACCTGCCAGTTGCAATCGCCAGCAAAGATCAATTTCTTCCATGTGCGCGAAAAGCGTTTCATAGAGTTTTCCCACTTGCTCAAAGGCAGATTTCCGCACGGCTAAACAGGCACCGGTAGCCCAAAAAACTTCTTGGTAATTATTGTATTGTTGCTGGTCCTTTTCCAAATGATCGAAGATTCTACCCCTACAAAATGGGTAGCCTAAAATATCGATATAACCACCGGCGGCGCCAGCGTACTCGAAATGTTGGGGGGATTTCAAATCTTTAATTTTAGGCTGTAATGCCGCCAGGGTCGCATCTGCTGTAAAGCGAGAATAAAGGGGTTCTAACCAATTGGGACTAACTTCTACATCGGAGTTGAGTAAGATTACAATTTCTTCTTCGATGTGTTTAAGTCCCTTATTATAACCACCCGCATAGCCATAATTATCGGCTAAGGAAATTATTTCTACTGCTGGAAATTCTGCTTTAGTATAAGCAATGGAATCGTCGCTCGAATTATTATCGATAAGATAAACTTTGGCTAGGGGAGAGCTGTGCTCTAGTACATTAGCTAAAAATCGTTCGAGGAGTTTTTTTCCGTTCCAGTTAAGAATGGCGACCGCAATGGGGGCATTAGGCATGTTTCCAGCGTTTATGACTCCACAGCCAATTGGGTGGGTCTTTTTGTATTAATTTTTCCAAAGCCCGCAGGTGGGTATTGGTAATCTCGTAGGTTTCAGTTTCCTGAGGCTTATCGAAAAGCAATTGCGCTTCTATTTCGTAAAAACCACGTTTTACGCGGATGATGTTGATGAAAACTACCGCTAAGTTGCACTTCTTACTCAGGTTTTCTACGCCTAAATGTACGGGTGTAGATTGGTTAAGAAACTCTCCACGGTACTTAATCTTCCCTTTATGGGGACTCTGATCGGCCATGAAAACATAGAGGGGATTGGGATCAGGATTATTTAACATAAAGGGGTAAGTATCCGCCATTTTAAAAAGTTGCAGGCCGAATTGCTCTCTAATTTTAACAATTAGTTTATTGAAAAACGGGTTTTTAAGAGGATGGTAAACCGCATAGCAGTTTTGGGGCACCACGAGGGGAATGGACATGGCAGTCCACTCGAAATTAGTATGGTGACCCATTACCATGATTAAGCCTTTATTTTGATCGTAAAGCTTTTGAAACACCTCGGGGTTACGCAGCACAAAACGCTGGCGCATGGTTTTTTCGGAGATGCTTAAGCTCTTGAAAGATTCGACTATTATGTCAGCAAAATTTCGGTAAAATCCTTTTTGGGTTTTGTGCTGTTCTTTCTGCGACATCTCTGGAAAGGAAGCCTTTAAATTACGCTGAATTACATCGGTGCGATATTTTAGAACAGAGCCTAATAGCCAAGCGATAAAATTGCTAAGCCCATAAATGAGTCGGAAAGGTAAAAAGGACACGATACGGCCAAAGGCCACCGCAATCTGGTATACGATCATGCCGCAAATTTAGCGGTTTATCCGGTCTGCACCAGTAGTTCCTAAAATGATGTTTTGATTAGTACGCGAACCAAATTCACGCGCATTAGGATCACTATCAGGATCAATCGTTCCCGGTCCACCATAAGCACGGAAGTAAAGATCGCGGCGCCAATCGCGGCTTTGCAGTTCACCTAGTGCGGTAGAGTGGATTAACTGAAACTCTTGGGTGGAGGGTTCAAACTCTCCAAAAACAAACATCTTATTATTTTGAGTAACCACAAAATCGCTTTGCACTTTGTTGTACTGCCAAATAATGTAGGCGGGCATATTGGGTTCCATGGCTCGGTGTTCTTTTTGGTCGGGTCGGCCATACATTAACCACACCCTACCACGGTCTGTTTTATAACCTAATCTGAGGCCACTGCTAAACAAATTATTGGCTTCTCTTACTTTGCGATGGTAGGTTTTCCAAGCTTGCTCGGGAGCAAGTGGTTTGCGATTGCGCCAGAATGCTAAAAAATACTGTTTTAGCATTTGCTCATCAGCTTGCGCCAAAAGGTTTTCTTGACTTATCTGTTCCCTTTCGGAAGAAATGGGGTAGAGGTACTCTACGTATTTATAAACGCTATCGAGGTTACCCAAGAAGTCAACAAAAGTGCCTGTGTAGTCCTCCGCTTCAAAACTACCGGGTAGGACTTCACCCTCCGCGTTTTTACGGTAAAAAAATGTTTTGTGTTCTATAATTTGTTCACCCTTTTGATTGAGAGCTTCAATTACCAAGTTGTAATTACCACTAGGAAGTTTTTCGATATTAAAAGCGTTTAAAACAGGGATAACCGGAGCCGCCGAACTTTTAATAAAGCCTGCGTAATTATTCAGTTTGTTACCGGTACTTTCATCCTGCAAGTAATAGCGCAAAAGAAACTTGGTATCTGCTCCCAGTACTTTATCTAAATTATAAAGTTCGTTATAGAAAGAAAGTTGCTTCGTGCTTTCAGGGAAATAAGGCGTGCCACTACTAATAGTCGGTACTAAGGCATAGCCAGAGCGGAGATAAGAGTTTTTGGGAGCTTCACTCGCGGGAGCAAAACTTTCGAGGAAAACGATTTGGGAATGATCCGCTTTTTCTTTATCGATGGTTAAAATAATGTTGCGTGAAAACTCATAGCGTTCGATGGTATCGTTAATATCTACAATTTGCAATTGCATTTCGTAGCTTCCTTGCTCAAGTAAAAAGCGCTGTTGGTGGAATAATATCTGATTAAGGCCACTGGTATCTGCGTAAGCTGGACTAAGAATACGGAAACGGTCGCCCGTTATAATTTTGCCCTCTTGAAAAACACTCACGGTCACTTCTAAGCCCCCCATAAAAGTAGACTCCCTTTTAACATAGTCAAGGCTATAGCTATCAATGCCAAAGTACAATTCAACGTAAGATTGGCGTTGATCGGTAAGAAACTCAGAAACGGAAATATAAAGGTTAGTTTTTTTTGCTGATACGAAGAAGCTGATAAACAGCAAGATAAATACTTTGCGCATAGAGTATATATTTCGAAGTAGAATATTATACGAATATAGACAGAAAAAGAGGCTTAAGGTTGTTTGTAGAGCTAAAAATAATTTTACATTTGCAACCCCTTAGGAAATAAGGAAAACATACTGGAGAGATGGCAGAGTGGTCGAATGCGGTAGTCTTGAAAACTATTGAGGGTCACACCTCCGGGGGTTCGAATCCCTCTCTCTCCGCACAATGAAACCTCAACGAGTTGTTAATCAATTTGTTGAGGTTTTTTGTTTCGTCATTTAGTCAACCATTAGTCAACGAGT